>JAVXQD010000007.1:0-75417 GCA_036644375.1 Oscillospiraceae bacterium
GTAAAAGGTAAAATGCAAGTAGATTTATCAATAAATATGGAGCTGTTTGTTTGATGTTTTTCATTCTGTTATTCCTTAATAAAAGCTTCGACAACTTCACCGATATAAAGGCGGTGAAAATCGCTTTTGGGATAGTTTTTGTCAACAATTTCGCTCTCTGAGATGTTCTCTTTTTTTATGTCGTCGAAATAGAGCTTTTTGCACACAAGAACAAGCTCAGCCTGTTCGAACATCGGCGAATTTGAACTGTTGTTAAAACAGGGGGTTAAATCTGTAGCTGCTATTTTATCTTTATTTTTGCCGCTTGTATTGCCGATATAGCTCAAATCCTTCATGTGACTGCCATTGAAGAAACAGAGTGTGAAAAAATCTTCACGTTCGATAAACTCACGGGTGTAGCGCTGCGGACGCACATAAACAGTTGCAACGGCTCGGCTCCAAAGCGTACCTACTCCTCCCCATGACACAGTCATGGAGTTAAAAGATTCCGCAGTGCCCGCCGACAGCAGCGCCCACTCCTTGTCAAAAACTTTAAACGGGCTCAATACAATTTCATTTGGCAATATACTTTTAAAACCCATGAATCCTCCGAAATCAGACGCAAACTCAGCTTGTGGGCGTATTTAATTTGATGCCTGAACGTCCGCTTTTAGCGGCGAGCGGAACGCCGAATTTAAAAATGACAGCACAAATGCATCGCCGGTTGTTGTGACACTTACAATAGCATTTTCGCTTGTAATATACAATACTATATTTAGACTCAGAATGCCGAAAAAGTTGCAGGCAAAGCAAAGACTTTTGTGATATTGAGGGCAGAAAAGGAAAATCAGGCAGTGTATGGCTGCAAAATACAATCATAAAAGTTGAAAATGGAATATAATTATTATATACTAAAGTATATGCAAAAAAATGCTGGGGGTACACAGTGAATTATCTCGACAATGCAGCAACTACACAGGTGGCTCGGCAGTGCGCAGATGATGTATACAATGCGCTGCAAAACTGTTTTGCTAATCCAAGCTCGCTTTACAACATAGGCTTTGAAGCTCAAAAGCTGCTTGAAGACGCGCGCTCACGGGTCGCTGCGGGTATCGGATGCAGCAGTGACGAGGTGTATTTTACCGCAAGCGGAACAGAGTCAAACAATCTCGCCATGCTGGGTTGCGCCCGTGCTCGCAAGCAGTGGGGCAAGGAAATAGTTGTCAGCGGTTTCGAACATCCGAGTGTAGAGCAGTGTGTTAAGGCGCTTGAGAGAGAGGGTTTTGGAGTTCATCGAATAATGCCGGGGAAAAACGGACTTATAGATGAAACCGACTTTTTGAAGAACATTAATAAAAACACCGCGCTTGCCTCGGTTATGTATGTGAACAACGAAATCGGAACGATTAATAATGCAAAGCTGCTTGCAGAACGCGTCAAGGAAATAAACAAGCGGACGGCATTCCATTGTGACAATGTACAGGGTTTTATGAAGCAGCGCCCGTTGAAACTTGACGGAGCTATTGACACAATGTCGGTAAGTGCGCATAAAATACACGGGCCAAAGGGTATAGGAGCATTGTATGTCCGCAAGGGACTGAATATTGCAAATGTGATTTTCGGAGGTTTACAGGAAAAGGGCCTGCGCAGCGGAACTGAAAATCTCGCCTATGCGGTCGGGTTTGCAAAAGCTGTCGATTTGCTGACCGAAGCAAATCCGATGGAAAAGCTATCGAGAATTACAGAGCTCAATCAAAAACTCAGAGAGCTTGTTTGCAAGCTTGAAAATGTCAGGATAAATTCTCCCGATACCGCGAGCCCGTATATCCTTAATTTTTCGCTTATCGGATATCGAAGTGAAACAGTTCTGCATTTTTTGGAGCAGAGAGAAATATATGTATCAAGCGGATCAGCGTGCAGCAAGGGCGAAAAAAGCCACACGTTGAGTGCTATGAAGCTGCCGAGTGAGCTTATTGACAGCGCGCTTCGAATAAGTTTTTGCGAAAGTACTCAGGCGTGGCAGATTGACGAGCTTGTGCAGGCGCTTAAGGATGCACAGAGTGAGCTTGTAAGAATCTAAGTGAATCAAAATACGATTGGAAATATGCGCAAATTACAGCGCAGAGGAAAAAACAACAGATGAAAAAAATCCTTCTTGCAAAATACGGCGAAATAGCGCTAAAGGGTCTGAATCGCTCGTCCTTTGAAGCCGTTTTGCTCAAAACGATACGTCGCAGAATGCAATTTGCCGGTGAGTTTAAGGTTTATAAGGCTCAGAGCACTGTGTATATTGAACCCCTAAATGAGAGTGCCGATGTTGATAGGGCGTGTGACATTCTGAAATGCATATTTGGGCTTTCTGCCATAAACCGCGCGCAGATTTGCGAAAAGAATTTTGAATCCATGTGCGAGACGGCTGTGGAATATCTTGCAGATCAGCTGCAAAGCGCCCGAACATTCAAGGTTGAGTCAAAGCGCTCGGACAAGAGCTTTCCAATGAATTCAATGGAGCTGTCATGTGAGCTCGGAGGATATATACTCGAGAAATTCCCGCATCTTTCGGTGACGATGAACAAACCCGATTTAACCGTGGTGGCTGAGGTACGGGATTTCGCAGCTTATATACACAGCGGCAAAATAGAGGCGGCGGGGGGGATGCCTGTCGGCACAAGCGGAAGGGCGGCGATTATGCTGTCAGGTGGAATTGACAGCCCGGTTGCGGCATATACGATGGCTAAACGCGGACTTGATTTATGCGGCGTGCACTTTATGTCTCCGCCATACACAAGTGAACGCGCACTTGACAAGGTCGAGCGGCTCAGTGGACTAATCAGCAGATATTGCGGAAACTTTGCTCTTTTTTGCATTCCATTCACCGAGACACAGGTGGCAATTCGCGATAACTGCCCCGATGAGCTTTTTACGGTGCTAATGCGCCGTTCAATGATGCGTATAACCAATATAATATGCGGACGTGAGAATTGCGGTGCAATAATAACAGGCGAGAGTCTCGGACAGGTTGCATCTCAGACAATGCTTGCGATTCAGTGCACTGATGAGGCAGCGGCGGTTCCGGTTTTTCGTCCGCTTATCGGAATGGATAAAGTGGAAATCATAGAAATCGCACGAAAAATAGGTACTTTTGAGACATCAATAGAGCCGTTTGAAGACTGCTGTACTGTATTTACGCCCAAACATCCGAAAACCAAACCGCATCTTGCTGAGATACTTGAAGCCGAAAGCAAGGTGGATTTGCCACGGCTTGAGCTTGAGGCGGCAAATAATTACATTATTAAAATGAAACATTTTTCCGACCTATACACACTAATACCTTAGGAGGTGGTCGTATGAAAGCCGAAATTATTTCGGTTGGAAACGAGCTGCTAATGGGCGATACCGCGAATACGAACACGACCTATCTTGCGAGAAATTTGTCGCAGATGGGCTTTAATGTTCACAGGCATTCGGTCATAGGCGACATTGAAAATGATATAACAGATGCAACTAAGCGGAGCATTTCGCGAAGCCATGTCATTATATTCACCGGGGGTCTCGGACCTACTAAGGACGATTTGACCAAAGAGACCGTCGCTAAAGCTCTGAGGCTCAGACTTGTGAAAAGTCAGGCTGTAGAGGATGAAATCCGCAAATTTTTCGATCAAAAAGGCTTGCAGATGACCGAGAATAATCTGAAACAGGCAATGGTTGTCGAGGGTGGCAAGATTCTGAAAAATGAAAATGGTACAGCTCCCGGAATTTTCATTCAGAGTAAGAATCAAGTTATTGCGCTTTTGCCGGGCCCGCCCTGTGAGCTTGAACCAATGTTTGAAAAAGAGCTTAGACCAAGACTTGAAAAATTCGCAGATGTTCATGCAGCTCATATTTCTCTTCACTTATTCGGAATCGGGGAAAGCGAGCTTGAGACAAAAATCAAAGACCTGCTTTATGCGAGCAATCCGCATGCGGCGCTCTATGCAAAGACAGGAGAGGTTCAAATTGTCGTTACAGCCCTGGCAAAAACAGTGCAGGGTGCAAACAAATTACTCGAAAGCCATGTCGAAAAACTAAAAGAGCGGTTGGGCGAGTACATTTATTCTTCTGACGGAAGCGAGATGAACGAAACTGTCGTCCATCTGCTCGACAAGTCAAATGTGAGAATATCGGTTGCCGAAAGTTGTACCGGCGGCTTGATGGCGGCAGGAATAACGGCTGTCAGCGGAGCTTCCAAGATTTTTGAGCTCGGTTACTCATCCTATTCTGACAGAGCAAAGGAACAATGCCTTGCAATAGATTCGTCTATTGTGCGTAAATATTCGTCGGTCAGCTCGGTTGTTGCAGCGGAGATGGCGAAGGGTGCTTTGCTGAAAGCAAAGTCGGGAATCGGTGTCGGAATAACCGGCATTGCGGGACCTACCAATGAGGGTTTTATCGACAAGCCGGTAGGTCTTGTGTATATTGCCGTGGCAGATAAAAATAAAGTACTTGTGAAAAAATTCAATTTCGGAAATATGCGCAGCCGCGATAACATCAGGCAATTATGCGTATTGAACGCGTTTGATATGGTTCGCCGATTTATTACAGGATTGCCGATAGAAAACGTTAAGCAATTCAGCTCGAAGGATTTAGCGGATTTGGAACGGGAGGGAAAGCCAAAGAAAAAGTCATCGGTAATGGTTGAAAAAGGAATAGTCAGCGCTTTATGCGCGGTGGTTATCATGGCGGGTGCTTTTTTTACGGTGGGTGCGATACGGGCCAAGGTAGAGGAAAATATATATGCCAATCTTCAGAGCACGTTCAGCACCGCAGCAGCGTCCAATCGTCTGACCTCGCTCGTTGAACGCAATCCCGATACAGTGGGCTGGCTATCTGCGGACGGCACAACGCTTGACAGTGTTGTGGTTCAAAACAGGGAAGATGGGTTTTATGACAACCACGACTTTGAAGGGTCAAAGAACAAGATCGGCTGCCCTAATATTCCATTTGGTGTTGATGCAGCGGCTGCACAAAACGTTGTTGTCTACGGAAGACCGAGCGATAGCAGCCAGCTGTTTGGAAACACACGATCGTACTCTGAACCTTCAATGGTTCAATCTAAGAGCTTGATAAGCTACGAGAGTATTTATGGTACGGCACAGTATAAAATGGCATCGGTCTATATTGCAAATACAAACAATATGCTTGGAAATACCCAGACCGAATTTGAAAAGAATACCTTCGCAACTCCGGAAGAGTTTCAGGAGTTTGTGATTGAAATGAAAATGCGTTCACTTTACAATATTGATACCGACATAAGAAGCACTGATTCTTTTCTCACTCTTGTAACAGATATACCCGATTGGAACGGAGCAAAGCTGATTGTTGTTGCGCGCCGTGTTCGCGACGGTGAAAACAGCGATATGCAAAAAAATGCGATCAGCTTAAACAGAGCAGCCCTATACCCGGAAGCTTATTATGAAAAGACCGGAACAGCCTCGGTAGTCAATGAGAAAATCGAGCGTGATAAATGGCTGAATTGGCTCATCGCAAACGATAAAAATGCAGCAAATCCAAATGATAATTCATTGGGAAGCACCGGCGGAATGGTTGTCGAAGATGGTGTAATCGGGAATTCTACTCTTGTGGACGGGCAGACGGTGATCACGGTCAACATGAATGGAAAAGAGGTAACCGATACACCGATTTATATAGTCAGCCGTATTGTTGCCGCCGAGATGAGCGCATCATTTGATGATGAGGCGATAAAGGCTCAGGCAGTTGCCACAATAACGTGGCTGAAGCATTCGTACAACTCGACCGGTGCGCCTGCCGTATCCGGGGTTAACCCGACACAGAGGGTAATTGACCTGGTTACCGGTGTCATCAACGAGGCGATGTATTATGATGGCCAGATAGCATTTACACCGTATTTTGCGGTCTCGGCAGGAAAGACAAATTCGAGCGAGGAGATATTCGGTGTAGCCTATCCATATCTTGTTTCTGTTGAGAGCAGATATGATTATCAGGCGACCGGCTATAACCGCGAAACCACATTCTCCAAGGAAGCGCTTAAATCAAGACTTGAAAGCTTTTATGAGATAACACTGTCTGACAATACCGCAAACTGGATTAAAATAATTGATGAAACCTCGGGCGGATATGTCAGCCATGTCTCGATAGACGGTCAAAAAACAGTAACAGGCTATGATCTGATGCAGTGCCTGTCGCTACGCTCAAGCTGCTTCACCCTTACCGCATCAAATACTCATCTGGTATTTAAAACACTCGGCAACGGGCACGGTGTCGGGATGAGTCAGGCAGGTGCAAATGAATATGCGATTGCGCAGGATTGGAATTATCATCAGATTCTGGAGCATTACTACACGGGAATTACTTTCGGGGAGATAAAGTGGTAATTCTCAGCTGATAAAAAAAGATATATATCGCTCGGGCACATGGAAAGAAGCAGCATAAAAAGATTTTTTGCCGATTAATACACAGAGTTTAAAAGCGGTCTTGCGGGATAATTCCCACAAGACCGCTTTTGCTTATTATATCAAAGGTTTATGACGGCAAAAGAAAAAGCAAGCTCAGTTTCAGACGAGCTTATTGCTTTGTATATGCGGTGTATTCCCGAAGTTTAAGGCCGTATTCCTCAGGCGTTATGATACCCGCATCACGAAGTGAGCGAAGCTCCTCGGACTTGCGGGAGAATTCGCCTTGCGTCAGCATGCGCTGATGAAGATAAGAATTGGTTTTGTTTTGGGCATATGAAAACTGATTGCTCTGTGCCGGAACATGGTCATAGGTTGAATATCCGGATTCCATGTTTGAAAGCGTTTCACGCCCGCTGTTGTCCTCAAAGGTGTGCTGCTCAGGGTCACACAGATGGCCCTCGTTGTTTTGATTGGACCATTGTGATTTGGAGGTTCTTCCGGACATTGACTTAGTTGTGCCGACTGCCATACGGATGACGACAAAAACAAGAATTATAAGAATAGCAACACCTAAAAAAGCGTTCATTCCAAATGCGGCTATCATTACAACCCAACCGACAACAAGCAAGGCCATCATCCGTGACGGGCTGCTATTGCTTGTGCTTTTTTGCCGCTGTGGTGAGTAATATGAGTTTAAACCTGATTTTGTCTGCTCATCGATATCACGATACTCTTGCTGCCCGTACAGATTGCCGTTAAAATTATTAATCATGTCCTATTCCCCTTTCAAAGTGAGAACAAATGAAAGCGGTTGCGAAAATCCGTGGGCGTTTGCTCACCGTCCATGCGGGGGCGGGGCAGGAAGTTGGTTCTGTCCCGAATTTGTTTATTCGCAATTGCCTGAAAAATGAATTACATTGACTCAGGAGCTGTTATTTTAAGAATTGTCAAACAGTTTTTGATGACCTGCTTGGTGGCCATACACAGCGAGGCGCGCGCCTGACATAAATCATGCTCACATCCGCGCACACGGCAGTTTGTATAAAAGCGATGAAATGCGCTTGCCAGCTCTACGGTATAGCGTGTGATACGCGCGGGGTCATATTCCTTTGCCGCCGCGTCGATCTCAATCGGAAGCTTTGCAATTTGCTTGATTAAAGCTATTTCATCCGGCTCATGTAAAAGCGCAAGATTACAATTGCGGGAAACCGATATACCGTCCTCGGTGAGCGCTTTTAAAATACTGCATATTCGGGCATGTGCGTACTGAACATAGTAAACGGGATTGTCGCTGCTTTCCTTAACAGCGAGGTCAAGGTCAAACTCAAACTGGCTTTTCGGCTCACGGAGATTGAAGTAAAAACGAGCGGCATCAATCGGAATTTCTTCAAGAAGGTCAGTCAGCGTGATTGCCTTTCCGGTGCGCTTGCTCATTTTCACGGGTTCTCCGTCGCGAACCAAACGCACGAGCTGCATGAGAATGATGTCAAGCTTTGAGCCGTTTAGACCGATTGCGTCCATGGCACCTTTAAGACGCGAAACATGACCGTGATGATCTGCACCCCAGACATTGATTACAGTATCAAAGCCGCGTATGGCAAATTTGTTATAGTGATATGCAATGTCTGCCGCAAAGTATGTCGGAATTCCATTTGCGCGAACGAGAACCTCGTCCTTGTCTCCGCCAAAAGCTGTCGCGCGATACCAGACCGCGCCGTCCTGCTCGAATATACAGCCCTTTTGACGCAACATCTCAAGAATCTTGTCCACAAGACCATCGGCATAAAGGCTGCTTTCTCGAAACCATACGTCGTAGTCAATGCGGTATTTGTGAAGGTCGTTTTTGAGACCTTCGACATTAAGGGGAAGCGCATAGTCCACAAGTGCTTTTCTGCGTTCATCGGAACTACAGTCAACATACTGTTCGCCGTGAATGTCCGCAAATTCACGCGCACGGACTTTTATGTCCTCGCCCTGATAGCCATCCTCGGGAAATTCGATTCCGTCTTTATAAAGCTGAAGATATCTGGCTTCAAGCGAGATTCCGAACTTTGCAATTTGGTTTCCCGCATCATTTACATAAAATTCACGCGTTACATCATAACCCGCCGCATCAAGCACACTTGCAAGACAATCGCCGAGTGCGCCTCCGCGAGCGTTTCCGAGATGCATCGGGCCCGTGGGGTTAGCGGACACAAACTCCACCATGACTTTTTTTCCGCCGCCGAGATTAGTGCGTCCGAAGCTGTCACCATCCTCAAGAACAGCTGACACAACATCTGCGCAAAAGCTGTAATTGAGAAAGAAATTTATAAAGCCGGGACCGGCAATTTCGATTTTATCAAAAACTGTCCCGTCAAGGCAGATAAATTCCGAAACTATTTCGGCGATTTTGCGGGGAGGGAGTTTAAAGGCACGTGCACCGACAAGCGCGGCATTTGCGGCAAAATCCCCATGTGAGGTTTCGGCAGGAATTTCAATTACATATTCAGGCAGATCTGCCTGCGGAAGCTTAGATGCTTTTTCGGCATCGAAAAACGCTTTGGATATTACTTTATTTGCTTGTTCTTTTGCGTCTGAGACTGGGTTATGCATTGGCTGTGTTCTCCCTAACTGTTATATTCAGCTCGTTTGTTGAAAGCGCGTTTGAGTTAACGTCAAGCTTATATCTGAGCTTTAAAACTCCGCCGTGTTCATGGAGCTTGTTATCAATTTTATCCGCAAGAACACCGATGACAAAAGTGCCCTCGCCTGTATCATAATGGCAAAGGTGTTTCTTGCCTTTTTCAATGACGAGATTGCTGTGGGTTTTTCCATTTCGGGTCAGCGTGGCGCGTGAGTTGCTCTCTATGACGAGAGTGGTAATATCTCCGTCAAAACCTGTAGTCTCAGACTCCTGATAGCTTATACTGTATCTGTTATCCTCGTGGCTGAAATCTCCGCGGGTGGTAAGTGAGAGCTTTTCAACACCCTCGGTTACTATTTGTTTGCCGTCGATTGTGATAGTGAAATTGTTATTCATGTTTCTCCTTTTTGATTCAAGCAGACAGTCGATTGAAAAAAACAGATAGCGAATTTGCATAGTGTAATTTTGATTTTCAGAATTAAATTGCAAAGCAATCTTCGGCTTTTCAGTAAGGGAACGGACAAAAAGCTCTATTTGTCCGACAATACGACAACCTTAAATCAGTATAGACTATTTGAAGCAATCGGCAATAGCCGTAATCTGCAAATCGGCTTTTTTTGCGCCGTCAGTAAGCGGATAACCGAGATATATCTCCGCATTTGAAGAAAATCCGTCGGGATTATCCGAGGTGAATATAAGGCAATCTCCGCCTGATGTATTCCGCATATTTTTACTGTCGAGTAGGGAGAGCGCATATCTTGCTGTTTCAAAACCGCTGTCGATGAGAGAGACTTTGTCGCCGACAATATCGGAAATAACATCTCTGATAATCGGATAATGGGTGCAACCCAAAATTATTGTATCCACATCCGCCGCCATAAGAGGCTCAAGATATTCACGGGCGATTGCGATTGTAATAGCGCAGTCGCGACCGAAATATCCATTTTCGACGAGCGGAACAAACATGGGACAGGCTTTTGCGACAGTGACCGCTTCGGGCATCATCCTCTTGATTTCACGGTCAAAGGCTTGGCTTTTTATCGTTGCCGGTGTGCCGAGAATTCCGACTTTACCGTTTTTTGTAGTATTTATTGCAGCCTTGGCAGTCGGATTGATGACTCCGATAAAGGGAACAGGCATTTTATCTGTGAAACGGCTTGAGAGAGTCGAAGAGACAGTTCCGCACGCTGCAATTACGAGCTTTACATCATGGGAAAGCAGGAAAGAAATATCCTCAAGCGCATATCTGGTGATTGTGTCCGGGGTTCGAGTCCCGTAGGGAACACGCGCAGTATCTCCGAAAAAAACAATGTTTTCATTCGGGGCAAGCTTTTGAAGATGCTTAAATGCAGTCAGACCGCCCATTCCCGAATCGAAAATCCCTATTGACCTGTTATCCATGTTCATCCACGCTCAATTGCAAGACGGAACAGGCGATCTATAAGTTCAGAATAACCGATTCCGGAGGCTTCCCACATTTTCGCGTACATGCTGATCGAAGTAAAGCCCGGAATGGTATTCGGCTCATTGAGATAGATGGCTCCGGTCTCTCCGTCCATCAAAAAATCGATACGGGAAAGCCCGCTGCAACCGAGAGCTTTATAGGCTTCAAGCGCAATCTTTTGAATATATCGCTGCTGTTCGCCGGTAATTCGGGCGGGAATAATTGTCCTGCTCTGTGCGTTGAAATACTTTGCCTCATAATCGTAAAATTCATTTGCGGACAAAATTTCACCGACAACCGACACTTCGGGTTCAAGATTGCCAAGCACCGAACATTCAAGCTCTTTGCCGGATATGTTCTTTTCAACAACTGCTTTTACGTCGTGCTCGAAAGCAAGATCAAGCGCGGCGCGAAGCTCCGAGCGGTCGTGAGCTTTTGTTATGCCTACGGAACTTCCGGCGTTTGCGGGTTTTACAAACATCGGATAGCCGAGCGAAGTCTCCCACGTGTCGGCAAGCAATTCGAATTTGTCTATATCATATTTTAAAACCATTGCCCACGGTGCGCGCGGTATCCCAAAATAATCCAGCATCGCATTGGTGACGGCTTTGTCCATGCAGACTGCACTTGAAAGCAAATCACAGCCGACATAGGGTATGCCGGCGAGTGTGAACAGGCCCTGAATGGTTCCGTCCTCTCCGTTGCGCCCGTGAAGCACGGGAAATACAGCGTCAAGACGCTCTGTCTCGAAGCTTCCGTCCGAATTGGTTTTCACAAGCCCGTGAATCGAGCAATCCGGAGAAATAAAAGCGGGGACACACGACTTGCTCTCGTGCCATGAACCATCTTCAATTGCTTCGACCGGACCGCCGTACTCAAGCCAGCGTCCGGCCTTAGTGATGCCGATTAAAACTGTATCGTATTTGTCGTGCGGAACATTTCGGATAACCGATGAGGCAGATTTTAACGAGACCTCATGCTCACTTGAAACACCGCCGAAGATAATGCCGACCTTACATTTAGACATACTGAAAGTACCTTCTTTTCATATAAATATCAATATATATATAACCGAGCACACTGTCATGTATGCGAGGTCAAATCAAACATTCCATATGCAGTAAAAAAATCGGCGGAAATCTGTGCTTAACACAGGATTAATTGATAGTATTCAGATATAATACCATAAAAACGGTTTATTTTAAAGTGCGCAAGATGTATAATAATATATACAGACAAAAATGTCAAAATAAAATCATAAACCAATGAAAATAATGTTGACATGCCGGAACGATTGATGTTATAGTAATTATACCTCTTTGTCAGGTTTATTTTTTTGTGCGCTTTTGTTGGTGTACATGCCTGAATGAGGGAGGCAAAAGAGCCGCAATAAAGACGGCTACTAAATGGAGGTGCCGAAGATATGACAGTGAAAATCACACTCGCTTGCACGGAATGCAAACAGCGCAACTATGATACTACCAAAAACAAAAAGAACACACCCGACAGGCTTGAACTGAACAAATATTGTCCGTTCTGCCGCAAACACACGCTTCATCGCGAAACAAAGTAAAGGCGGTATACTGTAATGGCTGACAAGCAGAACAGCGCGAAAGCAAAAAAGCCCAGTGCCTTTTCGCGCATGGGCAAATATTTCCGCGATGTATGGGGCGAATTCAAAAAAATCGTTTGGCCGTCCCGCAAGCAGATTATCAACAACACAATAATCGTTCTTGTGACGTGCATTGCGTTCGCAGTTGTCATTTGGGGACTTGATGTTCTCTTTGCATGGCTGCGCGGATTGGTACTCTAATTCAGCGCTTGATTTAAGCGCAATTTAAGGTGGGAAAAGTTTATGTCCGATGCTGCAAGATGGTATGTAATTCATACCTACTCAGGATATGAAAACAAGGTCGCCACAAACATTGAGAAAATGGTGGAAAACCGTCGGCTTCAGGATTTGATTTTTGAAGTTAAAATTCCGACCGAGAAAGTTGTCGAAATTAAGGACAACAAGCGAAAGGAAATTGAACGGAAAATTTTCCCGGGCTATGTTCTCGTTAAGATGATTATAACAGACGAATCATGGTATGTTGTTCGCAACACGCGAGGAGTCACGGGGTTTGTAGGTACAACAACTAAGCCGGTTCCGCTTTCACAACAGGAAGTTGACAAGCTGGGTGTTGAAACAGCGACAGAAATCCAGATTGATTACAGTGTGGGCGATACCGTTAAAATCATCGACGGACCGATTGCCGGCTTTGTCGGGGTTGTTGAGGATATCGACAAGGAAAAGCAGAAGGTCAAGGTTAAGGTCTCAATGTTCGGACGGGATACAACAGCCGAAATTGAGCTTGGACAGGCTACAACCATCTGACACAAAAGCACGTATGATGAGCTTCGCATAAAGAAGCTTTCAGAGAGGGCGCATCGCGAAAAGTGCGTTCTTGTGGGAGGGACACAAAATCTTTTCAATGTGTTCCGATTACACCACTTAATTCGGAGGAAGTAAAATGGCACAAAAGGTAAAAGGCTATATTAAGCTTCAAATCCCCGGCGGAAAAGCTACGCCGGCACCGCCTGTCGGGCCTGCGCTCGGTCAGCACGGAGTCAATATCATGGCATTCACAAAGGAATTTAACGAGCGCACCAAAGGCGATATCGGCATGGTTATTCCTGTCGTTATCACAGTTTATGCCGACAACTCGTTCACCTTTGTAACAAAAACCCCGCCTGCGGCTATCCTTATTAAAAAGGAATGCGGTATCGAGAGCGGCTCGGGTGTTCCGAACAAGACAAAGGTTGCTACACTTTCAAAAGCTTCGCTTCAGAAGATTGCTGAAATTAAAAAACCTGACCTCAATGCAGCTGATCTCGAAACCGCAATGAGCATGATTGCAGGTACTGCCCGTTCGATGGGCATACTTGTAGAGGAGGGTTAATAATGAAACACGGAAAACATTATACAGACAGCGCTAAACTGATCGATCGTGCAAAGCTCTATGATTCATCGGAAGCTCTTGATATTTGCTGTAAAACAGCGAAAGCAAAATTTGACGAGACAGTTGAAATTCATGTTCGTCTGGGCGTCGACAGCCGCCATGCGGATCAGCAGGTTCGCGGAGCAGTTGTTCTTCCCAACGGAACAGGCAAGAGTGTTCGCGTTTGCGTATTTGCCAAGGGCGATGCGGCAAAGGCAGCCGAGGCTGCAGGAGCTGAGTTTGTAGGTGCTGAAGAGCTTGCAGAGAGAATCCAGAAGGAAAACTTCATGGACTTCGACGTTGTTATAGCTTCGCCGGATATGATGGGTATCGTCGGACGTCTCGGCAAAATTCTCGGACCGCGCGGTCTTATGCCTAACCCGAAAGCCGGCACTGTTACTCTGGATGTCGTTAAGGCTGTCAATGAGGCAAAGGCAGGAAAAATCGAGTATCGTCTTGATAAGAGCAACATCATCCATTGCCCGATCGGGAAAGCTTCGTTCGGAATGGAAAAGCTCACAGAGAACTTCGACACAATTATCGAGGCTGTTGTAAAGGCAAAACCGACTGCATCAAAGGGTCAGTACATCAAATCCTGCGTTGTTTCCACAACAATGGGCCCGGGCATAAAGATTTCCACACAGCGCTATATGAGTGCTCTGAATACCCAGCAAAACTAATGCTTTGATACTTGACAAGCATGTATGCTTGAAGTATAATTAATATGCTGTTTTGACCAAAGACAGCAGGTGTGTGAAAACATAATGGTTAGCGTTTGCGAACCGCCTGCCGAGGAAAAAGCTTTTGATTGATATGCGTGTTATGCGCCATATTATGATTAGTTTTACCTTCCTCGGTTACAAACTGAGGAAGGTTTTTTGTTTTCACTCGAGAATTTTATCATGGAGGTGAAATGAATATGCCAAGCGCAAAGGTATTGTCCGAAAAACAAGTAAAGGTTGCGGCACTTTCCGATAAGCTCAAAGCTGCAAAATCCGTTATTCTTGTAGATTACAAAGGAATCCGCGTTGATGCAGACACAAAGCTCAGAAGTGAGCTTCGCGATGAGAACGTCGATTATACCGTAGTCAAGAATACGCTCCTCACCCTTGCATGCAGGGAAGCGGGACTTGAGGATTTTATTCCGGTTCTCAATGGAACAACAGCACTCGCTGTCTCCGAGGACGAAACTGCATCCGCACGAGTTATCCAGAAATATGTGTCTAAGAACAAAGACTTCTTTAACATGAAGATGGGTTATGTCAGCGGAAAATATGTAAATGCGGAAGAGCTTAAGGCTATTGCGACATTGCCGTCGAGAGACGTTCTTATCGCACAGGTAGCGGGCACGCTCAACAGCATTATCGCGTCTTTTGCACGCGCTATCAGCGAAGTTGCAAAAAAAGCAGAAGCAGAGGCTTAACTACTGCTGTGACGGCATATCTGCCGCATAAAACATTTAATTTAACATTAAGAAGGAGAATTTACAATGGCTGATTTTGCGAAAATAATTGAAGAAATCAAAGGCATGACAGTTCTTGAGCTCTCAGAGCTCGTTAAGGCAATCGAAGAGGAGTTCGGCGTATCCGCGGCGGCAACAGCGGTTGCGGTTGCAGGTCCTGCGGCATCGGCTGACGCTGCTGAAGAGAAATCCGAATTTGACGTAATCCTCAAGGAAGTCGGCGGAAACAAGATGGCAGTTATCAAGGCTGTTAAGGAAATCACAGGTCTTGGTCTTAAAGAGTCAAAAGAGCTTGTTGACGGCGCTCCCAAAACAATCAAAGAGGCTGTGTCAAAGAACGATGCTGACGAAATCCAGAAAACCCTTACAGAGGCCGGCGCAACAGTTGAACTTAAATAATGCCTGCTGAGCAAGCAAAAAATGCTTAACGGATAATGCCTTGCGAAAGGCGCTATTTGTAAACATTAAACTTTGTTACAAATAAAACAGTCATGGATGATTAAGTTTATCCATGACTGTTTTTTGCTGTAGGCAATAAAAAATTTTTCTCCGATGAGATTACCGGTTTCGAAAAAAGCTCACTTAATCAAACGGATATTTTTCCTTATCGGAGGGCTCTTCATATTCCGGTATGGTGTTTATAACCTCTATCACAGGCTCGCGCAGATAAAGTGAAGGATCGGCAACTGCCACAAACCCGCATCCCGGACTGCACTGCCAATCGTAAGGTGCTTTTTTCGGATAAGCAAACTGTGCAAGAATATTGCCGATGACTCCGGCGTGGGTCACAATTGCGGCGTCGTGGGTGTCATTGCTCATCATGTCATCGACAATCCACAAAAATGCTCCGCAGCACCGCTTGAAAAACTCCTGAGGGTCATCAACTCCTTTGGGGCAGAAGCTGCTGCCGGGAGTAACCCAGCGGTTAAATTCATCGTCAAGCTTGAGTTCCTTCAGGGTTTTGCCTTCGAATCTCCCGAATGAGGATTCTCTCAAACCCTCGACTGATATATATTCGCAGTCGGGAAAAAGGATCTCCGAGGTTTGTCGGGCGCGAAGCATAGGACTTGTATAGACAGCCTCAACATATGGGTATGAGTATTCAGCGAGAATGTCGTAAAGATTTTGCTCGCCCTCGGGGCAAAGAGGCAAATCTGTGGAGCCGCAATATGCACCGTCAAGATTTGCTTTTGTAAATCCGTGTCGAATAAGATGGATTTTATATGTTCTCATGTACTGCTCCTTTGTGATTTTTAAATAATTTGTAATAAAAAGAAGAAGAAAAGACGTAAATAAGCTTTACAAACCGTAGTTATTATTATATAATCGACTATACAATCTGTAATTTTGCTGTTTTTCGATTTGCTATCTGGAAGGACTAAAGTTATATGCCTGATGTTGGGAATTTTAACCGAATACTTACACTGTTAAGGAAAGAACGCGGCATCACTCAAAAGGAGGCTGCTGCCAATCTTGGCGTTTCGCAGGCCTTGCTCTCGCACTATGAAAAGGGCATTCGAGAATGCGGCCTTGACTTTGTTGTGCGCGCATCCGAGTTCTATGGGGTATCGTGCGACTATCTGCTTGGGCGTTCTCCGGATCGCACCGGCCTTACGCTTTCGGTTGAAGATATTCCCGAAGGGGACTCACAGGATGACGCGAGGTTTAAGGGCAGTGTTTTGCCTATTCTAAATAAGAAGCTCCTGTCTAATTCGCTTGCGGTATTGTACAGTCTTCTGCTCAAAGCGCAGGACAAGGCGCTGGTCACCGAGATTTCAACCTATCTGATGGTTTCGTTTTACAAGATGTTTCGTCTTGTATACTCTGCAAATCCCAAAAACCAGAACGATATGTTTTCAATTCCCAAGCAATTGTATTCAGGATATTCGGACGCTACGATGAAAACGGTCGAGACAAGGATAAGCGTTATGCTATCAGGCGATAAGGTGTCTGACATTGTCCCGGTTGAGAATATTGAAGAGCTGCTACTCACGACAGAGAATCTCAGTTCTGATTTTCCTCAGCATGCTTCGTCGCTTTTTAATTTGATTCAACAGACCGAAAAGAACATAATGAAATAGCTTACAATAATTTTTATTGAACGCCGTCGGCTAATGCCGGCGGCGTTTGTTGTTATCCCAAATCTGTTTAATCCGTGTCAAACAATAAAATATATTGCCGATATGCGATTCTTACCGCATTTTCAGATGATTTCAGTGCAGGGCACGGAATTCTTTGAGATATTCCCTATAATGAAGAGCTGCTTTTTCCGCAGCACTTTTTATATTTTTTTCCGCTGCCGCACGGGCAGGGATCATTAGGACCGATTTTTTTCTTTTTTACGGGCATATTCTGCATTGAGCCGTCGGAACCGGATTCGGCAGCGCCTTCCGCAGTTTTTTTCACCTCTTTGCTTGCCATGACAAGCTCGGCGGTCAAAACCATCTTGGCGGTGTCCTCGCGAATTGCATCGACCATCTCATCAAACATGTTATAGCCCTCAATGCGATATTCAATAACCGGGTTCTTTTGGGCGTAAGAGCGCAGGTGAATGGATTTGCGCAGCTGATCCATATCATCGATGTGACTCATCCACTTGACGTCGACAATACGAAGAAGAACAAGACGCTCAAGCTGACGCATTATATCGCTTCCGAGCCGCTGTTCCTTTTCATCATATTTGCGGTGGGCAAGGTCAGTCATTGAGGCGATTACATCCGCCTTTGAAAGGGAAGCAAGTTCTTCATCTGTATAGCGCAGGTCTTTTTCGGTAGTGAGCCATCCGAGATAGTGGTCGCGAAGTCCCTTGATATTCCAGTCGGCATGATTGTCTGTATCTGCAAGGTAGATATTCACATTGTTGGCGACAGATTCGTCTACCATCGCAAGAATGCGATCTTTTAAATCTGCACCGTCCAAAACCATATCGCGTTGACCGTAAATATTCTCGCGCTGGCTGTTCATGACATCGTCGTAGTTGAGAACATTTTTGCGGATACTGAAGTTGCGCGCCTCAACCTTTTTCTGACTGCTCTCGATAACACTTGTGAGCAATCGGTTTTCAATCGGCATATCCTCGTCGACTTTTAACGTGTCCATTATTGAAGTCAGACGTTCTCCGCCGAACAGGCGCATTAGGTCATCGTCGAGTGAAAGGAAAAATCTTGTCGCACCGGGATCGCCCTGACGGCCGGCCCGCCCGCGAAGCTGATTGTCAATGCGTCGGCTCTCGTGGCGTTCGGTTCCGATTATGCACAGACCGCCCGCATCCTTGACGCGCTGAGTGCCATCCGCAAGCTCGGATTTGAATTTTTCATTGAGGGATTTATAGCGCTCACGCAGCTCAAGAACCTCAGCGTTGTCTGTTCCGTAATAGCTTGTTGCATCAACGAGCTGATCATCCGTACAGCCCTGCTTTAAAAGCTCGGTGCGGGCGAGGAAATCCGCATTTCCTCCGAGCATGATGTCGGTTCCGCGCCCCGCCATATTGGTGGCTATCGTAACGGCGCCGAATTTTCCGGCCTGCGCGACTATTGCCGCCTCTTTTTCATGATATTTTGCATTCAACACCTCGTGCTTGACGCCGCGCTTGCTCAGCAGCTTGCTCAGAATCTCGGATTTTTCAATGCTTACCGTACCGACAAGCACCGGCTGACCCTTTTCGTGGCATTCTATAACATGGTCGATAACCGCGTGAAACTTTCCATCCTCGGTTTTGTAGATAACGTCATCCATATCGTCACGGACCATGGGCCTGTTTGTAGGAATTTCAACTACATCAAGACCGTAGATTTCGAGAAACTCATCAGCCTCGGTCAAGGCGGTACCGGTCATACCGGAGAGCTTTTTATACATGCGAAAATAGTTTTGGAACGTAATTGTGGCAAGTGTCTTGCTTTCGCGCGCAACATGGACATTCTCTTTAGCCTCAATCGCCTGATGCAGACCTTCATTGTAACGTCTGCCTATCATCAGACGGCCTGTGAACTCGTCTACAATGATTACCTCGCCATCCTTGACAACGTAGTCTATATCACGGCTCATGATGCCGTGCGCCCGTATAGCCTGATTGATGTGGTGCGACAGCGTCATGTTATCGGGATCCGATAGATTAATTACGTTGAAAAAGCGCTGTGCCTTTTCAATTCCGGTTTGAGTGAGGGAGCAGGTTTTTGCTTTTTCATCAATTATTACATCTCCGGCAATATCCTCAAGCTCGGTTTTATCATCGTGCTCCTTGATTTTTGTCATTTGGAGAGTTTTTGCAAATTGATCAGCACGCTTATAAAGGTCTGTGGATTTTTCTCCGGCTCCGGATATTATGAGTGGTGTGCGCGCCTCATCGATTAAAATTGAGTCGACCTCATCTACGATAGCAAAGCTGTGTCCGCGCTGAACCTTATTTTCTTTTGTAACTACCATGTTATCGCGGAGATAGTCAAAACCGAACTCGTTGTTTGTGCCATAGGTGATGTCGGCGTTATAGGCAAGCTTTCGCTCGGATGGTGCAAGCCCGGAAATATTCAAACCGACAGACATCCCAAGGAAGGAATAGACCTTGCCCATCCACTCACTGTCGCGCCTTGCAAGATAGTCGTTTACGGTAACGACATGTACGCCGTTTCCGGAAAGTGCGTTGAGATATGCCGGAAGTGTTGCGACAAGTGTCTTGCCCTCGCCGGTTTT
The DNA here is from genome assembly GCA_036644375.1 of Oscillospiraceae bacterium. Classification (GTDB taxonomy): domain Bacteria; phylum Bacillota; class Clostridia; order Oscillospirales; family Ruminococcaceae; genus CALWZE01. Next base: position 19,592 of record JAVXQD010000007.1, read on the forward strand.
CATTTCCGCGATCATGCCGCTGTGAAGAACGATACCGCCCATTATCTGAACCGGGAAGGGTTTCATTTCAAGAACACGCCATGCAGCCTCACGGCAAACGGCAAAGGCATCTGTCAAAATATCGTCAAGAGTTTCCCCGCCTGCGAGCCTGCCCTTGAGTGTATTTGTCATTGCACGCAGCTCGTCATCTGACATTGCCGCATACTTGCCCTCGAGCGAAAGAACGGCGTCTACGGTAGGAGTGAACTTTTTGACAGCCTTGGTGCTTGGCGTGCCAAAAATTTTATCAAGAAAAGACATGTATATTACCTCTTAAATTATTTTTTCGCATTTAATCAATTTTACCCCTATTTAATCACTGTTGTCAATTAACAAATGTCAGATTAATGTCAAATGTGTCTTGAAATGATGCCGAAAGATGGATATACTATTAAAGGTTAAGAATAATCAAACCGAAAGGAGATAAATATGAACTATTCACATGAAGTAGAACGCATGTGTCCTGTCGCAAAGGGAGCGAATCACGGTCCCGCACCAATCCCCGAGGAAGGGCGTTGGGTTCAGTCTACACAGATTGCCGATATATCGGGATTATCACACGGCATCGGCTGGTGCGCTCCTCAGCAGGGTACCTGCAAATTAACTTTGAATGTCAAAAACGGAATTATCGAGGAGGCTCTTGTTGAGACTCTGGGATGTTCGGGTATGACACACTCTGCGGCTATGGCTGCCGAGATTCTCACAGGCAAGACTATTTTGGAGGCTCTTAACACAGACCTCGTATGTGATGCAATCAATGTTGCGATGAGAGAGATTTTCTTGCAGCTTGTATATGGTCGTACACAAACAGCTTTCTCGGAGGGCGGACTGCCAATCGGCGCGTCTCTTGAGGATCTCGGAAAGGGTCTTCGCTCACAGATAGGCACAATGTTTGCAACATCTGCCAAGGGCGTTCGCTATATGGAAATGGCGGAGGGATATGTGCTCTCTGTTGCTCTTGATGCCAACAGCGAGGCAATCGGCTACAAATTTGTTCGGGTTGGGAAAATGCTTGAGGATATTCGTCACGGAAAAGATCCCAAGGAAGCATATGAGAAGAATATCGGAACATACGGTCGTTATGACGGCGCGGTCAAATATATTGATCCGCGCGAAGAATAAGAAAGGAGGCGTAGATTATGGCAAACTTTGAAGGTAAAGAGAGAAGAATGGGAAAAATCAACGCTTTCTTGAAAGAGAATGGCTTTGATTCCATGGAAGCATGCATGGAGCTTTGCAAATCAAAGGGTATTGACACAGACGCAATCGTAAAGGGCGTTCAGCCGATTGCTTTTGAAAATGCCGTTTGGGCTTACACGCTCGGATGCGCGCTCGGACTTAAAAAAGGCGTGAAAAGCGCGGTTGAAGCAGCCGAGCTTATCGGACAGGGTCTTGAGGCATTTTGTATTCCCGGTTCTGTGGCGGAACAGCGCAGCGTAGGTCTCGGACACGGCAATCTCGGCGCAATGTTACTTCGCGAAGAGACAGATTGCTTCTGCTTCCTCGCCGGACATGAATCATTTGCGGCTGCCGAGGGTGCAATCGGAATCGTGCGCACGGCAAACAAGGCGCGCAAAAATCCACTTCGCGTTATTCTCAACGGACTCGGCAAAGACGCGGCTTATATTATTTCGCGTATCAACGGCTTCACATTTGTCGAGACGGAATATGATTTCAAAACAGGAGAGCTTAAGGTTGTCCGCGAGATTAAATTCTCGGATGGTGAGCGCGCTGCAGTAAAATGCTACGGAGCAAACGATGTCCTTGAGGGCGTTGCAATTATGAAATCAGAAAAGGTTGACGTTTCCATTACCGGAAACTCAACTAATCCGACTCGTTTTCAGCATCTTGTCGCCGGCACATATAAAAAATGGGCGACAGAGAACGGAAAGAAATATTTTTCCGTCGCATCCGGCGGCGGCACAGGACGCACGCTTCACCCCGACAATGTCGCTGCAGGCCCCGCTTCCTATGGTCTGACCGACTCAATGGGCAGAATGCACGGTGACGCTCAGTTTGCAGGCTCGTCCTCGGTTCCTGCGCATGTTGAAATGATGGGTCTTATCGGCATGGGCAACAACCCCATGGTCGGCGCCACAGTGGCTTGTGCAGTTGCTGTCAGCGAGGCAAATAAATAACCGCAAACCCCCATAAACAGGGCGTTTGTCAAAAAAGAGCCGCTTCGTGATGAAGCGGCTCTTTTCATTGCGAAGGCTCCGGACTTATGCTGTGTCCGGGATTTTGCAGCGAAAAGATTGCTTGAACATGTTTCAGGGGGTATCGGGATAATGACTTTTTGAATTGGGATCGGTTACCTGACAGATGACACTTCTGTTTTTTCCGCTTTTTTTTGCACGGTAAAGCGCGGTGTCGGATGTGGCAAAAATAGCTTTGTACCCGGCGAACGAACAGCCGTCGTTGACAGGCCGATACTGCATGTCACGGCGTGATTTATTTCTGCAAGCGACATTTCAATTGCGGAATCATGGACAAGCTTTGCCTTGTCCCGCAGCACGGATGCATTGGACGCGGATTTCATAAGCACGCAAAACTCATCACCTCCGATTCTGCCGACCAAATCGGAGGTGCGAAACAGCGTCATCAGCATATGACCGAACGATTCGAGCAACTTGTCTCCCGTTTTATGCCCATAGGTGTCATTGATGCTTTTAAAGTCATCAATGTCAATAATGAACAAGGCGCTTTTCCTTCCCTCGGGAAGACCGGAATTGACATATTGCTTTGCTGCTGTTTCAAAAGCTTCTTTATTGTATATGCCTGTGAGGCCGTCAGTAGTGCTCTTCTTTTTCAAAATCTGTTTCGATGTATTTGCTTGAATTTTCCGCCGAATTGTAATATTGAGCACGCACAGGGAGAAAAATGCCGAGCAAAGGACTGAGAAAACATCATATGCATACATTTCGGGGCTCTTGAAATAAAACGCCAAGATACAAAATAAGGCAGCTCCGATAAAAATCAAGCAGCCGGAAAATACAATTGATAGCGTGAAAAGAGATGGTATGATGACAATAAAAATGCCGACAAGAATTTGAGGAAACTTCGGGTAGGCAAATACACTGAGCCATATAAGCAAGGCCAAAATATACACACAAAAGACCGCACTGCTTATCTGAACAATTCGGTAGTTTAGGGTGCGCTTTCTGCGTAAAAAAGCGGAAAGGATAGCTGATATCGCCGAAATCAGTATTGTAATCCAACAAACAGATACGGAGTTGCGCGTTTCAAACAAAAACGGAGATAAGACAAGATATGTCACAGTTAAGATGATGGTCAAACAGCTGTAATAGCAAAGAGTCAAAAGATTATCATGCGCTATCTCCTGCTTTGCGGTTGAAAACAGCAAAGCGTGCTGATTTGCAAATTTTTGGTATTTGTGAAGAAATGTTTCGATTATTTTCATTATTTTACCATATGTATAACTATTTAATTATTTACGATAATCTGCAATGGCACAGTGACTTCTCATAAAGATTCTTAAACTAATCATATAATATGATTATGGTATGGACAAGTAATTTACTTGTTTTGAGATATTATCAGCATATGCATTCATTTTATAATAGAAAAACGGTAAAAACATTGTCAAATCAAGTAAATATCCTTGTCAGTACGCTGAAATTTAAAATGCATGTATTTTTACGATCGACAAAAAAGGACGAATTATAAATTGACAGTAAGACCGATTGGCTTTAGTGTCGATTTATAATTCGCCCTTGATAGTTGAATTGTACAGGCTGAATTAATTGATTTATGCTATGTTAATATGCTATTTATTCAGCTTCGCCCAGGTGTCCTTTAGATTTACGATATTGTTAAAAACATTTTCATGCTTGCAGTCTCTGATAAAATAGCCGTTTCGCACAAACTGAAAACGAATGTCCGAACCGACACCATCGAGAGATTTTTCAAGCTTTGCATTTTCGAAGGTATTGACTGAATCAAGATTAAGATAATCCCCAAAGGTTTTACCCTCGGGCAAATCTGTTACCTTTTCGAGAGTCAGCAGGCGATCATACATGTTCACTTTGGAGTCAATGCACTCAATCGCCGATACCCAATGAATTGTACCTTTTACTTTGCGCCCGTCAAAAGTGTTTCCGTTTCCGGTTTCGAGGTCAGCCGTACAGTGAATTTCCGAAACATTGCCGTTTTCATCAAGAACACAATCCTCGCATTTGATTACATATGCGCCCATCAGGCGGACTTCTTTTCCGGGAACAAGACGAAAGAATTTCGGGGGCGGGTCAAGTGCAAAATCCCCGCGCTCGATATAAAGCTCTTTTGTGAATGCGACCTTGCGAGTACCGCTGTTCTCGTCGTTCGGATTATTGGAAATCTCAAAATATTCAGCCGCATTTTCGGGCAGGTTGGTTATTACGACCTTTACCGGATCAAGTATTGCCATGCGCCTTATCGCTGTCCGATTCAGTTCATCGCGAATACAGTGCTCAAGCAGACCTATATCAACGATGCTGTCGGATTTTGAAACCCCTGCAGTTTTTACAAACTCAATGATAGAGCTTGCGGTATAACCGCGTCGGCGAAGACCGCAAAGTGTCGGCATACGCGGGTCATCCCAGCCGTCGACCACTCCGCGCTCAACAAGATCGCGCAAAAAGCGTTTGCTCATAACTGTATAGGTCACGTTCAAACGGGCAAATTCGCGCTGCTTCGGCTTTTGCTCAAATCCTATATTGTCCACAACCCACTCATATAAAGGTCTGTGGTTTTCGAATTCTATTGAACAGAGTGAATGGGTTATGCCCTCGAGAGCATCCTGAATCGGGTGTGCAAAATCATAGAGGGGGTAAATACACCATTTGTTTCCCTGGCGGTGGTGTGCTGTGTGGAGAATGCGGTAAATTGCGGGATCTCTCATATTCATGTTTGGGCTTGACATGTCAATTTTAGCGCGCAGCGTATAAGCCCCGTTTTCAAATTCACCGTTTTTCATGCGCTCAAAGAGATTCAAATTATCCTCGACAGAGCGGTTTCGATAGGGGCTGTCCTTGCCGGATTCTGTGAGCGTCCCTCGATATTCGCGCATTTCGTCAGCGGAAAGACTGCACACATATGCTTTTCCATCCTTGATGAGCTTGACGGCGAATTCATAGCATTGGTCAAAATAATCCGAGCCGTAAAAGATGCCGCCGTTTGGCTCTGCACCCAGCCAGCGCAAATCCTCGAGGATTGCCTGTACGTATTCATCGTCCTCCTTGACGGGATTTGTATCGTCATAGCGCAGGTTGAAAAGTCCGCCGTATTTTTGAGCGGTACTTGCATTGATCCAAATTGCCTTAGCGCTTCCTATATGCAGATATCCGTTTGGTTCGGGCGGAAAACGTGTGTGTATTTGCTTAACAGTTCCTTCGGCAAGGTCAGTGTCAATAATGTCGTGTATGAAATTCGAATAATTTTCTTCCATTTTTCTCTCCAATAAGCGTTATCTGGTTAATTTTATCACAGGGCGGTCTCAAGTTCAACCTAAAGACGGATAGACTTGTAAAAACTTGAAATTCAATATAAATCAAGGCTTTCGGATTAGGGATGCAGCAAATGTCACTTTAACTTAAAAGCATCGAACAAAAAGACAAAAGCTGTGATTACAGGCTTTTGTCTTTTTCGAAAACTAAGTTATACACTGCTGTATTATTCCGCCGCCCGCCAGATAATCACAGTCGTAAAAAACGGCTGCTTGACCCGGTGCCGGGGCACGCTGCGGTGTATCAAAGGTAATTTTTGCACTGGATTCGCTCACAATCTCGACCGAGCAGCTGCACGGTTTAGATACAGAGCGGATTTTTACGCCGAATTTCCGCTGCAAATTATTTTGATAAATCGGATTAATTATAAGATTGCCGACAATAATAGCAGATGAATATTCCTCTCCGGAAGCAGCGAGCAAGACATCTCCGCTTTCGCTGATTTCACCCACGAAAACGGGGATACCGAGAGCAATTCCCAATCCGCGACGCTGACCGACCGTGTAATATTCAACGCCCTTGTGAGGGCAGATAACGGTTCCGTCAGGTGAAATAAAATTGCCTTTTTTCCCGCGCAGACCAAGCTCGTGTATGAATTTGGGATAATCTCCATCAGGGATAAAACAAATTTCCTGTGAATCAGGGGCATCGGCAGACGCAAATTGATTTTCAAATGCGATTTTCCGCACGTGCGGCTTAGTGAGATTACCGAGCGGAAGGACAAGTCGTGAAAGCTGTTCTTGATACAGGCTGTACAGCATATAGCTCTGGTCACGCTCGACAGATAAAGCTTTTTTTAGGATAGAAATTCCGCCGACAGTCTCGACATTTGCATAATGACCGGTTGCAATAAGCGGGCATCCGAGTTTGTCCGCCGTGTCGCACAGGGTCTTGAATTTGACAAGAGGATTGCATATTACACAGGGGTTTGGGGTTTTTCCGTCGCAATAGGTTTTACAAAAGGGAAGTACAACATCTTTTCTGAACGAATCTTTGATATCCACTATTTCGAGAGGAACTCCCATTGACTCACATGCGCTTTTGGAGGCGATGACACAGGACTCGCTTGCATCGGAAAAAACGAATACGGCGCAATGTACGTCGTATCCGTCTTTTTGAAGCAGTTTTGCGCAGACTGTGGAGTCCACTCCGCCGCTCATTGCAACCAGTATTCTTTTTTTGCTATATGTGGCAGGCGTCACAGTCATTGATTTCTCCTACTATCGGTGTGGGGTCAACGCCCTGCTTTCTGTAATAGTCTGCCAAAGCCGATTTTACGGCCTGTTCGGCAAGAACCGAGCAATGAAGCTTAACAGGAGGAAGACCGTCAAGAGCTTCGACAACGGCTTTATTTGTGAGCTTGAGAGCATCTTCGATTTTTTTGCCCTTAATCATCTCGGTAGCCATTGAGCTTGTCGCAACGGCGGCTCCGCATCCGAATGTTTTGAACTTGACATCGGTTATGATTCCGCCGTCAATTTTGAGATACATTTTCATTATATCTCCGCATTTTGCGTTTCCGACTTCACCGATTCCGTCTGCGTTTGCTATTTCACCTACATTGCGCGGATTTGAAAAATGATCCATAACTATTTTGCTGTACATAAAAAATATCTCCTTATTTCTTGCAGATTCTCTCCCAGATGGGGGACATAGCTCTTAATTTATTGATGATAGGAGGAAGCTTTTCGCATATATACTCGGCGTCCTCCTCCGTGTTTTGTCCGCCGAATGTCAGCCTGAGTGACCCGTGAGCAACCTCATGTGTCAATCCTATGCTCAGGAGAACGTGACTGGGGTCAAGCGAGCCAGAGGTGCATGCCGAGCCGGATGAAGCTGAAATACCGACTAAATCAAGACTGAGAATAATTGATTCGCCCTCGACACCCTCAAACGAAATGTTGGCGTTTCCGGGAAGACGGTTGGTACGTGAACCGTTCAATCGGGTGTGCGGCAACGCGAGGGCACAGTCAATGACCATGTCGCGAAGCTTTTTCTGGTTGGTGACCTTTTCGTCAAAATGGGCATATGCGTCTTCAATTGCGGTGCCGAGCGCAACAATATTCGGAACTGCTTCCGTTCCTGCACGCCGTCTGTTTTCCTGTGCGCCGCCGTCCATGAACGTATCAAGCGTAATGCCCTTGCGAATATAGATAGCACCGATACCCTTTGGCGCGTTCAGCTTGTGCCCCGAAAGAGAGAGCATGTCGATGTTCTGCTCCTTTACGTTGATGCGGACGTTACCCACTGCCTGCACTGCGTCAGTGTGAAACCACACTCCTGCATCTCTGCATATTGCGCCGATTTCCGCGATAGGCTGAACAGTGCCGATTTCATTGTTGGCGTACATTATGGAAACAACAGCCGTTTCCGGACGGATAGCATTTTTGATGTCCGCAGGTTCGACAAGTCCTTCGGCGCTGACCGGTATATATGTCACATCAAAGCCCTCTTGCTTTAGGTGTTCACAGGTGTGAAGTACTGCATGGTGTTCAAATACAGAGGTAATGATGTGATTTTTTCCTTTTGCTTTCAGTTTTCGCGCAGCGCCTTTTATTGCCCAGTTATCCGATTCGGTGCCACAGGATGTGAAAAATATCTCATCGGCATTACAGCCGAGCGCCGCCGCAACCTGTCCGCGGGCTTTTTCCACACCGGACCTTGATTCCTCGGCAAACTTATAAGGGCTGCTGGGATTGCCATACTGTGTTGTCAGGTATGGCATCATAGCTTCTAATACGTGTTTTGAAACAGGTGTTGTCGCAGCGTTGTCTGCATATACAAAACGTTCATTCATAGAACATTACTCCTTATAAAAATTAATTTGCAGAATTATAATATACCAATCGAGTACACTTTGCAACAATTATTTGTTCACAGTATATTGCTGTACGGCAAGACGGTCACAGCGCTCATTAAATGCGTGCCCGTCATGCCCGCGTATCCACACAAACGATACCTTGTGAACACCGAGCTGTTCCAAAAGAAGCTGCCACAAGTCAATATTAGGGGGAGTCTTTTTTTGAGAGTTCTTCCAGCCGTTCTTCCTCCAGCCCAAGAGCCAGCCCTTTTGGATGCTGTCAACAACGTATTTTGAATCGCTGTACACAGTTACCTCGCAGGGCTCCTTCAAAGTTGACAGAGCCGATATCACCGCCGTGAGCTCCATGCGGTTGTTTGTGGTATCTCGCTCAAAGCCTGAAAGTTCAAGCTCTTTTCCATTATAACGCAATATAGCACCCCATCCGCCTGGTCCCGGATTGCCGGAGCAAGCGCCATCGGCATATAAATCAACTTTTTTTGTCATATCTACCTCATAAATAAGAATATACACATTATATTATGGGAATCGCACAATGTCAAAAGATTTGCAAAGCGATTAATTTGATGCATAGAAATCAATGAGAACTGCATTGTGAAGAGAGAAATTAAGGCGCGTACAAGGCATTTTAAATAATTACATTGACTTTTATTTGCACAAAACGTACAATTAGGGTGTATTTTAATGGACTTTTGCGGTCAAAACCGCTTTGATTATAAAAATATTTATAAATTACAGGTTCGCTCATTGTAGAGCGGGCTTAGATGATTATATGTAAAATGGAGGAATTTTTTTTGGAAAATGACAAGTCACAAGTAAAGCTATACGGTAAAATCAATGCACAGCCCGAGGCGGGCAAAAGCTCAGAGGTTGCAGCTGAAAACAAGCCGGTTCAAAAGCGCAGACCCGCACCCCGAAAGTATGCGCAGGAAAAAGCGGTAAAAAGCAGTGATGCACATCCGGCACCGACGGAAAAAAAGTCGGAGGCAAGGACAGCCCAAAAACCAGGGGCGAAGCAGCAGAATCCTGCGGGCGTTAAATCAACCCACAAGCCGGCGGCGGCGCAGAAAGCTGCGGACAAACCGGCGCAGAGACCTCACACAAGGCGCAATACGCCAAACCAAAGTGCACAGGCTCCCAAGATGGTTTCAGGAATTCAAAAGAGCACATCGCTGACTCGACTTCGTATTATTCCGCTTGGCGGTTTGGGCGAAATCGGAAAGAACATGACGGTATATGAATGCGGTGAGGATTGTTTTATTGTTGACTGCGGCTTGAGCTTTCCCGACGATGAGATGCTGGGAGTAGATATTGTAATACCTGATTTTTCGTATCTTTTTGAAATAAAAGACAGGCTGCGCGGTTTGATTATCACCCATGGACATGAAGACCATATCGGTGCGATACCATATCTTCTCAAGCAGCTTAATATACCGATATACGGAACAAAGCTCACTATCGGATTGATTGAGGCAAAGCTTCTTGAGCACAAGCTTCCGCATAAACCGTCACTTACGGTCATAAAGGCGGGGCAAACCGTTAACTTCGGCTGTATGAGCGCGGAGGCGATTCGCGTCAACCACTCAATTCCCGATGCGGTTGCGCTTGCGATAAAGACCCCGGTCGGTCTGGTTGTTCAGACAGGGGACTTTAAGGTCGATTATACACCTGTGTTTGACGAGACCATCGATCTTACAAGATTCGGTCAGCTCGGAAGCGAGGGTGTGCTTGCGTTGCTCTCGGATTCCACGAATGCGGAGAGACCCGGAAACAGCGAGACCGAGAGCAAGGTCGGGGAATCTCTCGAAAAGCTGTTTTCTCGCGCCGAGGGCAAAAGACTGCTTATTGCAACTTTCGCATCAAATATCCAAAGGGTTCAGCAGATTATCGACCTTGCGCAGAGACACGGAAGAAAAATTGCACTTTCGGGCCGCAGTATGGAAAATTATACCAGAATAGCTCTTGAACTCGGATACCTGAAGATGACCGACGATATTCTTGTGGGTATCGACGAGATAAAAAAATATCGTGCAAGCGACCTTATTATTATTACCACAGGCAGCCAAGGAGAGCCGCTTTCTGCGCTGTCAAGAATGGCTTCAGGTCAGCATAAGCAGGTTCAGATAGGCTCTGAGGATATGATAATCATATCGGCCACGCCTATTCCCGGCAACGAAAAGATGGTTACAAGAGTCATCAACGGGCTTATGAAGCTGGGCAGTGAGGTTATCTACGAAAAGATGTATGAAACTCATGCTTCGGGACATGCATGCCAGGATGAGCTCAAGCTCATGTTGAGACTTACCAAGCCGAAGTTCTTTATTCCTGTCCACGGCGAGTATAAGCATCTTGTCAAGCATGCGGGAATTGCGCGTTCGGTCGGAGTGCCCAACGAAAATATTCTGTTGCCGGATATCGGAAATGTTATGGAATTCACGAAAAGCACAGGACGAATCAACGGAATGGTTCCTGCGGGGCGTGTCTTTGTCGATGGTCTCGGAGTCGGAGACGTGGGAAGTGTGGTGCTGCGTGACCGCAAGCATTTGGCGCAGGACGGTCTGATTGTTGTTGTTTGCTCGGTCGATGTGGATGCAAATGATATTATTTCAGGGCCTGACATTATTTCCAGGGGCTTTGTCTACGTTAAGGAATCGGAACCCCTGATGGAAGAGGCAAAGGCTCTTGCCAGAAAAGTTCTTGAACAATCATTTGAAAAGGGAAAATATGGGAAGGGAGATCAGCGGATGAGACTTCGCGAGGAGCTGGGACAGCTTATGTACCAGAGAACCAAGCGTAATCCGATGATTTTACCTGTGATTATGGAGCTGTAAACACACATATTTGGAAACGGATGCTCAATTATGAAGTTTAAGCGTAATGTTACAATGGAAATTGCATGGAGCATTCTTGCTCTGTGCTTCCTTGCACTGACTGTAGCCATGTTCTTTGTGAATACGAATATGTTCATTGTTGTGCTGTGCCTGACGATTGCTGTTGTGTTGCTCTTTTCTGTCAGAATCACTCAGATTCGCAAGAGTCTCGCCACACTGATAACCGGTATCGGCACCGGCATGAACGCGACACAGCAGACGATTTTGTCGACCATTCAGGTTCCGGTGCTTGTAACCGATTCAAACAAAAGCGTGCTGTGGTACAACGACTGCTTTCGCGCCGTGATTTTGAAAAACAAAGACTTTTATCTTGAGGATTTTACGAAATGTGTACCGGGCTTTGATCTTGTGAGATGCAGCGAGGAATTTGGAGCTGAATATGTCATTAACAGCGAGCACTACAGGGTGTTTTCAACAAGCTCCTCCCACTCCACGGATACGCTGTATGTGACGCTGTTTGTGAATGATACGTCCCAGTATACCGATGCGGTTCAGTTCAAAAGGACCAGACCCTCGGTGCTTGTGTTTACGGTAGACAGCTACGACGAGCTTTCAGGTGAGTTAAAAGAGAGCGAGCGTGCAGAGCTTATGTCGGAAGTTTACCGCGCGATGGAGGATTTCATAAACACCACCAATGGAATTTTCGTCAGAACCTCAAGCAGAAATTATGTTGCGATAATTGAGGAGCAGCACATTGAAAAAATTGTAGAAAAGAGATTTTCAATTCTGGATACGGTCAGAAGCATCCAGACGGAGTCAGTGCCTATAACCATGTCAATAGGTGTCGGGCGAGGAGCAAAAACGATGTATGAAAACTACATTCAGGCTCATCAGGCGCTTGATATGGCTTTGGGACGAGGCGGTGATCAGGCCGCAATGAAAACGCAGAACGGATACGAATTCTACGGCGGAACAAATCGCGCGGTCGAAAAGCGCAACAAGGTGAAATCGAGAATTATTGCTTCTGCACTCAGCGATTTGATGCATGTTGCCGACAACGTAATAGTCATGGGTCACAAGCTTTCCGATCTTGATTCTCTCGGCTCTGCCGTCGGGATTGCGCGGGCGGCCAAAATCAGCGGAACGGACGTCAATATTGTTTTTGACAGCAAGTCAACTCTTGCAAAGCCGCTTTTCGACAAGCTTGTTCTTAACGGTTACGGGAGCTTGTTTGTCACACCTAATGAGGCGGTCGAGCATGTAGATAAGGACACTCTTCTTGTGGTTGTGGACTGTCATGTTCCGTCTCTTGTCGAGAATTCCGACATTTTGACAATGACCGACAATATTGTCATTGTGGATCATCACAGAAAGATGGTCGGGCATATTGAAAATGCTGTTTTGTCATATCATGAGCCCTATGCAAGCTCATGCAGTGAGCTTGTTGCAGAGCTTTTGCAGCACATGGAAACAGCCGAAAACAAGCCTACAAAGCTTGAGGCTGAGGGAATGCTTGCGGGAATTATGCTTGATTCCAGAGATTTTTCGGTGCGCACAGGTGTCAGAACCTTTGAGGCAGCGTCCTATCTTCGCAGATTGGGTGCGGCTCCGACAGAGGCAAAGCTGTTTTTTTCAACTGATCTTGCAACGTATAAAAACAAATCGGAGCTTGTTGCATCCGCTCAGCTGTATCGCGGATGTGCCGTCATTGTCTCGGATAAGCTTCCGGAAAGTATGCGTGTGGTAATTCCGCAGGCTGCGGATGATCTGCTCAATATCGACGGTATAAGTGCATCCATAGTCGCTGTCAAGTTTCAGAACAAGGTCCATATTTCTTCACGGTCTCTCGGCGCTTATAACGTGCAGCTTATTATGGAACATCTCGGCGGCGGAGGTCATCAGACGATGGCGGGAGTTCAGCTTGACGATGCGGATTTAGATGTTGTAAAGCATCTTATCTATGAAGCTATAGACAATTATCTCGATAAAAATCCACCTATAAAGTAAGGAGAAATACAAAAAATGAAAGTTGTTCTTTTACAGGATATCAAGGGCACCGGCAATAAAGACGAGCTTGTAGAAGTGTCGGACGGATATGGAAGAAACTATTTGATAGCGCGCAAGCTTGCTGTTCCCGCCACTAACAGTGCCATTAATGAGGTCAATACAAAGCATGATGCCAAAGAACATCATAAGCTGGTAGAGATTGACAATGCAAAGGATACTGCTGCAAAAATTGACGGAAAGAAATATGTAATCAAGGCAAAGGCCGGTAGCGGCGATCGTCTGTTCGGCTCTGTGACTGCAAAAGAAATTGCTGCGGAAATCAATAAAGATACCGGCTGTGATGTGGATAAGAGAAAAATAGTTCTTGACAGGGACATTAAGTCCTTTGGCACGTACGAAGTAGTTGTAAAGGTCTATAGCGGAGTCAACGCGAAAATCATCGTTGAAGTTGTAAGTGAATAAACAACAAAAAGGAATGCTCAATGGCAAACGATAAATTTGAGTTGTCCTTGGAGGCAATGGGCATTAATCTGCCATACAGCATCGAGGCCGAGCAAGCTGTCCTCGGAGCGGTTATTGTTGACTACAAGGTCATTGATGAAATAACAGGTCTGCTTTTGCCCGAATATTTTTATTCAAAGCAAAATGCGGCTATTTTCAGAGAAATGATGCTGATGTACGGCACAGGTAAGCCGGTTGACTTTGTTACTGTGCTTGACTCGGTTTCCGCTGCCGGCGTTTTTTCGTCGGAAGAAGATACAAAGGTGTATTTGTACAACGTGACCGAAACTGTCCCAACGGTATCAAACGTAGTCACATACGCCAAAATAATTTACGAAAAATATCTCACGCGCACTTTAATAAAGTCATGCAAGGAAATTATCGACAATTCTGCGGACGGGCAGGAAACTGCGGCGACGCTTTTGGACTTTGCGGAGCAAAAGATTTTCGAAATTCGCAATGGGCGTGATAGCTCGGAAATTTGGAAAATCGACTCGGTCTTGCTTGAGGTAATTGATAGACTTGACAAAATGTCAGGACCGGATCGCGAGAAATATCTCGGATTGCCTACCGGATTTCCGATTCTTGACAAAACATTGACGGGACTTAACCGCTCTGATTTGATTATCCTTGCGGCGCGCCCGGGCGTGGGAAAGACGAGCTTTGCTCTTAACATTGCAACCAACGTAACAATGAAGAGACCTGATATAAGCATTGCGATATTCTCGCTTGAAATGACAAAGCATCAGCTTGCGCAGCGAATGCTCAGCAGTATTTCGGGTGTTGAATCATTTGTATTCCGCTCGGGAGAGGTTCGTACAGACCAGTGGAGCGATATCGCAGAGGCGGCAAGCCAGCTTTCGAAAACACAAATTTTCATTGATGATACAAGTGGAATTTCCGTTTCTGAAATCAAGTCAAAAAGTCGCAGACTAAAAGATCTCGGCCTGGTTATCGTCGACTATCTGCAGCTTATGAGCGGCGGAAAAAGAAATGATTCACGTGTAAATGAAATATCTGAAATTACACGCAGCTTTAAAATAATGGCAAAGGAGCTTAATGTTCCGGTAATTCTCCTCTCGCAGCTCAGTCGTGACAGTGAAAAGCAGCAGCGCAGACCAAAGCTGTCCGATCTGCGGGATTCCGGCTCGATTGAGCAGGATGCGGATATAGTGCTGTTTTTGCATCGTGAGGGGGATCCGAACGAAGCCGATATGGAAGAAATTAATGACGTGTCGCTGATTGTTGCAAAAAACCGACACGGTGAAACTACACGTATCGACATGCACTGGGACGGAAAGCTCACGCGCTTTACTGTTATGGATGTTTCAAGAGATGATGACTGATACTGTTTTAAAGACTATTCAAAAATATTCGATGCTTGAACGCGGTGATTCTGTGCTTATAGGGGTTTCGGGCGGCGCCGATTCTATGGCACTTGTCTCTGTCATGCTTGAGTTAAAAGAACAGCTTGGATTGTCGGAGATATGTGTGTGCCACTTCAATCACGGGCTGCGCGGAAGCGACAGTGATAAAGACGAGCGGTATGTTTTGGATTATTGCAAGTCTCGAAATATTCGGATAATGAGCGAAAATGGCAATATGACAGAGAGAGAAAAGCCGCGCGGTGAGAGCGTTGAAAGTTGGGCAAGAAAGCTCCGTTATGAATTTTTCGAGAGATGCATAACAGATAAGAGTACGAAGGTCGCGCTTGCGCACAGCAAGAATGATTGTGTGGAAACTGCTGTTTTCAATTTGATTCGGGGAAGCGGTATTAAGGGCTTGCGTGGTGTTGCAGCGATAAGAGGACATTACATTCGCCCGCTTATCGAGACGTCAAGAGCTGAAATTGAGAGTTATTGCGATCAGTGCGAAATAGATTACCGCACTGACTCCACCAATGAAGATACAAAATATTCCAGAAACAGAATAAGAAAAAAGATACTTCCGCAAATGGCAATGATTAATGAAAATGCGGTTAATAATATATTCAGGTTCTGCAAAAGTGCAAATGAGATTAATTCTTATTTTGAAAGGGCGGCAGAGTCGCTAATCGAAGCATCAAGATGCGCTGACGGATACCTTGTTGATACGCTGCGTACAGCAGATCCGCTTATTGTGAGTTTTGCACTGAAACTACTCAGTGAACCGTATACAATCAATATCACGTCCGAAGCCGTTGAGCTCTGTCTTTGCGTAGTTAACGGAACGCTGAAAGAAACAGAGCTTGCGAAGCATGTGTATTTTACAAATCGCGGAGATACGGTTGCGATAACCAAACGCGAAAACGCTAAGGCGGAAAAGCGCCATGATTTTATTGCAGTTCATGAGGGAATTAATAAGCTGGGCACCGATATTTCCGTAGTTGCCCAATTTAAGATATATTCAAATTGCGACAGAAATGAAAAATTAACAAATAAACTATTAAATAATTCCGCGGATTGTGTTAAACTTAAAGGCAATCTGACTTTAAGGACGCGTCGAGATGGGGATTCTTTTTGTTCTTTTGCGAGGAAAAACACAAAATCGCTGAAAAAACTTTTTAATGAAGCTAAAATTGCGCCGTCAATGCGGGATAGCATACCTGTTATCTGTGACGACGAGGGAATTGTTTGGATAAGGGGATTCGGCATTTCGTCACGGGTCTCTTTAGATATAAATACAGAAAAAATAATTACATTCGGTTAAATCAGGGGGATTGAAAAATGCACAATGACGTACTGAAAGTGCTGCTTTCCGAAGAGGAAATTGCGGAAAAAGTAAAAGAACTCGGAGCTGAAATTACAGAGGACTATAAGGGGAAAACGCCAATTGTTGTCAGTGTGCTTAAAGGGTCAGTTGTCTTTGTGGCAGACCTTATTCGCGCAATGGATGTCGATCTTCAAATTGATTTCATGGTTGTCTCAAGCTTCGCGGGGGGTGTTGTCAGCTCAGGCGCAGTTAAAATCATGAAGGATATTGATAATACTATTGAAGGGCGCGACGTTTTAATTGTTGAGGATATACTTGACAGTGGTGTTACTCTTGAATATATAACAAACATTTTTAAAGGCAGAAATGCAAACAGCATAAAAATAGCGACGCTGCTTGACAAGCCTGCGCGGAGAAAATCCAATATCATTCCGGATTATGTCGGCTTTGTTGTGCCGGATGAGTTCGTCGTCGGATATGGCCTCGATTATGCGGAAAAGTATAGAAATTTGCCGTATATCGGAGTCTTGAAGCCGTGCGTATATTCAAAAGAAGACGCTGAAGCGTTGGCAAATCAGGAGTAATAAGAATACCAAAACCGCTGTTGAGCGTAGAAACGGAAAAAAGTTTATGCAAAATAAAGGTGGTAAGGGCAGAGGAGTGTCATTGATCTTCGTTGCGGCAATGCTCGTAATGATGATGCTTATGTTTCGAATGTCTGAAACAGATACTGTAAAATATTCGAAAATCGTTGACGAATTCAATAATAACAACGTTACGGAATTTGAATTGAATACCGGAAACGGCAAGCTGACCTATAGGCTTAAAACAGATAAAAAAGAAACCCCCGTTCACAGCTATTCGGTTCCGAATGTGGATATTTTTCTTGCTGATGTGCGTCCCGGAGTTATTGAGTATAACGAAACGCACCCGAATGAAAAAATCGAATACAACTATATTGCCGCCTCAAACTGGGGTGCGATTATAATTAATTTCCTTCCGATTGTCTTGATTATCGGAATGCTTGTCTCGTTCTATTTTATGATGGGCAAGCAGGGCGGAGGAAACATCGGAAAAGCAAAAACCAGAACCCCCGAGGCTGATGACAGGAAGGCTACTTTTGCCGATGTTGCGGGTGCCGATGAGGAAAAGGAAGAGCTGTCGGAAATTGTAGAGTATCTCAAAAATCCTTCGCGTTTCAAAGCGCTGGGAGCAAATATACCTAAGGGCGTGCTGCTTGTAGGACCTCCGGGAACAGGTAAAACTTTGCTTGCGCGCGCTGTTGCGGGTGAGGCGGGGGTTCCCTTCTACTCAATTTCAGGCTCTAACTTTGTTGAGCTTTATGTAGGTGTCGGCGCATCAAGAGTCAGAGATCTCTTTGAAAAAGCAAAGAAAACACGTCCCAGCATCATATTCATCGATGAAATTGATGCGGTCGGACGTAAGCGCGGAGCAGGTCTCGGCGGCGGAAACGATGAGCGCGAGCAGACATTGAATCAGCTGCTTGTTGAGATGGACGGATTTTCGGGCAATGAGGGCGTTATCGTAATTGCCGCTACAAACCGCTCCGATGTTCTCGACCAGGCGCTGCTGCGTCCGGGCAGATTTGACCGCACCATATACGTCGGATATCCCGATGTTAAGGGCAGAGAAGAGATTCTCAAGGTCCATGCTCGTGGAAAGCCAATGGGACCGGATGTTGATTTCGTAACTATTGCAAAGAGCACACCGGGCTTTACCGGTGCTGATCTTGAAAATCTCCTGAACGAGGCGGCTTTGCTTGCGGCGCGCAAAAATCGAAAGGCCATCGTCGAAGAGGATATTGAGGAAGCAAGCATAAAAGTGTTTGCCGGTCCGGAAAAGAAATCCAGAATTGTTTCCGAGAAAAAGAAAAAGCTTGTTGCATATCACGAGGCGGGTCATGCCATTGCCACATTTTACGCAACACCGGAGAAGCCTGTTCACCAGATATCCATCGTTCCGCGCGGTGAGATTGGCGGATTTACAATGTCTTTGCCCGACGATGAAACGGGACTTGTCAATCGCAGCGATCTTATGAATGAAATCGTCACATTGCTTGGGGGACGTGTTGCGGAAAAAATTGTCTTTGACGACATATCCACAGGTGCGTCAAACGACCTTGAGAGAGCGACAACGATAGCGCACGACATGGTTACGAGATACGGCTTTTCGGATAAGCTGGGTCCTATTGTCTATGACTCGCACGATGAGGTTTTCCTCGGACGCGATTTTACACAGTCGAGAAATTACTCAGAGCAAGTTGCAAGCTCAATAGACACAGAGCTTCGCGGTATTATAGATAAAAGCTACAATGACTGCTATAAGCTTATAAGCAATCACATTGACCAACTGAAGCTGATTGCCGACAGGCTCGTGGAAGCGGAAAAAATCGACAGTGACGAGTTTAAAAAGCTTATGAACGGCGAAATTGTCCCGCTTAAAGATGAGGTTAAAACCGTGATTCCGGCGGCTGATTTAAAAATACCGAATCAGGTTAATCCGAGCGTTGAAGAGAATAGGGATGCTGTTATCAAGGACGATGCGACGGCGGCAGACTTGGATAAAAACAAAAAAGAATAATACTCAAATACAGTGTTCTCACGCTGATAATATTGCGTGAGAACACTTTTATTTACAGCATACTTGTGATATAATAGCCGCGAATCTGTCGCGAAAACAGCTGCACCAAAATGGGACATAGGTGACATCAGGTTAATAATCCAATGTTTCATTTGATTTGAATACTTATAATTCCGATAAGGAGTGAAGGCTTTGGCAAATAAAAAACAGCAATACAACAACGAGAGCATCTCCACCTTAAAGGGTGCGGAGCGTGTCAGAAAACGTCCGGGAGTGATATTTGGCTCGGATGGTATTGACGGCTGTCAGCATTCGGTGTTTGAGATAATTTCCAACTCGCTCGATGAAGCGCGTGAGGGCTACGGCAAAAAAATCATCATTACCAGATACCTTGACCATTCGATAGAGGTTGAGGATTTCGGCCGCGGGATACCTGTGGATTACAACAACAAGGAACAGGAATACAACTGGCGTCTGCTTTTTTGTGAAATGTATGCAGGTGGAAAATATGACAATACCTCCGGCAGCACCTATGAATTCTCACTCGGTCTTAACGGCCTCGGACTTTGCGCCACTCAATATGCATCGGAATATATGGATGTTGAGATTTATCGTGACGGATTTCGGTTTTTCATTCAATTCAAAGAAGGCAATCCCGTCGGTGATATGTTGAAAGAGCCCACAAACAAAAAGCAGACGGGCAGCCGCATAAGGTGGAAACCCGATTTGAAGGTTTTTACTGACATAAATATAAGCGATGATTATTTTACGGATATGCTGCGCAGGCAGGCGGTAGTCAACGGCGGAATCGAGTTTTTGTATAAAAACGAGACTGCACCTAACCTGTTTAAGGATACCGAGTTTCTCTATCGGGACGGGATAGTCGAATATGCCAATGAAATTGTTGGGGAGGACGCACTTACCCCGATTCAGTTTATAGAGGGTGAGCGCGTCGGACGTGACCGCGAGGATTTGCCGGATTACAAGGTCAAAATGTCCTTTGCATTCTGCTTTTCAAATAAGACCCAGATGCTTGAATATTACCACAACAGCAGTTGGCTTGAGCACGGAGGTTCTCCGGACAAGGCGGTTAAATCCGCGTTCAGATACCAAATAGACGCACTTATCAAGGAAAGAAAGCTGTACAAAAAAGATGAAAAAGCTATAACCTTTGATGATATTCAAGATTGTCTTGTCATGATTTCATCGTCGTTCTCAACAGAGACCAGCTATGAGAATCAGACAAAAAAGTCTATCACCAATAAATTTATCGCACAGGCGATGATTGAGTTTTTAAAGCACAATCTTGAAATATATTTTATCGAAAATCGAATTGATGCCGACAAAATTGCAAATCAGATACTTATTAATAAGCGAAGCCGAGAAAATGCGGAAAAAACCCGTTTGAATCTCAAAAAGACACTGCAAAATTCATCGGACTTGACAAACAGAGTGCAGAAATTTGTGGATTGCCGCACAAAAGATCTCGACAAGCGCGAGGTCTATATCGTTGAGGGCGACTCGGCTCTCGGCGCGTGCAAGCAGGGCAGGGATTCGGATTTTCAGGCGATAATACCGGTTCGCGGCAAGATTTTGAATTGCCTTAAATCCGAATACGAGAAAATATTCAAGAGCGACATAATCATCGACCTTCTAAAGGTCTTAGGGTGCGGTGTCGAGGTTAAAACCAAGGCAAACACAGACATATCAAATTTTGATATAAATAATTTGCGGTGGAATAAGGTCATTATTTGCACGGATGCCGATGTGGACGGATTTCAGATCAGAACACTTATTTTGACAATGCTTTACAGGCTTACCCCCACCCTCATTGAGAGGGGATATGTGTACATTGCCGAATCACCTCTCTTTGAGATTACCACTAAAAAGAAAGTGTACTTCGCGTATACCGAGCTTGAAAAAGTCGCTGTTCTGGACAAGCTTAAGGACGAAAAATATACTATTCAGCGCTCGAAGGGACTCGGTGAAAACGAGGCGGATATGATGTGGATGACAACCATGAACCCTGCGACGCGAAGGCTTATTAAGGTCACTCCGAATGATGTGGACCAGACAGCCTACATGTTTGAGCTGCTGCTCGGAGATAACCTTGCAGGGCGCAAGGAATATATTGCGACACATGGCATTGAATATATGGATGACCTTGATATAAGCTGATTTCAGCGCTTATACCATTAATAAGGAGGCCGATGAGATTTGGCAAAGAAAAAGGAAACTGCAAAAAAAATTGCCGCTGTAAATGATAATGTCGAAATTGAGGGTGCGGGAATAACACTTGAAACCTCAATTGTTGACACTCTGAAACAGAACTATATGCCATATGCAATGAGCGTAATTGTTTCGCGGGCGCTGCCTGAAATAGACGGTTTTAAGCCGTCGCACCGAAAGCTTCTTTACACGATGTATCTTATGGGTCTGCTGACCGGAACCCGCACAAAGTCAACTAATGTAGTCGGGCAGACAATGAAGCTCAATCCGCACGGCGATCAGGCGATTTACGAGACGCTTGTGCGTCTGTCAAGGGGCAATGAAACTCTTTTGCACCCCTATATAGACTCAAAGGGAAACTTCGGAAAGAGCTACAGCCGCGACATGGCATATGCCGCATCGCGCTATACCGAGGTGAAGCTTGCCGAAATCAGCTCACAGCTCTTTTCCGATATTTCGAAAAACGCGATAGATTTTATCGACAACTATGATAACACGATGAAAGAGCCGTCGCTGCTTCCCACCACATTTCCGGCTATTCTCGTGAACTCGAATATAGGCATAGCGGTCGGAATGGCAAGCTCTATCTGTCCGTTCAATCTGAGCGAGGTATGCGAAACAGCTGTAGCTCTGATAAAAAATCCAAATCACGATATAACGCTGACGCTTAAGGCACCGGATTTTCCGGGCGGCGGCGAGCTTTTGTACGATGCTGATATAATGAGGCAGATATATGAAACGGGTCGAGGCTCGGTTCGAATACGCAGCAAATATGTTTACGAAAGTGTCCGAAACTGCATCGAAATAACCGAGATTCCTCCGTCAACAACAATTGAAGCGATAATGGACAAAATCGCAGAGCATATAAAATTCGGCAAAATAAAAGAGCTAAGTGATATGCGCGACGAAACAGACCTGCGAGGGCTGCGCCTGACACTTGATTTAAAGCGCGGCACTGACGTCGAAAAGCTCATGCAAAAGCTGTTTAAGCTGACGCCTATCGAGGACAGCTTTTCCTGCAACTTCACAGTTTTGATAAATGGTATGCCAAAGCTGCTCGGGGTTAGAGAAATCCTGAGAGAATGGACGGATTTTCGCAGAAACTGCGTGAGGCGGAGAACGGCCTTTGATATGAAGGGAAAAGAGGATCGCCTGCATTTGCTGAACGGGCTTGCGAAGATTCTGCTGGATATAGATAAGTCGATTAAAATCATCCGTGAAACAAGCGAGGAAAAAGAGGTTGTGCCAAACCTCATGATTGGATTTGCGATTGATGAAATACAGGCGAATTATATTGCGGAAATTAAGCTTCGCCAGCTCAACCGCGAATATATTCTTAACAGAATCTCCGAGACTGAAAAGCTCAAGGAGGAAATTTCAGCGCTCAGGGCGATTCTTGAGGACAGCAGACTTGTTGACAGAATAATCATCGAGGAGCAGGCGGCGGTCGCACAGAAGTATATCCAACCGAGAAAGACCAAAATTATGTACGAGGCACCGACAGAGTATATTGAGGAAATTGAGGAGATACCCGATTATCCTGTGACAATTTTCTATACCTCAGAGGGCTATTTTAAAAAAATTACGCCTCAGTCACTGCGTATGAGCGGAGAGCATAAGCTGAAGGAAAACGACGATATAATTTTCACACGCGAATGTAAAAATGATATCAATTTGTTGTTTTTCACAAATATGCATCAGGTTTATAAATGTAAGGCAAATGATTTTGATGACTGCAAGACAAGCGTAATCGGAGATTTTGTGGCGGCAAAGCTGGATATGGCAGAGGGTGAATACCCGATTGCCGTTATTTCAACCGAGGAGTTTAAGGGCAGCATATTGTTTTTTTACGACAGCGGAAAGGTTGCAAAGGTTCCGATGTCGTCTTTCGAAACCAAATTGAACCGCAAAAAGCTTACAAATGCTTTTTGTGCCAAGGCTGAGCTTGTTCGTGCGGTTGAATGCGTTGACGAGCAGGAGTTTGCAATATTTTCAAGCGCAGGGCGCATGCTCTTGGTAAACAGTGCCCTTGTTCCGCTAAAACAGGCAAAGGACACACTCGGAGTCGCCGTTATGACTCTCAAAAAGGGTGTAACGGTAAAGAGGGTTGTTGAGGCGTCAACTCTGGAGCTTGTTGATCCGCACAGATATCGCACGAGAAACCTTCCTGCTGCCGGCGCGATAATCCGTGAGGACGACATTGCCGAGCAGTATACACTTTTGTAAATCGCTGTTGATTTTTTATGAAGTTTATGTTATCATTCTAATGTTGTAACTCTTTTGGAGGTAGGATAATGAGCACAATTGAAATTGTAGCTGGAAGTTTGCTTCTTTTGACTTGTCTTTTGATAATTGTTGTTATTTCGCTTCAGGGCGGAAAAACCGGCGGTATGTCAGGTGTTATTATGGGCGGTGAAGGTACTTCGGTGCGCGGCAAGACAAAGGATACCGATGCTAAGCTTGCAAACATCACAAAAGTACTTGCTGTGATATTTTTTGTCGCCACATTTGTGGTCAGCTTTATTGCTATGGCGAAAAAATAACTGCATTATAATTCAATCAGCAACAAAGGACGGATTATATCCGTCTTTTTTTGTTGTCGCGGGAATATAAATTAATGCTTAGCTGACATTATTATAAAAAAGCAGGGAAGTCATGAGATGAATATAACCTTTTACTTTTTTTTGATAACTGTGGCAGCGGTCAATATTTTCTTTATCGCAAGGTGCAGACACCCGTTTAAAGCTGCGATAAAATCAGCGCTGTCAGGTATAGCATCACTTATGGTCATAAATCTGCTTAGCGGCATGACAACGGTCGGAATCGGTATAAACGTTCTGACCGTTGCGTGCTCCGCCGTGCTTGGAATCAGCGGAACGATTTTGATGCTTATCGTCAATCTGATTTAAAGCGCATATAAAAAAGGAACGGGGTTACCGTTCCTTTTTTATATGTGCGACCGGACCTGTAAGCCGAGTTCTGTGTTGAATGACAATCTATCTGGGCCGTAAGTCACCATACGGCTCAAGCCACGCTCTTGGACGCGCCGGGCCGGCTTAATGTCCAAATATCGGTGTTGCTCCGAATAGGGTTTACATGGCCGCACAGTCGCCTGTGCGCCGGTGAGCTCTTACCTCACCTTTCCACCCTTACCCGCGAACGGGCGGTATATCTCTGTTGCACTGTCCCTAAGGTCGCCCTCGGCTGCCGTTAACAGCTATTCTGCCCTGTGGAGCTCGGACTTTCCTCACATCAAATGATGCGCTGCCATCTGGTCTGCTCGCGAGCGCTATTATATCACATAGAAAAATAAAAGTAAAATCCCGCGTGTTTATGATGTGCCATTGCGAATAATAATAAAGTATTGATAATGATATTTAGAGCAGATTGTGGAGCGGATTTATGAAAAGCAGCAAAAACAGAACTTTGTTATTATTAATAGCCGCGTTTATGTTGCTTACTTTGTCGTTGAATATCGGCAAGGCTTTATACGTTGCCGAAAAAATAATTTCAATTACTAAACCTCTGGCATACGGTATACTGATTGCGCTTGCTCTCGACAGTGCAGTAGATTTTTTTCAAAAAATGATTTTCAGGCGCGCAAATTTTAACAGTTCAAAGGCACGGACAATTTCAGTTATGATTACATTGATTTTAGTAGTCGTGATTATTGCAGGTTCCTGCTATATAATTGTTCCCAACATTTCAAAAAGCCTGAATACAGTTGCACAGCGCGCACCATATTACGCAGTGAAAATAAATGAAAAGCTGAGTGAGCTGACAACTCGGCTTGGATTGACGCTTACCGAGAATGAGACGCTGCTCGGAAATACCAAGCAGCTTTTGTTTAGAGTTCAGACATATGCCTCGGCAGTAGCCGTCACTGTAATGGACCTCGCAAGAAGCATTTTTAATTTTTTGCTCGCCTTTGTTTTTTCTGTTTATCTGCTGATTCGCAAGGAAAATATTGTGGAACTGCTGAATAGAATCAATAATGCGTTTACTTCTAATCGATTTTACGATAGAATATATCAGTATTCTTTGGATTTTGCACGGACATTTAAGCGCTTCGTCAGCGGACAGATTGCAGAGGGCGCAATTCTCGGAATTCTTTGCTTTATCGGTATGCTGATTATTCGTCTGCCTTATGCGGGGCTTATAAGTGTGCTGATTGCATTGACCAGTCTGATACCGATATTCGGCGCGTACATCGGCGCGTTGCCCGCGCTGCTTTTACTGCTGCTTGAAAATCCGGTTCAGGCGTTGATATTTATTATTTTCATTGTGGCGCTGCAGCAATTTGAGGGCTCAGTAATATATCCGAAGGTTGTCGGAGAGGCAATTGGGCTTGACGGCCTGCTCGTCTTTGCGGGAGTTACGCTCGGCGCCGGATTCGGAGGGCTGATAGGTGTTATTATCGGGGTTCCGCTTACGGCGGTTATCACTAAAGCTTTGAATGGCGCATTGAAACAAAAAGAAACCGAAAGAGGTAAACAGAGATGAGAAAGAGCGGCATTTTATTGCCGATATTCAGCCTGCCGTCACTTTATGGCATAGGTTGCTTCGGAAAGGATGCATATTCATTTGTTGATTTTCTGCGTAAGGCAGGGCAAAGCTACTGGCAGATACTGCCGATTGGACCTACCGGGTACGGAGATTCTCCGTACCAGTCATATTCCGGCACGGCGGGAAACCCTCTTTTCATTGATATTGAGCTTTTGATGTTTGACAAGCTTTTGAGCTTTGACGAATGCCGAGAATATTGTGGTGTATTCAATGAATCGAAAATCAATTATGATCTTATACGAGAATCTCGTGAAAAGCTGTTGAGAATCGCCATAAGCCGCTTTGATTTTAAAAAAGCGGAATATTTGAAGTTTTGCAGAGACAATGAAAATTGGCTTGATGATTACGCAGTTTTCATGAGCATCAAAACTGCTCATAATGGAGATTCACTTTGGCTGTGGGACAAGCAGCTGCAAAATAAAAACTCGGAAGAAGTTGCGCGATTTTCACTTGAGCACAAGGAAGAAATAAAATTTAATAAAGCCGTGCAGTATATTTTTTATACACAGTGGTTTGCGCTTAAAAGATATGCCAATAAAAACGGAGTCGAGATTATAGGTGATATACCGATATATGTCTCACAGGACAGCAGCGACTTCTGGGCAAAACCTGAATTGTTCTTGTTAGATGAAAGGATGGAGCCGTGTCTTGTTGCAGGATGCCCGCCGGACTATTTTTCGGAAGATGGGCAGCTGTGGGGCAACCCTATTTATAACTGGGCATATCACAAAAACACCGACTATCAGTGGTGGATAGACCGACTCGATTTCAGCTCGAGAATGTTTGACGTTGTCAGAATAGATCATTTCAGGGGATTGTATGATTTTTGGGCTGTTCCATCGTCTGAAAAAAGCGCTAAAAACGGATGCTGGCTCAATGGTCCGGCAGACAGCTTTATTGACAGAATTAAACACTGCCTGCCCAAATTAAAGATTATTGCCGAGGATCTCGGTAAATTAAATGACGGTGTTGTTGAGCTGCTTCGATACAGCAGCTTTCCCGGAATGGCAGTTTTGCAGTTTGCTTTTGACGGGGACAGGAGCAACACCTATCTCCCGTACAACCTCAGCAAGAATACCGTTGCATACACTGCTACACATGATAATCCGACGACTCTTGAGTGGTACAACAATCTGTCGGACAAGCAGAGGATACAGGTACATACATATTTAAAAACATCCGATGGCAGAGGAACGGTTGATTCGATGATTGACGCAGTATTGTCCTCGGTCGCAGATACGGCGGTTGTGCCGTTGTTTGATTATCTGATGCTTGACATGGAGGGAAGAATCAATGTTCCGTCTACTGTCGGTGACAATTGGAATGTGCGAATAAGGCACGAACTTATCACGGACGAGCTTGCCGAAACTGTAAATAGAAAAACTTCAATATATGGAAGATGCTGATTTTAAGGAGGTCTATAATGCCGGATTTTATCGCTCTTGCAAAATCAATCGAGAAGGAAGTTAAAGCTAACAGGCGATATCTGCACGAAAATGCCGAGGTAGGGGACAATCTGCCCAAAACAACTGCTTTTATAAAAAATAAGCTGACGGAATACGGATGTGCATATCAGGAGATATGCAAGTGCGGAATAGTTGCAAATATCGGAGCTAAAGGCGGAAAAACCATTTTAATCAGAGCCGACACGGACGCGCTGCCTCAGCAGGAGATAAGCGGAGAGAGCTTTTCTTGCAGAGACGGAGCGGCACATTCGTGCGGACACGATATACATACGGCGTCTCTTCTCGGCTGTGCAAAAATCTTAAAAGACATGGAGCACGAGCTCAGCGGAAATGTTAAGCTTGTATTTCAGCCGGACGAAGAGAAAATTTTCGGTGCGGTTAATATGATAAAAGCGGGAGTAATGGAAAATCCGAAAGTCGACGCGGCATTTTCCATGCATACTAATTTCGCGCTTAAGGCAGGTGAGTTCAATGTCCTTGGGGGAACATATCTCCCGTCAAGCGATATTTTTAAAATCAACATTTCAGGTGTAGGCACTCACAGCTCCGCTCCCGATAAGGGCGTAGATCCGATTTTGGCAGCGGCTAAAATAATCGACGGTGTTCAGACGCTGACCTCTCGTGAGATTGACGCTCTGACTCCGGTAATACTCACGTTTGGGAGCGTTCATGCAGGCGAGGCGGCAAATGTAATACCGGAGACTGCGGAGCTTTGCGGAACAATCAGAGCCTTTGACAGAGACGTCCGAAATTGGGCAAAAAAGCGATTTTGCGAGATGACTGAGAGCATTGCAAAAACGTATCGCGCCGATGCAAAGGTCGAATTCACATCCGCCACGCCCGCAACCTATAACGATCCGATAATGTCGGAAGATATTTTTAAATATCTCCGTGAGCTGTTCGGAAATGAAATTGTTTTCAGCAGAAATCTCAATGTTAAGGGTTCGGATGACTTCGCATACTACTCCGAGCTTGTGCCGGGTGTTATGTATCATGTAGGTATGGGTACAGCCGAGGAGGGCTATACGGCGGGACTGCACAACCCTGCCGCTCGCTTTGATGAGGGCGCACTTGTGAACTCTGTTGCAGCGTTTGTTCAGATAGCCTATTGCTGGCTTGCAGAGCACGGACAATAATTTCAATTCGGCGCAAGCAATGCTCGGGATATTTTCTTACAGCTGCTGAATCGGCAAACCAAAAGTTTGAAATTACAAAACAGAGCATATTCTAAACTCCTGTAAAATGGAATTGACTAAATGTCAATTCCGAAGGAGCATGAGTATGCTCTGTTCTTTTGGGGCTGTTTTTGTTATGCGGATTCTGTTGCTCCGGAGGGAAAACTGCTGGGCTCGGTCACATCATCGGCGCAAAAAGTCTCAGCACTGCATTTAGCATTCTGTGCAGTGAGCCGATTTTCGTGCAATCCTCAAGAGTCACGGGCGTGCTGACCTTTAATGTTTCCGTGAAATCGTCAAAAACTTCAATTACGGATTTTGTTTTGAACATCCACACAGCACATTCATAGTGAAGGTACAGGCTTCGAAAATCAAGATTTATACTGCCGACAACAGAAATTTCATCATCCGCCACAAAGGTCTTGCTGTGGATAAATCCGGGTGTGTATTTATAGATTTTTATTCCGGAGGATATAAGCTCTTCAAAGTGTGAGATTGCCACCGAATAGGCATACCACTTGTCGGGTATTTTCGGTAAAATAATCCGAACGTCCACCCCGCGCTTTGAGGCAAAGCACAGTGAGGTCGTCATCTCATTGTCAAGAATAAGATAAGGCGTCGTGATATACACATATTTCTTTGCATTGTTGATAATGTCGAGATAGACAAATTTTCCGACAGTTTCATCATCAAGGGGACAATCCCCGTACGGTGCGGAAAATCCGTCGCATTTGAACTTGTCCGACTCACAGGGAAGGGGACGAAAGGACTCAAAGTTGGATTCTTCCGAGCCTGACAAAAGCCACATTTGCAAAAACATGATTGCAAATGTGTAGGCAGCGTCGCCCCTCAGAAGGACAGAGGAGTCCTTCCAATGCCCGAAACGCTCCTCAACATTGATGTATTCATCACCTATATTGATTCCGCCGCATATGGCGCTGATACCATCCACAACACAAATTTTTCTATGATCGCGGTTGTTTTGAAGAACAGATAAAAAGGGCACAAAAGGACTGAATACTTTTGCTTTAATGCCAAACTGTTCAAGTTTACGAAAATATTTATATGGCAGTACGGAACCGCTTCCGACTCCGTCATAAATTACTCTGACATCAACGCCCTGAGTGACTTTTTCTTTTAATATTTCAAGCACACTATTCCACATGGTGCCTTCTTTTATTATAAAATATTCAAGAAAAATATACCGCTTTGCTTTTTTAAGTTCGTTTATCATCGCCGTCCACTTCTTTTCTCCGGTGGGAAGATAAGTGGTTTCGGTGTTTTCGGAAATCGGATATCCGCCGTAATTATTCATGTAGTAGGCAAAATCAAGCTGGTTGTTATCTGCTTTTTCAATGTCCTTCAATACCTCTGTGCGCTGGGCAATATACGGCGCGGTAATTTCATAAGAACTGTCCAACCGCTTTTTATAGCTTTTCGTCAATTTTTGCATTTGTATCAGCAGAAAAAACAGACCTCCGAAAAGCGGAAACAGCATTATCGGAACAATCCATGCCATTTTAAAGGTTGGATTTTCCTTTCTGCCAATTATGTGAAGCACAACGATTATGCTCAGCACATTTAGAATTAACGACATGATTGCAGAGCCTTTGATTTTAAGCAGAACCGCTATAATAAGAAGTATCTGGGCAATCAGCAAAAATGCCACGATAAAAGTTTGGCTTAAAATGCGTTTGAACAGCTTGCTGATCATGTACTTCACCTCTTTTTTAACATTTTACAGGTTGCAGACGGAAAGGTCAAGGCAACAGCTGCTTTATCATACAACGACTCATGCGAAAATTTTCACGCAATAGCTGATTGAAATTTTTAAGTAAAACCGTTTGCAGCAAAATTTCATATAAATTAAGTAAGCTGCAAGATTAAAAAATCATCTGACATTGACCGCGCCGGCGATGAACAAAGCTCTATTTCGATTTTTTATGTGTCGAATCTCTAAAATATGACTCGGCAGATTTTTCTATATTTAATATCTTGGCATTTGACAAAACGCAAATCTTCGTTTTTTAAGCGACTAAGCTAATGTTATTAATTTGCGCCGCGTATTTTTGCGCGATTTTATCAGCTCTGATTTGTTTTTTCGCTTTGGCTATTTTCGGAGTTAAATCGGACTGTGGATTAATTTTACCAACCGCTATAAGCTATTTTATTGCAGCGCTTTGCGGCGTAGGGATAAGTGTTTTTGCTGCAGCAATAAAAGCATTCTCAATTTCATGATATATTAAAAGGCGGTGAAGAAGATAAATTATATTGCAGATTGGCGCAATGACAAGTGCGATTTTGCTGTATTTTAATCTCGCAGGTTTGACTACTGAAAAAAGTGCTTGCATCTACGGAAGCTGAGAGCTTGAAGTAACAAAGAAAATTGCTTTGAAAACAACAAAAAGTCCCGAAGGATTGGGACTTTTTGCTTGCTCATTAAGCTGTTCCTTAGCTGTGAGTTTTGAAAACTCATTACAAGTCATAACCTCACCACCCTTGCTATTAATTTGTGTTAGCTCCTTTCTTTTGCTTGCCCCTTGCCTAACCTCTAAATATATTCAGCACGATTATTAGTGCAATGCTATTGGTAATTTGCACTACTTTTAGTGTTAACAACTATTGGTTTTGCACTTGATTTCGTGCAATTACGATGCTATAATGTAATTATGGGAGTGATGAGTATGCCGTTGAAGTTTAAAATAGATATACTGAGGGCGTTGAAAGAAGCGGGGTACAATACTAACCGAATAAGAACAGAGGGGACGCTTAGCCAGTCGACACTTCAAAAGCTCAGGAATGGCGGTCAATTATCCTGGTCTAACGTAGAAACCATTTGCAAGCTACTCAACTGCCAGCCGGGCGATATCATGGAGTATGTGGAGGACACAGAATGAAAACCTACACAATCATAGGTGGAATAAACGGAGCCGGGAAGTCCAGCTTTACCGGCTCGCTTAAATATCAAATTGACGACTTGGGAATAGTTGTTGATGTTGATAAAATCACAGCTGAAAAGTACAACGGTGACAGCTACGTTGGTGGTCAGGCTGCAATATCACAAATTGAAAACTGCTTAGCAGAGGGCGTAAATTTTACGCAGGAAACTACACTTTCAGGTGGTTACACAAAGCGTGTTGCAAAGCAGGCTAAGGAAGCGGGATACTACATTAGAATGTTTTATATAGGGATTGATACTATTGCAGAAAGCAGAAGCAGAATTAACAACCGTGTGAAGCTTGGTGGGCATGATATTCCAGATGCTGATATCGAACGCCGCTTTATTGCCAGATTCAGCTCACTGTCAAAGATACTGCCATTCTGTAATGTGGTTGCGTTTTTCGATAACCGAAATGGGTTTGTAGAAGTTGGTGAATATCGAAACGGCGAAATTATTCAACGTGGTAACTATTGCCCTATGTGGCTAAAAGAACTGACAAGTAACGTCAAATAACCAAACCCAAATTAAAAAGCACCCCGCAAAGGGTGCTTTTTAATAATGATTTTTCGGCAAACAAAAAAGCCTCGCAAACGCCTATTAATACGGCATTTGCGAGGCTTTTTTAATTGGTGGACGATACAGGGCTCGAACCTGTGACCCCTTGCACGTCAAGCAAGTGCTCTACCAGCTGAGCTAATCGTCCATTTGCAGTGTGCGAGAATTATTATATTATAAATGTCGTTTGATGTCAATACTTAAATATAAACGAATAATAAATACTTGTTTCAACTTTTTTGATTTTAAGCTATAATAACAACTGACAGCCGGATGGATGTGGAGATATTCCGAATATGAAGCAACCAAATTCCAATGGCTTTGCACGGAGGTAATAATGCGATTTTGGAGCAGAATGAAAGTTTTTTTAAAAAAGCACAGGCATATAATCGGAATGGCAGCTGTGCTTGTATGCGGCTTGTTTTTATCGGTATGGTTTGCATACTCAAGTCTGTCAAAACTTGAAAACAGAGCTGAGTATAGAATAATCAACGATGATTATTCGCTCAAAACCGTCACGCTTGCGGATGATAATGAAATTGCTCAGAAATTCTGGATCGGCGCGAATGACAGAATTTACGGGGTTCGCGTAAAGATTCAAAATGACGGAGCGCAAAGCGGCCTCGTCACGGCGGTGCTGCGCGATGTGCAGACCGGATCTGTGGTCGGTACAAGCTCCGCGAGTGCCTCGGAAATTAAAAACGATGATTTCACATCTTTTTTCTTCGATAAATCAGTCAATACGCAAAGAAGAACTCAGTTTGAACTGCTGATTTCCTCTGATTCTCAGCAGGCGGACATGATTTCAGTTTGGAAAAGCGAAGCTTCCAAGCCGTCATTTGAATTGTTTGAAAACGGCTCAAAATCCGAGGGTACAATTGCGTTGCAGGTAGCGACAAGATTTGTCACAAAATCGGTCGGATTATTTTACATTATATTTTCTGCCGGACTTACAATTGCCGCCGCGCTGCTGTATTGGATGATTTTTTGCAAAAAAGCGAAAATCGAAAATATATTTGTGATTTTAACAATTGCGGTGGGACTGGTATTTTGCTTTTTTACCCCGCAGTTTGCCGCCCCGGACGAATATGTGCACTATGCGAATTCGTATTATTATTCGAGCAAAATTCTCGGGATACAGGCGATGGATGAAAATGGTATGCTGTTGGTGCGTGAATGCGATGTGCCGGACAATGAAAATCTTTTTGTGAAATCCCACTGCTATGACCCGTTTGCGTACACGGAGCTCTCAGAGGGGTTTGCTGTCGGAAGTAAATCGGTTGAGCGCATGGTTCCTGTAAAAGCAAATGTGGTTAAATATGTGTTTCCCGCAATGTACGCTCCGCAGATTATAGGTATAACCGCCGCAAGGCTTCTTGAGCTCGGATACGGGTACACCTTGCTGTTTGCAAGAATTGCAAATTTGTTTATGTTCGCGGCACTCGGCTGGCTTGCCATAAAAAAGCTCCCGTTCGGAAAAACAATTATGTTCACAGTTGCGTCATTCCCGATGTACCTGCAGCTGGCAGGCAGCTTGTGCTACGATACGTTCGTCAATGGACTGAGCTTTTTATTTATAGCACTGACAATGAATTTTGCGTTCAGCGATAAAAAAATGAATTGGAAAAGAACTCTGGCGCTTGCCGCCTGCGGTGCGCTTTTGTCACCCGGAAAATCAATTTATATTCTTATAGTTGCGCTGTGCTTTATTATTTCCAAAGACAGGTTCAATAGCAGTACCAACGCGATTGTCTCAAAAGCGGCAATCGTTTTGGCATCTCTGATTACATGGATAAAGTACAATATACTTACGATTGGAATGCTGTTCAGAAGCAACATTGCCGCCGCCGTCCATGCCCCGATATTGAGTGGCAGATACAGCCTTACGGCTATGCACTCAGCAGGAGGTGTGCAGAGTGCAATGAAGTCTGTAATTCCGGTTGTTTCCGCGGCTTCCGGAGAAATACTGCCAAACGGAGACTCTGTATACTTTTTTACATTCGGATATATGCTCACGCATATTGAACAGACGCTTGCTCTTTTAATAAATTCAATTCATCAAAATCTGCCTTTGTATTTGCAGGGAATTATAGGCGGCAGACTTGGCGAACAGATTGTCACCAATGTGGAAATCAGTTGGGTTTTGATAATCGGACTGCTTATCTGTGCACTGCTTGCAACCGTTCGTGTTGAGGGAGAGGATATTCCGCTTATCGGATGGAAAAAGCTGTGGACGTTTTTGATTGCACTTGCGGTGGCGGGCGCGGTATTTCTCGTCAGCTTTACGTGGACACCCGCAAATTATACAACACTGTTCGGAGTTCAGGGTCGGTATTTTATTCCCGTGATACCGCTGGTGCTTTTTGCACTGACAAACAAAACGCTAATGCTGAAAAAAAACATAGACCGCCCTATTTTAATGTCCGTAGCCTGTCTTGATATTTTAGTGCTGTATGATGCATTCTCAATAATCTGTACACGCTGAACAATTCGGCTGAGAGCGATTAGGACAAAGCAATCAATACAATATTCACAATCGTATAAACAAGAACGCGCAGCTTTTTTCGGCGTGCGTTCTTGTTTTGCATAATGTCTGCTGAACAATCAAAAAATGAAGATGTGGCATTTAAAGCAGTTAGCATTATATATTTAGATATAAAAATTGAAAACAGCATGTGCCATATGGTATAATTCATTAGTTAAGGTGGTGAGTTGTGACTGTATGAGAATTGTTGGGATTGACCCGGGCTATGCAATTGTTGGATATGGCGCAATTGACTTCAACGGGAATGCGTTTCGAACCGTGGAATACGGGGCGGTGACTACGAAGGCACACACGCCGTTTAATGACAGACTGGTATATATTGACAGGGAAATAACCGAGTTTCTTCTGCGGGTAAGACCTCAGGCACTCGCAATTGAAAAGCTGTTTTTCAACTCAAATCAAAAGACCGCTATTGATGTCGCACAGGCACGTGGAGTGACAGTTGTCGCGGCGGCAAAAATGGGTATACCGATTTTTGAGTATACTCCGCTGCAGGTTAAAATGTCGGTTGTCGGATACGGGCGGGCCGAAAAGTCGCAGGTTATGGAGATGACGCGTTTGATTCTCGGACTTGCAGCCGTACCCAGGCCGGACGATACAGCCGATGCGCTGGCAATAGCAATTTGCCATGCACATACGGCAGCCTCTAATATGGGGCAAATATATATGGGGGCGCGAAAATAGATGATTCACCTTTTAACAGGCAGAATAATATCAAAAAATCCGACTGACATTGTTGTTTCCTGCGGCGGTGTGGGATTCTTTGTGATGATACCGACAAGTGTTTATGCGAATCTTCCGGATGAGGGAGAGACGGCTACAATATACACTTATCTCA
Organism: Oscillospiraceae bacterium; assembly: GCA_036644375.1. Lineage (GTDB taxonomy): Bacteria > Bacillota > Clostridia > Oscillospirales > Ruminococcaceae > CALWZE01. Next base: position 54,902 of record JAVXQD010000007.1, read on the forward strand.
ATGTCAAAGAAGACAGCTTGGAGCTGTATGGATTTTCGGACGAGCGACAGCAGGCGACGTTTAAGATGCTGACCGGCGTATCCGGCGTGGGACCCAAGGCGGGACTTTCGATTTTGTCAATGTACGATTCAGACAGAATTGCAATCGCAATCGCATCGGGGGACTACAAGGTGTTTACCGCGTGCACGGGCATCGGACCCAAGATTGCACAGAGGCTTGTACTTGAACTCAAGGATAAGGTAAAGGGTCTCGGCTCACTTGATGCCTCAGCTGTTTCCAATGCAGACACAGGAACATCTGGTGTGAGCTCTCAGGCGATTGCGGCACTTGTGTCACTGGGATTCACAAGCAGCGAGGCTGCGGTTGCGGTAAGCAAGCTGTCGGCAACGCTCACAACAGAAGAGATGATAGGCGCGGCTCTGAAATCAATGGCAAAATAGAATCAGAAGTTTGAATATTATCCTCAAAATGGAGATAACGAATGTTTGATCAGAAAAACGAATTTGATGACAATCAGGGCTTTGATCCTCGATTGATAGAGCCTATTGCGCTTGAGGAGGACGCCGAGAGTGAAAATTCACTCCGACCTAAAACCCTTGACGAATATATCGGTCAGCAGCAGATAAAGGAAAATCTTTCGATTTATATGCAGGCCGCAAAGGGACGCGGAGAGTCGCTTGACCACCTTTTGCTTTACGGACCTCCGGGACTCGGAAAAACGACTCTCGCGGGCATCGTCGCGCGCGAAATGGGTGTTAATATCCGAGTGACGAGCGGACCTGCAATCGAAAAACCGGGAGACCTTGCGGCGCTGCTGACGAACCTGTCTGCGGGTGACATATTATTTATTGATGAAATTCACCGCATGTCCCGAAGCGTTGAGGAGGTGCTGTATCCCGCGCTTGAGGATTATGCGCTCGATATTATTATCGGCAAGGGCCCATCTGCACGTTCATTCAGAATTAATCTGCCTAAATTCACACTGATTGGAGCAACTACCAGAGCGGGTCAGATGACATCTCCGCTTCGCGACAGATTCGGCGTGGTATTGAAGCTGGAACTATACAATGAGGATGAAATTGCGCAAATTGTGACACGGAGCGCATTGATACTGGGTGTTGACTGTGACGAGACAGGTGCATGCGAGATTGCGAAGCGCTCACGGGGAACACCGCGTATAGCAAATCGACTTTTGAAGCGGGTGAGAGATTTTGCAGAGGTTCTTTCAGATGGCAAAATCACAAAGCAAACATCTGCCGATGCGCTTTCTCGTATGGATATTGATGAATTGGGACTTGATAATATTGACCGCAGGCTGATGCAGGCCATTATTAAAAATTACGGCGGCGGACCGGTGGGACTTGACACTTTGGCGGCTATGCTCGGCGAGGAGGCAATAACCCTTGAGGACGTTTGCGAACCATATTTGATGCAGATTGGCTTTTTGAGCCGTACGCCGCGCGGGAGATGTGTAACAGCGGCTGCATATAATCACCTTGGACTTGCGCTTCCCGAGATAACCAACAGCGGGAATAATTTAACACAGCAATCATTATTTAAAGGAGAAAACGATTAATGGGAAGACTTTTTGGAACTGACGGTGTAAGAGGAATCGCTAACGCTGATTTAAGCTGTGAGCTTGCCATGGATATCGGACGCGCAGCTGCTTATGTGCTTACGAGACACACAGAGCATCGTGCAAAGATTATAATCGGATGTGACACTCGAATCTCGGGGGATATGCTCACAAACGCAATGGCGGCAGGCATCTGTTCAGTGGGTGCGGATGCGGTTTTACTCGGAGTGATGCCGACACCGAGCATTGCACTTTTGGTGAAACAATACGGTGCGGATGCCGGCGTGGTAATCTCGGCATCGCATAATCCGGTCGAGTTTAACGGGATTAAAATTTTCAACTCTCAGGGGTACAAGCTCGCCGATGAAATCGAAAATGAAATTGAGAGCTATATACTTGAACGCAAGCATGAGCTGGTACTTAAAACAGGAGGGGATATCGGGGCCGTAAGCCATCGCACTGACTGTGTTGACGACTATGTGGAGCATATTGTAAATAGTGTGGACGGTGACCTTTCCGGATTGCGTGTTGTGTTCGACTGCGCTCACGGCGCATCCTACGAGTGCGCGAAAAAGATATTTCAAAAGCTGAATGTGGATGGAATTTTCATAGGAGACTCACCTGACGGGCGCAATATTAATGCAGGTGTCGGTTCCACACATCTCGACAATCTTCAAAAATCGGTAAGAACCTTTGGCGCGGACATAGGTGTTGCCTTTGACGGGGACGCAGACCGCTGTCTGGCAGTGGATGAGCTTGGAAACGAGATTGACGGCGACATGATAATTGCGATTTTTGCAAAATATCTGCGCAATAAGGGCAGGCTGGCTCATGATACCTGTGTGGTCACGGTAATGACCAATCTCGGGTTTATGGATTACTGCAAAAAGAACGGCATAAAAGCAGTGCGAACCGCAGTGGGTGACCGTTATGTGCTTGAAGAGATGCTGCGAAAGGGATATGTACTCGGAGGAGAGCAGAGCGGTCACGTTATACTGACCGATTATTGCACCACAGGAGACGGGGAGATGACGGCGGCATTAATGCTTCAGATATTGAAGCAGAGTGGAAAAAAAGCGAGCGAGCTTGCAAATGAAATTCAAAAATATCCTCAGATTCTCGTGAATGTAAGGACCACCAACAAGGGTAAAAGCAAATTCAAAGAGGACGATGAGCTTCAGGGATACATTGAAGCAGCGCAGCAGGAGTTGTTTGATACTGGCAGGGTTTTGGTTCGGATATCGGGAACAGAGCCGCTTATACGCATCATGGTCGAGGGTCGAGACGAAAGCAAAATATCAGAAATAGCAAGAGATATTGAGATAAAAGTAAACGAGAGGATAAACTGAGCATGAGAATTGCCGAGGGTTGGAGTGACTATGAGCTGATTGACTGTACCGATAAGCACCGCCTCGAGAGGTGGGGTGACATAGTTCTTGTTCGACCCGACCCTCAGGTCATTTGGCACACGCCGCAGCAAAATCCGATGTGGCGCAGAGCAGATGCAGTTTATCATCGTGCAGAAACAGGTGGCGGACAGTGGGAATACAGGCGCAAACTTCCGAATGAGTGGCAGATTTCATGGAACGGCAGTATGAGACTGTATGTAACTCCGACAAGCTTTAAGCACACGGGCGTGTTTCCTGAGCAGGCGGCAAACTGGTCAATTTATCAAAAGCTTATAAAACAGGCGGACAGACCCGTGAGCGTCCTCAATTTGTTTGGATATACAGGAGCGGCAACAGTCGCTTGCCTGCAGGCGGGTGCAAGCGTGTGCCATGTGGACGCAAGCAAGGGAATGGTCGCGTGTGCCAAACGAAATGTTGAGCTGAATAATGTTTCGGGCGACAGGGTGCGTTATATAGTGGATGACTGCGCGAAATTTGTCGCACGAGAAGCGCGGCGCGGTAATTTTTATGACGGCATTATCATGGATCCTCCAAGCTACGGCAGAGGTCCATCCGGAGAGATGTGGAAGCTTGAGGACAGCATATTTGAGTTGGTGTCTCAGTGCAGGCAGGTTTTGAGCAAGACACCTTTGTTCTTTGCGCTAAACTCTTACACGGCGGGTCTTGCGCCATCGGTTATGCAGTATATTGTTGCAAGTGTTTTAAAAGATTACAGCGGTGAAATAACAAGTGATGAGCTTGGACTCCGTGTTTCCGAAAACGGATTTTCACTGCCATGTGGAAGTACGACGATGTTCACAGGCAAGTAATAATTATGATGTAAAATAGCGATATTGTGCTGACCCTTGCTGCGGCTATCTTTTATTCAAAGAGTAAAGATGATAGGATATGCTTTAGTCGGCTGCAAAATTGTGTTAAATCGGCTGAGGGCAAAGCCTTGACAAGCTCATGGCAATGCTTGATAAAAAAGCTTTTTTATTGAAAAATAATGTCCGCTCAAAAAAAGGATGCAGAGCAGTCGGAAAATCAAAAAAGTACATTGGATAATGATGCACCATCGAATGATTTTTTCGCTAAACGCATCTACAGAAGATATGAGGTAAAAACCAAAAGTGCAGAATTCAGTTGATACCAAAACAGTTGAAACAGATGAAAACATAATTGAATTTCACAATGTTACCTTTCGCTATTCAAGCGAATCGGAAAATGTTCTTGATTCAATTAATCTCAATATAAAGCGCGGTGATTTCATTGCGGTGTTGGGCGCGAACGGAAGCGGAAAATCAACTCTTGCAAAGCATATGAATGCTATTCTTCTTCCTACAAACGGGAGCGTTATTGCCAATGGCTATGATACCGCCGACGAGGAGAATATCCTGAAAATTCGCAAGCGGGTAGGAATGGTGTTTCAAAATCCCGATAACCAGATAGTTGCGACAGTTGTTGAAGAGGACGTTGCGTTTGCGCTTGAAAATCTCGGACTTGCACCTGAAAAAATTCGGGCGCGGGTTGATGAGGCGCTTGAGATAGTGGGTATGACAAAGCACGCGACCGATGCACCGCATAAGCTGTCCGGCGGACAGAAGCAGCGGGTTGCAATTGCGGGTGTGCTTGCAATGCGGCCGAAATGCATAATTTTAGACGAGCCTACCGCAATGCTTGATCCGTTTGGAAGAAATCGTGTTATCGACACTGTCCTGAAACTTAATAGGGAACAGGGAATAACCGTTGTGCTTATAACCCATTTTATGGAAGAAGCGGCGCTCGCAAACCGTATTGTCATTATGGATAAGGGCAGAATTGCCATGGATGACACCCCACAGAGAGTCTTTTCCGACATAAAAAGAGTGCGTGCGCTTGAGCTTGATGTTCCGCCGACAACCGAATTCTGTGTGGCACTGAATGAAAGCGGCGTTAAAATCAGCAGGGATATAGTATCGCCCGCAGAGTGTATCGAGCGCCTTGCAATGCTGTTGGAGGGTGTAAAAAAATGAGTGTTATCGAGACCAAAGGTCTTACTTATAAATACCAGGCGGGAATGCCGGACGAAAAAACCGCCGTCAGCAACATGAGCGTATCATTTGAAAAGGGCGATTTTGTCGGTGTAATCGGGCATACCGGTTCGGGAAAATCAACCTTTATTCAGCATCTCAACGGACTTCTGCGTCCGACAGAGGGAAAGGTTTTGCTTGACGGAGAGGATATCTGGGACCACAAGGAAAAGCTGCGGGAATACCGCTTTAAAGTAGGGCTTGTTTTTCAATATCCGGAATATCAGCTTTTCGAGGAGACTGTATACAAGGATGTCTCGTTCGGGCCCAAAAATATGGGACTCAGCGATGCCGAGGTAGATAAGCGTGTGCGTATGGCGTGCGATTTTGTGGGAATTCCCGATGATAAGCTCAATATTTCTCCGTTTGAGCTGTCCGGCGGACAAAAGCGGCGCGTTGCAATTGCAGGAGTTATTGCGATGAATCCCGAAGTGCTGATTCTCGATGAGCCGACAGCCGGTCTTGACCCGGCCGGCTGTGATGAGATTTTGGGTGAGATAAAGAGATATCATGAAGATATGGGAAACACAGTGATTTTGGTATCACATTCTATGGACGATATAGCAAAATACTGCAATAAGGTTCTTGTGATGAATGAGGGTTCTCTGTTTGCATATGACGAAACAGCTGCGGTGTATTCGCGTTCGGATGAGCTTGAAAAAATGGGTCTTGCGATACCGACGGTCACCGGCATAATGTTAGCCCTAAAACGGCGTGGATTTGATGTCGATGCAGGGGTTTACAACGTTCAAGACGCTGTCAAGGCATTTAAATGTGCCCTAAGGACGGGGGACAAAAAGAATGCTTAAGGATATAACGTTCGGACAGTATATTTTCGGGAAATCCGTGATTCACCGCCTTGACCCGAGACTTAAAATCATGTGTACAATTCTGTTTATTTTCATGCTGTTTGCATCAACAAATCCAATCGGAATCTGCGCGACAATTCTGTTTTCAATTATTCTTTTTGCAGTGGCAAAAATACCTCTCAAGCTTGTGCGTAAAAGTCTGAAACCAATTATTCCGATAGTTCTCTTCACCTCTGTGCTAAACATGTTCTTTATGTCGGGTGACCCGCTTTTCACAATCTGGAAACTCACGATTACAAAGCAGGGTGTATATTTTGCGATAATACTTTCGCTTAGAATTGTATGCCTTATCGCCGGTTCATCGCTGCTGACATACACAACCTCTCCGATAGAGCTGACCGATGGTATCGAAAGCCTGCTGTCTCCGCTGAAGCGGTTTAAAATGCCGGTGCATGAGCTTGCGATGATGATGACAATCGCACTTCGGTTTATACCGACACTGATTGAGGAGACGGATAAGATAATGTCCGCACAAAAATCACGCGGTGCAAATCTCGACACAGGAAATTTCATCACCCGAGTCAAAGCACTTGTGCCGGTGCTTGTTCCGCTGTTTATTTCCTCATTCAGGCGGGCTGATGAGCTTGCGCTTGCAATGGAATGCCGCTGTTACCATGGCGGAGAGGGCAGAACTCGGCTAAAAAGGCTTATCTTTAAGCCGGTTGATTTGTGGGCGGCAATTGTATTTCTGATTGTATTTGCATTTGTTGTTTCAATCAACTTTATTATTCCGTTGGCGGTGATTTAAATCAGCAATTATCTTGTGACAATAAGCTTTGTCGGAACCAACTATCATGGCTCGCAGATTCAGCAAAATGCCGTTACGGTGCAGTCTGAGTTTCAGATAGCTCTGAAAAAAACTATAGGCTCCTTGCCTGATATTAAGTGCTGTTCGCGCACGGATTCCGGAGTTCACGCAAACAGATACTGTATCAGTTTCAGCACAGAATGCAAAATACCTGTGGAGAAGCTTCCGATTGCGCTTAATACAGAGCTTCCCCCCGATATTCGCGCATTGAGTGTGAGACATGTCCCGGATGATTTTCACGCGAGGTATGATTGCGTGAAAAAACGTTATGTATACAAAGTGTGGAATTCAAAAATCATGGATCCGTTCATGTATGGCCGTGCTTTGCAATTCATAAGACACATTGACGAGCATAAGCTTAATGAGACCGCTCAGATTTTTGTCGGTACACATGACTTTGAGGCGATGTGCAGCTCAAAGTGTGACGCTGAATCTACCGTGCGCACAGTGTATGACTTCTCGGTGACTCGTGAAAATGAGCTTGTGTTATTCTCGGTAAGCGCAGACGGCTTTTTATACAATATGGTTCGTATAATGGTCGGCACGCTTTTGAGCTGTGTACGTGAAAAGCTCAGCGCAGAGGATATAAAGAACGTATTAAATACAAAAAAACGAATTAATCTCTGCATGACCGCACCATCTGAGGGGCTGTATCTCGACGATGTGATATATAATTTTACGGAGTAAAAGATGCAAGACGAAATTACTGATGCACGGCGTAAAAAAAGAAGGAAATATAAGCTTAAACGATTGCTCAGGTTTACGTTTGCCTTGGCTCTGGTTCTGATAGCTGTGATATTGGTAAATACAGTTACGGTTACAACGTTCAATGATATAAAGGACGGTTTAACAACATTTTTCACCTTTTCGGGCGGATATCCCGCAGAGCTTGGCAAAAGCTCACCGACTCAGGTAGCGCAGATGAGCCGAGCATATGCGGTTGTAACAGAGAATGAATTTATAATTAAGTCGCAGAGCGGAAAAAATCTTTTTTACGAAAACCACGGCTTTGTTTCTCCGTATATTGCAGCATCAGGTAATCGCGCTGTACTCTATAATCGAGCGAGTAAGGATGTGCGCGTGTACAATCGCACAGGTCCGGTTGCGGAGTTGAAAACAGATTTTTCCATAGTTGACCTTGATATTTCATCAAACGGGGTGCTGGGTGTTCTCACTCAGAGCGACCGATATATGTCTGAGCTTGCAATATATCAGAATGGCAAGTACGAAAAGGTAATGACGTGGAAAGGTGCGGCAGGCTTTCCGATAAGTACATCTATGAGTGATAATGGCTCAAGTGCAGCGGTTGCATCCGTAATTGCGCGCAACGGTAAAATTTACACGACCATCACCTCAATTGATGTCGCACGGCAGTCCCAAAGGTATGAAACTGAAATTTCAGGGTTGTGTGTAAAACTGATATGCGAAAATGATGGGTCGGTTACAATGATAACGGACGAGAGCGCTGTGCGTGTAGTCACAGACGGAACGGTAAAAAACACATATACTTTCGGAGATGTACCGCTGTTGTTTTTTGCAAAGGATAAAGGAAATAAAATCGCACTGGGGTTTGGAGACAACAGCCGTCCCGCGATAAACAGCGTCTTGATTTTAAACAGCAATCTTGAGGTAACTGTAACTATTGAGAATTGTGGTATAATTAAAGATATATACCTGTCTTCCAACAGGCTGTATATACTCGGAAACAAATTTGTAACAGCATATTCGATGGCGGGAGAAGCTGTAAAAACATATGACGCCGACCCGAGAGCGCTTAATCTGGTGGAATTTTCGAGCATAATGGAAATATTACCCGACCGTGTTCAAAAACTCGACGAGCATAAATCGGAGGAAAACAATGACGTGGCTGATACTTGATGCTATTTTGGTCCTTATTTTGGCAATATGCTTTTTTTTGAATTATCACCGTGGGCTTATAAGTGCAGTAATTAGTATAGCGGCAGTCATAGTGTCGTTGATTTTGGGCTTTTATGTAAGCAACAGATTGACAGAGCCTATATATGAGAATTTTGTACGCGAGCGGTTGGTGACAGCGGTTGAGAAAAGAATCGAGTCCGACGGAGGCGGAGCGTTGGATGAAGTAACCGACGGTATAGGCTCCTTACTCGGAGGGGAAGAAGCCAAGCAGCAGTTGATTGACGCTGCCAACGGTGCAAAGCTTGTTGCGGCGGAAAAGATTGTTGACGACTCGCTCCAAAATGGTGCGAAAACAGCTATTCGAACTGCGCTGTTTATACTAATCTATGTAGTTGTCTCCCTTATTCTCACATCCCTTGCGCGCATGATGCGCGGGGTAAACAAAATACCTCTGCTGGGCTTTGCAAATAAGCTGTTAGGCGGAGCATTGGGGTTTGCAATCGGCGCGCTCTATTGCTTTATGTTTGTCTCAGCCTGTGCTTTAATAATTAATATCACGGTAAATACACTTTCGTGGATGAACATGGATATAATAAACCAGACAAAAATAATGTCGGTGGTATATCCTTATAATCTTTTTGCTTTGCTTGCAAATGCTGCGGTGTAATTCTGTATCAGAACCGATGAGCTTCTTAGCTCAATGACGGTAAATCAAAAAGCATTCAAATGTTTTATTAATAATTATCGCTGCCCTCCACTTGAATATCAAAAAGGACAGTGTTATAGTATGCCAAATAAAGATGAGTACAAGTCAAATCAGTATTAAGATAAGGAAAAATAAGTTATGTTATGTTCACGCTGCAAAAAAAGGCCTGCCGTTGTTTTTATGACGCGCATGGAGGGGGAAAAGTCTGTAAATGAAGGACTGTGCCTTGTGTGTGCAAAAGAGCTTGGTTTGAAGCCGATTGACGACCTCATGAAGCGCTTTGGAATCAGCGACGAAGATCTTGAGGCATTTTCCGAGCAATTTGCCATGCCCGGTGACGAGGGAAGCATGGAGAATGGTGACGGAGCTGATTTTGAGTCGGGGGGATCTCCGACATTTCCGAATTTCTTTCAGAATATTCTCGGAAATATGAACAAGCAGCCGGAGGTTGACGGCGACGATAATACAAACCAAAAACAGTCTCGACGCAAGGAAAAATCAAAGCCGGAGGAATCAAAACGAAAATTCCTCGATAATTACTGCGATAACCTTTCAAAAAAAGCAAGAGAGGGAAAGCTGGACAGAATAATCGGGCGCGATAAGGAAATTTACAGAACCATTCAAATTCTCTCCCGCCGCCAAAAGAACAATCCCTGCCTTATCGGTGAAGCGGGTGTGGGTAAAACAGCCATTGCTGAGGGAATTGCGCTGCGGATTGAGTCCGGGGATGTTCCTGCGAAAATGAGAGACAAGGAGGTCTATCTTCTTGACTTGACTTCACTTGTTGCGGGAACGCAGTTTCGAGGTCAGTTTGAAAGCCGTGTTAAAGGTCTCATCTCTGAGGTGAAGTCCGCAGGCAATATAATTTTATTCATAGATGAAATTCACAATCTGACAGGTGCAGGGGATGCAGACGGGGCCATGAGTGCAGCTAATATTTTGAAACCCGCGCTTTCTCGCGGAGAGATTCAGGTTATAGGTGCGACTACATTTGCCGAATATCGTAAATATATCGAAAAAGACCAGGCTCTCGAACGACGCTTTCAACCCGTGAAAATTGAGGAGCCGTCAATTGAGGACACGGTCGAAATGCTTAAAGGCATTAAGGAGTACTACGAAAAATATCACTTTGTCAAAGTAAGTGATGCCACTGTCGAGCTGATTGTGGCGCTGTCGGAAAGATATATTTCCGATCGCTTTTTGCCGGATAAGGCAATTGACCTTCTGGACGAAGCCGCGGCATGCAGATCGCTGCGCTGTCCTGAGCTTGCCGAATATCAAGAGCTTTCAAAAAAAAGCTATGCTCTGCAGGTTGAGGAAAAGGAAGAAACAGAGAGCGAAGAGCCTGATTATGAAAAAATAGCATCACTTAAGAGTGAGGGAATCAAGCTTGAGTCACGCATGCAGGAGCTGTTGCCTGTGGTCAGCAATCTTGAGGTTGAAACTGACGATCTCTCGAAGGTTATCGAGCTTTGGACAGGGATACCTGCAAGCAAGATACAAAAAAGCGAATACAAAAAAGTAAGCGGCATTGAGGCTGCTATAAAAGAAAAGATTATCGGGCAGGACGAAGCTGTCGCTGCCGTTGCAAATGCAATTAAGCGCTCGCGTGTCGGGCTGAGCAAGAGAAGAAGACCGGCATCCTTTATCTTTGTCGGTCCGACAGGTGTTGGAAAAACAGAGCTGGTTAAGGTTCTTGCCACAGAACTGTTTGATTCGGTTGACCCGCTTATTCGTCTCGATATGTCCGAATATATGGAAAAACACGCAGTCGCAAGACTTATCGGCTCACCTCCCGGATATGTCGGATATGACGAAGCCGGACAGCTCACCGAGAAGGTCAGGCGCAGACCATACAGTGTGATTCTCTTTGACGAAATCGAAAAGGCTCATCCGGATGTTATGAATATCCTGCTGCAAATTCTGGATGAGGGCAGGGTTACCGACGGACAGGGCAGAACTGTAAACTTTGAGAATACTGTGATTTGTATGACAAGCAATGCAGGCAGCAATGATAAAACAGGACTTGCAGGATTCGGCATGACACTGAGCGGAATGAACTCGGATAAAACCCTTAAAGCGCTCAATGAGTTCTTACGTCCGGAATTTGTCGCTCGTGTTGACGAGGTTGTCGTTTTCAATCCGCTGACAGATGAGAGCATGAAGAAAATTGCCGCACTTATGCTTGATGAAATGCGCGAGCCGTTATTAGAAAAGCTTATGACTTTCTCATACGACGACGATGTCCTTGATGAACTTGCAAAGCTCAGTGACGGAGGTAAATTCGGAGCTCGTGATTTGCGCCGCACTATTCGTAAAGTGGTGGAGGATAAAGTCGCGGAGTTGATTGTGAATCGCTCGGATAATCCACCTAAAAGCATTAATCTTTCTGTTCAAGAGGGAAAAATCGTCATTGAGGGAAGAGATTAAGACAAAAAAGCCTGATTATTCAGGCTTTTTTTGCGCACTTAAACGATTCGCCGTTTTTTAGGGGAAATATTGTTAGTTGATAAATTTGTATTTTCGAATGAAAACTGTGGCTTAACATTATTTTCAGCTTAAATGTTCGACAGATTAATCGCTGCTAATTCAGTAGACTGAGAACAAAAGTGTGGTGCAGCTTGGCATTGCAATAAGGAACATTTTCAAAAGAGGAGAAGTTGCTTAAAATAAATGCATAGTGTCACACTTGATCCAGTTTTATTTAATTTAGGAGCAGTACACAATGAAATCATATTTAAAATCCATATGCAGTAACAACAATATCAGGATAATGGCGGTTATTTTGGTTGCTATCGTGGCATTAACAACTATGTCTCTTGTCATTTACGACGTTGTTAATGCAAACAAATCTGTTTTGATTACCGGAAAGAACTTTGATAAATTATCTGTTGATGCGTCTGAAGACATAAATGAAATTGATATTGAGACATTAAAAAAAGAAAACCCGGAAATTGTAGGTTGGCTGATTGCAGAAGGACTGGGGATAAGCGAACCGATAATGCAAGGCGAAGACAACGAAAAATACTTAACTGTGTCCTTTGACGGCAAAAGCTCCAAAAATGGAGCACTGTTTATGGATTATGAGTGTGCGGAAGATTTTTCCGATAAGCATACCATAATATACGGTCACAATCTTGCGTCAGGGGGAATGTTATCGCCGCTTGTAGGATTAAAAAAGATTGAATCGTTTGAGAAATTTAAATATGATATTACAATTATCACTCCGCAGCGAAAAATCAAGCTGCGGATAATAGCTTCTGATGCAGCACCCTCAGAAACGATGAGGCGCACTGTGAATTTTGCAAATGAGAGTGATTTTCAAAATTATGCGAATGGTGTTTTGTTGAACAGCAGACTGCAAAGTATGCCAAGCAATAAGATAGAAAAGCTGTTTTCTTTGATTACTTGCAGCTATGAGGGAGCAGACTATCGAACATACATCTATGCCGTGGAGAGCAAATAAACATAATATGCTGCAAAAAGCCGCTATTCATATGGCGGCTTTTGTTTTAAACGAGGTGGAATCAGGAAACAATAGATAAGGCGCACTAATGATGAAATTATTAACAATAATATATTGACAAATTAGGGCAATAGTACTAATATTACTAAGTCGACTGAATTGTTTTATTTTGAAGTGCGGGGATAATATGGACTACAAAAACGAGATATCGGATATTGATCGAAGTATACACAGATTGCACATGAAGTACAGCTTTTTGCAGTTTAAGGAAATGGATATTCACCCCGGTCAAATTGCCATGCTGTCTACTTTATATGATAATCAAGGCTGTACGCAGAGTGATATGGCAAAAGAGCACGGAGTCAGCTGTGCAACTGTCGGAGTGTCTGTAAAGAGACTCGAAAAGGCAGGATTGCTCAAAAAAAGCACGGATGAGTACGACATGAGGACAACAAGGTTGGAGTTGACCGATAAGGGAGAAAAGTATGCGGTCATGGCAAAAGCTGTCGTTGATAAAATTAACGATGTAAAAATGCGTGGATTTTCAAAACAGGAGCTTATCCAATATTACGGATTTTTAAAAAGAATAAAGCTGAATCTTGAAACAACTATCGAAGAGGGAAAGGATAACTAACTTGAAAATTATATTTAAATACCTTAAACCATTTGCGGTTTTGGTGCTTTGCAGCGTTGCGTTCTTGTTATGTCAAGCATATTGTGACCTAAGTCTGCCGAACGTGATGAGCAATATAGTGAATGTCGGCATTCAGGCAGGAGGAATCACAGAGAGCTTTCCTAAACAGATGAGCAGCGATTCCATGTTGCTCTTGTCAAAGTTCATGTCAGATAAGGATGAACAGACATTCAAAATGCAATATACATCTGCGGACGGAGTATTCACACAAAACAAAAATTCCGACCCGGATGCAGGTTATATTTATGGCAGAGCATGTTATGCGATGGTGAATTTTTTGACACAGAATGCCGATACAAATGCTGTAAATACATCTTCCGAAAACCCTGAAGATGTTGATTTAAGCGTTCTTTATAAAACGCTTATGCCATTGCTCGACAAGTACGAAGGCAAACTGGACAGCTTCGCTATTGTGGATAATCAAGAGCCGAGCGCTATGATTGTGGAGCAGTATGGCAAATCGTTCACAAAGCTTTTATATACCGAATCGGGGGTTGATGTTGCTGCGATTCAGCGCGGGTATATTCTGCAAACAGGCGGGAAAATGCTCGGCATCGCGTTACTCTCGGTAGTGGCGGCAATTGCAGTCGGCTTTTGCTCCTCAAAAATAGGCGCAGGCATGTCAAGAACAATGAGACACGATGTGTTTTCGAAGGTTGAGAGCTTTTCAAATGCCGAATTTGACAAATTTTCAACAGCGTCACTTATAACCAGAACAACAAATGACGTCAATCAAATTCAGATGCTTGCGATTATGGGACTGAGAATGATGATGTATGCGCCGATAATGGGTATCGGCGGTGCCTTTATGGCCCTGAATAAAAGCATGTCACTGAGCTGGATAATTGCGCTTGCGGTAGTTGTGCTGATTGGGTTTGTCGCGGTTATGTTCAGTATTGCGGTTCCGAAATTCAATATTCTGCAAAAGATGATTGATAAGCTCAACCTTGTCAGCAGAGAGAGCCTTTCAGGCATGATGGTCATTCGGGCGTTTGGAAATGAAAGACATGAGGAACAGCGATTTGATGCCGCCAACGATGATTTGACCAAAACCAATCGCTTTGTACACCGCGCAATGTCACTGATGATGCCATTTATGAATTTGCTTATGAATGTTGTTATGCTTCTCATCGTATGGGTCGGTGCGAGGGAAATATCTCAATCGACACTGCAAATCGGGGATATGATGGCTTTTATGCAGTATGCGATGCAAATAATAATGTCATTTTTGATGATTGCAATGATGTTTATTATGGTTCCGCGCGCTGCGGTCTCGGCAAAGCGCATCAATGAAGTGCTTAATACCGAAAATGAAATTGTTGACAGTAATCAACCAAAGCACATTTCAAAATCCAATGGCGGCAGAACAGTGGAGTTCAAAGATGTTTCATTCCGCTATGAAAATGCGGAGGATGATGTACTCACTGATATCAACTTTATTGCCAAGCCGGGTCAGACTACAGCGTTGATAGGCTCTACAGGCTCCGGAAAATCAACGGTTATAAATTTGATTCCTCGATTTTATGATGTCACGCAGGGTTCAATAGAGCTTGACGGAATTGATATACGTGAAATTCCTCAGAAGGAGCTTAGAAATGAAATTGGATTTATACCGCAAAAGGGAACTCTTTTCAGCGGAACAGTAAAGTCAAACATAATGTTTGGCGGTGATAATATAAGCGACAATGAGATAAACAAGGCAATTGAGATTGCACAGGCGTCGGATTTTGTCTCCAACCTGGAGGAGGGCATTGACTCACCTATTGCTCAGGGAGGTGACAATGTCAGCGGAGGTCAAAAGCAGAGACTTGCAATAGCGCGCGCTTTGGCTAAGAACGCGCCGATATACATTTTTGACGACAGCTTTTCGGCATTGGACTTTAAAACCGACGCTGCGCTGCGAAAAGAACTTGCGAAAAGCACAGGCGGGTCAACTGTGATTATAGTTGCACAGCGAGTTAGTACAATTATGAATGCCGATAATATCATTGTAATGAACGATGGTATAATTGTCGGGCAGGGCACTCACAGAGAATTGCTCGCTAACTGCGATACCTATCGCGAAATCGCAGAATCTCAGCTTTCAAAGGAGGAATTAGCATGAGTGATAAAGAAAAAAATGTCAGACCTCCGAAAATGATGGGCGGAGGACCTAATGCGAGAATGATGATGTCCGGCAAAAAAGCAAAAAATTTCAAGGGCAGTTTTTCACGACTTATCGGATATGTTGCACCTCACAAGCTCAGTCTGTTCTTTGTAATTATCTTTGCCGCAACGTCTACGATTTTCGCAATAGTCGGGCCTAAAATACTCGCGATGGCCACGGATGCACTTGTAGTTGGATTGCAGGCTACGATGGTTGGTGCGGGGGGAATAGATTTTGCTTATATCGCCGGAATACTGCTGTTCTGTTTGGGGCTTTATATCATAAGCAGTCTGTTTATGTACTCGCAGGGATTTATAATGGCGGGAGTTTCGTCAAAGGTTTCTTATGATCTCAGAAATTCACTGGAAAAAAAGATCAATAGACTTCCTTTGGAATATTTTCATCAAAACAGCACAGGTGATGTGCTTTCAAGGATAACAAATGATGTTGATACTTTGAGTCAGGGTCTTAATCAAAGTATCAGTCAGTTTATAACCTCAATCGCAACCTTTATCGGTGTGCTTGCGATGATGTTTTCAATTAACGTGGGAATGACCTTTATAGCGCTGTTGACGCTGCCTGTTTCAGCAATAGGGGTTGCATTGATAGTTAAAAAATCGCAGAAGCATTTCAAAGGTCAGCAGAGCTACCTCGGAGAAGTCAATGGACATGTCGAGGAAATGTATGGCGGGCACTTAATAATAAAAGCGTTTAACAGAGAAAACAAATCAGTTGAGGAATTTGATGAGGCTAATGAAAAGCTCTATAATGCCACGTGGAAAGCGCAGTTCCTATCCGGATTAATGCATCCGCTGATGACACTTATAGGGAATGCGGGATATGTTTTAATCTGTATTGTCGGAGCGGCTATGACTGTCAATGGCACAATGACAATAGGCGGAATTCAGGCATTTATTCAATATGTCAGAAATCTGAATCAGCCGGTCAGTCAGCTTGCAAACATCTCAAATCAGATTCAAATGACAGTAGCGGCAGCCGAGCGTGTTTTTGAATTTCTTGACGAGCCCGAAGAAAAAACAGTTGAGCCCAAATTTACAGTTTTGAATGAGGGAGAAGAGCCTACTGAAAACAGCATCAAAATTGATGGTAATATCAGATTCGATCATGTTCATTTCGGGTACGACCCGGAGCAGATTATAATCAATGATTTCTCCGCGGATATCAAAGCAGGTCAAAAGGTAGCAATTGTAGGACCGACCGGAGCCGGAAAAACCACTCTCGTAAAGTTGCTTATGCGGTTTTATGATATCAATTCAGGCTCTATATATATTGACGATCACAATATCGACGACTTCACACGCGAGGAGCTGAGAACCGAATTCGGAATGGTGCTTCAGGACACTTGGCTGTACAGTGGCACTATTATGGATAATATCCGCTATGGCAAACTCAATGCAACAGACGAAGAGGTTATTCAGGCTGCAAAAGCCGCACAGATTCATCGCTTTATTCGTTCGTTGCCGGATTCATATAATATGGTGCTTAACGAGGAAGCGACAAATGTTTCACAGGGACAAAAACAGCTTTTGACTATTGCGCGCGCTATTCTTGCCAATGCGCGGGTGCTTATTCTTGATGAAGCGACCTCGTCAGTTGATACCAGAACCGAGATTCAGATTCAAAAGGCTATGGATAACCTGATGAAGGGCAGAACAAGCTTTGTTATCGCCCACCGTCTGTCCACAATACGCGATGCCGATTTGATTTTGTGCATGAATAACGGAGATATTGTTGAACAGGGAACGCATGATGAGCTTATGGCAAAGGGCGGATTTTATGCAAAGCTGTACAACAGCCAGTTTGACAAGGCTACAGCTTAAAACTAAATGGCAACAATTAACGGCGGGGAACTATCCTCGCCGTTAATTGTTGCCACATTCATCAAGTGTCCGAAATGAAATTAATGCTGACAGCACACCCGTGCACAAACGTTACATAATTGAAACTTGCAACTATAGCTGAAAAAGGGTATTATTAATAAAAGTATTTATGCGCTGATTGTGATTATTATTTATTTATATACTTATTACTTTGGGGTGAAAAATGAGCGGACAGAGAAAATTGTGTTTAAGCTGCATGTGTGCAGTTCCAAGCGACGCAAAGTCGTGTCCGAAGTGCGGCTATAACGGCTCACAGAAGAATCCTGAGCAATGTCTGCCGATTGGATATCGTCTTTGCAGCAAATATGTCGTGGGAATGCACAAGAGCTTTGACGGGGATAGCTGTACATATATCGGATTTGACTGTACAGCTAATACAGTTGTGGAAATAAAAGAATTTTTGCCGCACAGCGGGTGCAGCCGCGATAAGCAAGACGGATATTCGCTAAGACCTACACAAGATGCCGAGCTTCATTATAAAACTGCTTTAATGGATTTTGTTGAGTTGTACCGAAATCTTGCGAAGCTTTCTAATGAGCAGACGGTAATAAAGGTTCAGGATTTTTTCGAAGCAAATTTGACGGCATATGCTGTACTTGAGACCTTTAATGGCGTAACTCTCAGAGAGTTCTTGGACATGATGGGCGGCACTATTCCATTTGACAAATGTATGATTCTGCTATCGCCTGTTCTTGACGCATTAAGCCGAATTCATTCTGTAAATTTGATTCATCGCGGAGTTTCTCCGGAAACTATTTTTGTGAATCGAAATGGGGATGTGAAACTTGGCGGATATGCGACTTCATCTGTGAGGACAAAGGATACGGAGGTTGCACCCAAATTATTCAGTGGCTACTCCGCTCCCGAACAGTATTCATCTACAATGTGGCAGAGTGCCTGCACCGATGTGTATGGCATTGCCGCTGTGTTTTATCGCTGTCTGACAGGGGTCGGCCCGCAGGATGCAGAGCAGAGAAAGAGTTACGATACTCTTGAGCGTCCGATTGCACTTCAAAGCACAATTCCTCAGATTGTGTCCCGAACAATAATGATGGGAATGCTTGTGAATACCAAAGAGCGTATTCAGTCGACGCAGGATTTCAAAAAGATGTTAAACAACGAAGCTCTTCCGGTGACGAGCAAAACAAAAATTGTGCCTACGCCGAAAATACCGAATGAAAGCCGAACCGTTAAAAAGACACAGCTCACAACTTCAAAACAGAGCAACAACCGGATAGAGAAAAATAAAAGTCCTAAACCTGAAAGAACCTTTCCTTGGGTCACATTTATTGTGGTTTCAATTGCTGTAATAGCGGTAGTCGGTGTCATGGCATATGTTGGGAAGCAGCTTCTTGAGACATTAAATCCCGTAACACCGGATATCGATGCGTCGCAAAGCGGAATAGAGGTTCCAAATTATGTAGGCATCAATATGGCTGAACTTAAATATGACCGTGACAATTTCAAATACGTTTTCGAGAAAACAACAGTTGCCAATACACCTGACAAGCAAATCGTTTCTCAGGATCCGACGGCGGGAAGCTTTGTTCAATCGGGAACGAGCATCACGCTCTATTACAATGAATCCCAAAAGACCGAAATGATTAAGGTTACCGGATATACATTGGATAAGGCGAAGGAAATGCTCGATGAGGCCGGTATTAAATACAAAGTCGTTGAAGAGGGAACAAAGGATTACGCTGTCGGAACAATATTCAAACAGGGCGTAAATGAGGGAGTGGGAATAAACGTTGCAACCCAGACAGTTACAATAACAGTTGCAACTGAATACCATGGACTAACCTCAACGGCACCGCCCCCTGCGGCATAGATATTTTTATAAAGATAAGCGAAGATAAGATACAATATAATATTTCAGACAAAAATAAAGTCGTTCATTTATTATGGACGGCTTTTTGTATTATTCGCAAATATTCATTGGTGATTTTTACTTACCGCCTAAGGCATACCATAGGATGGCAAATACAATAACGCCTATAATAAATGAGCATCCGTTCCCGCCGCCGGAATTTCCGCCATTACCCGATGGTTCATTCATTTGATACCGTTGATAATCGTCCATGATAAACCTCAATAATTCATTATTATACGAAAGGAAAACCAAAATGCAACCAATTAGACACAACACCATTGAGCAAAATGAAATGATAGCTTCTAAAATTATAGATATATTAAGTCAAAGCAACTGTACTCTAATGGATGCCCGGCAATGTCTTGACTTAGTAAACGATATTTTAAAATATCAAAAGATTTCAACATCTGCCCAGATACTTAATTACCGAGATTAGCGTTGTACTTTCACCATATGCGAGTTTATTTTGTTTGGCGAAGTAGTCTGCGATATCGTCAATTCGCTCGTTTGTTAGTGGATGCTTTCTTATAATTTAGTGCCTACTTTCTTTATTTTAAAACTTACTCCCACAATTATTACACTTCCATGTTTTGCCGTTGTCACCCATACCGAAAATTCCAAACATGGCTATCTTCCCTACTTTAGATGCGGCAGATATTTTGGATAGATTAACGGAGTTGCAGATTGGGCAACGTGGTAAATTATTGTATTCCCTTTTCGATTTTGCATTAATTTCTTTTGTTTCTTTAATACGTGCCTCATAAGCTTCCTCGTCAAATGTAGGCAGTTGAAAAAGAAATTTACGGTTTATTTTTTGTTCAAGCATATCAAATTCTGCGAATGGAGTATTGTATACTTCGTCACCACTGAAATCAATTTGAATTTTTTTAGTGTTGCAATAATGGCAAATATCATTTTCATGATAATTTTCTTGTGGGCAATCAACGTAACCACATTTAGGACACATTAACGTTCTTCTCATAGCAATTATCTCCTTAATATTATTGTAATTCTCACTTATAATAATGTTACACTATATACATAAAAGTTTCAATCTTTGTCAAGTAAGAATTAGTTATTCTTGCGGTAACAGTTTGGTATTTAACCTCGTAGATAAAGAAGGAACTAAAGGTGGCAAA
>JAVXQD010000008.1:0-73404 GCA_036644375.1 Oscillospiraceae bacterium
GGGATTTCGGCATCGTCAGCTCTCCAACATTTGACATAGAGCCTAAAAACACCCTCGGAAAAACTCCGAGGGTGTTTTTATATTAAAGCAGTGAATAATCAGCCGAACATTGAGATGAAAACACCGGCAGCAACAGCCGAACCGATAACACCGGCAACGTTCGGACCCATGGCATGCATGAGCAGATAGTTTGTTTTATCTGTTTCAAGGCCGACAACATTGGAAACACGTGCAGCCATAGGAACGGCGGAAACTCCCGCAGAGCCGATAAGCGGATTGACCTTTCCCTTTGTCATCCAGCACATCAACTTGCCAAATAGGACACCGCCCGCGGTTGAAACGCAGAACGCGCAAAAACCCATGAGCACAATGAGCAGAGTGCTCTTTGACAGGAAGTTTTCAGCGTTTGCGGTACCGCCCACGGATACACCCAAAAGTATTGTGATGATATTGATAAGTTCGTTTGAGGCTGTTTTAACAAGCCGTTCCGCGACCTGAGATTCCTTCAAAAGGTTTCCGAGCATCAGACAGCCGACCAAAGTCGCAGCGTCCGGTACGAGAAGAGAAACGATAACAGTCACTATAATCGGGAACAGAACTTTTTCTGTTTTTGAAACGGGGCGGAGTGAATCCATGCGGATAGCCCGTTCTTTTTTCGTAGTAAGTGCTTTCATGATAGGCGGCTGAATAAAAGGAACCAGTGCCATATACGAATAGGCGGCGACCGCAATTGCAGGAAGCAAATGGGGGGCCAATGTCTTTGTTACAAATATTGCCGTAGGCCCGTCAGCGCCTCCGATGATGCCGATTGAGCTCGCTTCAAGTGCGTTAAAGCCGAGAGCGATAGAAGCGGCAAAGGTTACGAAAATGCCGAGCTGAGCCGCCGCTCCGAGGAAGATGGTTTTTGGGTTCGCTATAAGCGGGGTAAAGTCGGTCATTGCGCCGATTCCGAGAAAGATAAGCGGGGGATAGATACCGAGCTTGACGCCGAGATACAGTATGTCAAGCAGCCCTCCGTTTTGAAGCACAGCGCCGTAGTTGACAGCAGCTCCGTTGAACAGCTCCATGTGCATAAGGCCGCCGCCCGGCAGGTTGGCAAGCAGCATTCCGAATGCGATGGGTATCAGAAGAAGCGGTTCAAATTGCTTTTTGACTGCGAGATAAAAAAGAACGCACGATATCATAAGCATAATACAGGTCTTCCAGTCGAGCTGGGATATCAGTCTGTAAAACCCGGTATTTTGTGTGAATTCAACCAGAGTATTAAGAAACATATGTATGCGCCCCCTAACCTATTGTGAAGAGGGTATCGCCTTTTGTGACAGACGAGCCCTTTGCTGCGGTGATTTTGAGCTTACCAGGACCGGGAGCCAAAATCTCGTTTTTTGAACCCTGAGCGTTGGAAATTACCATGACAACGTCATTAGCGGCAATCGAACCGTTTTTTGCGACCATGTACTCAACCAATCCGTCAAAGGGGGAGGTTACGGTATACGCAGCGGACCTGCTTCCCTTTGTGAAAATTGATTGAACGATTGCAAGCGCACAATAAATTACTGTTAGCACGACAAATACAATAATCATACCCGACAGAACAACGACGCCGACATTGCCGACAGTGAAACTGTCGGTTGCCGCCGCGGACAATGAAAACACCATTTAGTTCACTCTTCTCTCTCATTAAAAGTTGTGGATTCTGCTTATATCAGGTGTCATAATGCTATTATTTGCTTTTTGCAAAACAACACGAAAAATCACATTAATCATACCTCATTTCATGCAAATGAGTCAATGAAAAAATTAACCAAAAATGCACAAATTTAAAGAGTGTTTTTTTTCATTGAAAATGCTTGCATATTGCCTCGCTAAACTGTATAATTTCGATAATTTGGGCCGGGAAGCAAACACACAATATGAGGAGACGAAATTAATGGAGAAAAAAGACGGCATATACAATGCCCCACGTGAACTTGGCTGGGGCAAAACAGTGGTGCTGGGCATTCAGCATGTATTCGCAATGTTCGGTGCAACCGTATTGGTGCCGCTTCTCACAGGCTTGAGCGTTCAGGTAACTCTCATCTGTGCAGGAGTCGGCACTTTAATTTTTCATCTGGTAACAAAAGGAAAGGTTCCCGCATTTCTGGGCTCATCATTTGCATTTCTTGCCGGATTCTTTGCAATTTCAGGTCAGGCACTTGACTGGGATAACAATTCCGGGTTTGCGTTCGGAAAGTTTGCGGGACTTTCCCTGCAGGAAAAACTTCCGTACGCCCTTGGGGGAGTAATCGTTGCCGGTGCAGTCTATCTTGTTATGTCAGGTTTGATTACTCTTGTCGGCGTAAAAAAGGTTTTGCGATTTGTGCCTCCGATTGTCACAGGTCCGATTATTATACTTATAGGTCTCAGCCTTGCAAATACGGCAGTTTCAAGTGCAAGCGAAAATTGGCTTCTCGCATTTATAGCAATTGCGACAATTATTGTGGCCAATATTTGGGGCAAGGGAATGATAAAAATTATCCCGATTCTGCTCGGAGTCGCAGTTCCGTATGTTGTTGCACTCTGCATGGGTGCTGTTGATTTTTCTGCGGTAACAAGCGCAAATATAATCGGTATACCGCCATTTATGCTCCCGAAATTCGACATAAGCGCAATACTGATTATGGCGCCTATCGCCCTTGCGACAATGATGGAGCATATCGGAGATATATCGGCAATCGGCGCAACAACAGGCAAGAACTTCTTCGATGACCCGGGACTCCACCGCACACTTCTCGGTGACGGGCTTGCTACAATGATGGCGGGATTTGTCGGCGGACCTGCAAACACCACATACGGTGAAAACACCTCTGTACTCGCGCTCTCAAAGGTATATGATGCTCTGGTTGTCAGAATTGCCGCCGTAGTTGCGATTGTTCTCTCGCTTTCACCGCAATTTGCCGCAATAATCGGGTCTATCCCCAATGCTATCATGGGCGGAGTATCCTTCATTCTTTACGGTACTATTTCGGCAGTAGGCGTTCGCAATGTCGTTGAGAACAAAATAGATCTCACGAAATCCCGAAACCTCATCATCGCGGCAGTTGTGCTTGTCAGCGGTCTCGGCTTCAGCACAAGTCCTCTCACCTTTACAATCGGCAGCGTGACGCTGAGCTTTGGCGGCATTGCATGTGCGGCAATCTTCGGAATTATTCTCAACGCAATTCTTCCCGGAAAAGATGAGGACGAAAAAGAACCCGAGATACCGGCAATGGAGCTTGGAGCACAGCTTCCCGAGGAATCAAAGAAAAAAGCGTAATTTATTGAGTTTATCTGTTTCTGTATAAAATAGAAGCTCCGCGGCATCTGTGTTCTTTGCCGCGGAGCTTTTTGCTTATTGATTGATTAATGATTTACTGAGCCGTCTGTTCTTCCTCGCGCTCCTCGGCGAGCATTTCCTTGACCTTCATCAGCCTGGTTTGATTGCCGCGCTCGTTCTCCTCAAGCTTCATTGTAATGTAGCGAATCTGCTGCTGCATCTCGGGGATCATTACGTGTTCAAGCGCATTTACGCGCCTTCGCGTCTTTTCTATTTCATCGGCAAGCATGTTGGCGGTCTTTTCTGTTTCTGCCAGCTTTATCAGCAGTGGGAGCAGGTCGGCGAGTTGAAGCACCGCGCCGTCAAGCTCGCTTGAGGTGAACGCAAAGCCGTATGGCAGCTCAAGTGAACCCCCATTGTCAAGAAGTCGAATTGTAGGAACCTCAACGCTCATGATATTGCGCAAATCGGAGTGAACTCTTGCCGTGCGAATAGGGTACATCAGCGCTTCGACTACGGCTGTGTTGCCCATTTCGGCACGAGCAACCGAAAAGCGGTTCATGGCAAGCGCAAGCTTTGCTTCAACCGACTCGCGAATCTTTTTGTTTTCCTTGATGACCTCGATAAAACGGCGAACCATCTCGTCGCGTTTATCCTTTAGAAGCTTGTGGCCGCGCGCGGCGGTTTTAAGCCGCTTTTTGAGGCGGGTAAGCTCCATTCGGGTCGGATTAATGAGTTGAGCCATGTGGCATTAACTCCTTTCGGTTATGCAAACTCAGTCAAGCTCGGGCTCTTCGGACGCAGGCCAATACTTGTCCAGATATTCATCACGAATACGCTTGAGCTCGGTTCTCGGCAATATTTTCAGCAGCTTCCAGCCCAAATCAAGAGTTTCCTCAATTGTGCGGTTGGTTGTATAGCCCTGCGAAACATATTGCAGTTCAAACTGTGTCGCAAACTCGGCATACAGCTTATCGGTGGGAGACAGAGCCGCATCACCGAGTATAACGGCAAGCTCTTTTGCATCCTTGCCGCGTGCATATGCCGAAAACAGCTGATTCATAGTGTCGGAATGATCCTCACGGGTCTTTCCTTTTCCTGTTCCCTTGTCCTTCAGTCGGGAAAGCGACGGCAGAACATCAATAGGCGGCGTGATTCCCCTGCGATACAAATCGCGAGAGAGAATAATCTGACCCTCGGTGATATAACCGGTAAGGTCGGGAATCGGGTGGGTCTTGTCATCCTCGGGCATTGAGAGAATCGGAATCTGTGTAATTGAGCCGGGGTTGCCCTTGATGCGCCCCGCACGCTCATAAATTGACGCAAGGTCGGTATACATATATCCGGGATATCCGCGGCGACCGGGTATTTCCTTTCTCGCGGCGGAAACCTCACGAAGCGCCTCGGCATAGTTCGTAATATCGGTCATAATTACAAGGACATGCATTCCAAGCTCATAGGCGAGATATTCGGCACAGGTAATAGCCATTCGCGGAGTGGCTATTCGCTCGACGGCAGGGTCGTTTGCAAGGTTCATAAACAGAACCGTGCGCTCGATTGCGCCTGTTTTTCTGAAATCGTTAATGAAAAAGTCCGCTTCCTCAAATGTTATTCCGATTGCGGCAAAAACAACGGCAAAGCCCTCGCCCGAGGAGCGAACCTTCGCCTGCCTTGCAATCTGCGCCGCCAGTTGTGCATGGGGCAGTCCGGAGCCGGAGAATACGGGCAGCTTCTGACCTCTGACCAGTGTGTTCAGACCGTCAATAGCGCTTATTCCGGTTTGGATGAACTCGGCGGGATAGTCGCGTGCTGCCGGATTCAGAGGTGCGCCGTTGATGTCCATTTTCTTTTCGGGAATAATTGCGGGGCCGCCGTCTTTTGGGTTGCCCATTCCGTCAAAAACACGTCCGAGCATATCCTTTGAGACAGACAGCTGAGTGCCATGACCTAAAAATCTCGCCTTGCTTGTGAGAATTTTCAAGCCCTGTGAGCTTTCAAAAAGCTGTACAAGGGCTTTGTCCTTGTTGATTTCAAGAACTTTTCCAAATCTGATTTCACCGTTTGCCTGTTCAATTTCAACAAGCTCATCGTACTTTACGCCTTCAACGCCCTCAATGAGCATCAGGGGTCCGACGACTTCGTGTATTGTTTTATATTCCTTGCGCATATGCGTCATCTCCTCCCATAAGCTCTGCAAATTGGTCGTCCATTTCGGCATTTATCTCGCTGATTCGGACGGGAAACTCATCCTCTGTGATGTATTTCATACGTCCTATTTTTTCAATGATTGGCATTGCGGTGATTTTACTGAACGCAACGTCCTTTTCAAGCGCCTCGGATGCTTTGTTATACCAGTGGTGTATGGCCTTTAGCATACCGTATTGCTTTTTCGGCCCGGTATAGGTGTCAACCTCATGGAACGCAATTTGATGCAGATAATCCTCGCGTATACTGCGTGCACTCTCAAGCTTTAAACGGTCCTTAAAGCTCAACGCATCCACGCCGACCAGACGGACGATTTCCTCAAGCTCCGCCTCATCCTGCAAAAGGCTCATTGTGTCGGCGACGAGCTTTGACCAGTCGGAGCCTATATTTTTATCATAGTAAGCTCCCATGTTGTCCTTGTACAGCGAATAGCTTGTCAGCCAGTCAATAGCCGGAAAATGTCTCTTGTATGCAAGTGTTGAGCTCAGTCCCCAGAAAACCTTGACAATGCGCAGCGTTGCCTGAGACACAGGCTCGGAGGTATCGCCGCCCGGAGGGGATACAGCGCCGATTGCGGTGATTGCACCCGTGCGGTGGTCATGTCCGAGACAGGTAACAATGCCTGCACGCTCATAAAATTCAGCAAGGCGGGAGCTGAGATATGCGGGATAGCCCTCTTCACCGGGCATCTCCTCAAGTCGGCCGGACATCTCGCGCAGAGCTTCGGCCCAGCGTGAGGTTGAGTCGGCCATAATTGCAACCTTATATCCCATATCGCGAAAATATTCGGCAATTGTTATACCTGTGTATATCGAGGCTTCACGCGCTGCGACAGGCATATCGGAGGTATTGGCGATAAGCACGGTTCGCTTCATCAGCGGCAGACCGGTTCGCGGATCTTTAAGCGCAGGGAATTCCATAAGGACATCGGTCATCTCATTGCCGCGCTCGCCACATCCGATATAGACGATGATGTCCGCGTCCGCCCATTTTGCAAGCTGGTGCTGAACAACGGTCTTGCCGGAACCGAACGGGCCCGGAATCGCGGCGACTCCGCCCTTTGAAATCGGAAACAGCGTGTCGATTGTGCGCTGTCCGGTAATCATCGGCTCTGTCGGAGTGAGTTTTTGCGCAAACGGACGACCGCGTCTGACAGGCCATTTTTGCAGCATCGGCAGCTCGAGCTTTTCTCCGTTTTCAAGCTCTAAAACAGCGATGGTTTCGGTAATTGTGAATTCGCCCGATTTTATATCGACGAGTTTTCCCCGCACATTCGGGGGAACCATAATTTTTTGTATAACGGCAGGTGTCTCCTCAACTGTTCCGAGTGTATCACCCGAGATAAGTTGATCGCCGACCTTGGCAATTGGCTTGAATTCCCATTTTGCGTCGCGAGAGAGCTTTGGCACGTCGACTCCGCGTGTGATGCGGTCACCCTGAAGCTCATAAATCGCTTCAAGCGGACGCTGAATTCCGTCAAAAATGCCGCCGATAAGTCCGGGTGCAAGCTCGACAGAAAGCGGTTCTCCCGTTGAATAAACCGGCTCGCCCGGTCCGAGACCCGCGGTCTCCTCATATACTTGAATCGAGGCCTTGTCTCCACGCAGCTCGATTATTTCTCCGATTAAGCGCTTGTCGGAAACACGGACCACATCGTACATCTGGCAGTCTCTCATGCCCGATGCGACGATAAGCGGACCTGCAACCTTTTCGATTACCGCGCCAGTTGTTTTTTCGTTCATCAGTTATTACCTTCCTCTTCAAAAAGGATATCGGCGCCGATCGCCTTTTCTATATTTTCGCTGATTCCCCTCATGCCTATTCCAAGATTTCCCTCGGCGTTCGGTATGGGAATTATTGCCGGAAACGGCTGTGTTTTAAATTTTTCAACCGTATCCGGAATTTTAATCATAGCCTGCTCGGTTATATATATGACAGCCGCGCCCTCGCGGGCAAGGCGGTTTACCGACCGCTCAATTTCCCGCGCGTCATCCGCGAACACGGTTTCAATTCCAAGTGCGCCCCAAAGCATGACCGAGTCGCGGTCGCCAACAACCGCAATTTTTATCTGGTCTGTCATTGCGCTGTCCTTTCATCTGAACTATTTTGTTTTGTCAGAGCGCTTTTTTGCGAATAGTACGCGAAGCGTCCGAAATTCATGCTCGCTTGCAAGCATGAAATAAGCGATTGGTCCGATGCCGAACGAGTCAAACCGCTCGTCACGTGCAAGTGAAAGAAGGGATTCGTTAATCATATCACGGGCTTCCTCAAGAGAGCCGCCCATGTAAAGACCGAGTGCTTTTTTAATGGAATCGCCGTTCTCTCCGACACCGAGCATAGCGGGCAGTTTGTCCTCGTCGGCGATGACAGCATCAAGCAATGCATTGCGGTCAATATCCCCCCCGCAAACTATCATAGGCTCAAAATCGGATTTATCCCAATGCAGCTCACGTGCACGAAGCACGCTCAGCACATTTGTAAAATCAATTTTTGACGTGAAATAGCGCTTGCAGAATTCATTTTTGTTTTTTCTGAGGGACGACTGAATATAGCTGAAAAACGCATTGTCAACAGCTGCACTCAAAAGTCTCGGCTCAACATGATGCGTCAGAGTCTCTTCAAGCTGCGACATTGCCGAGCATAACGGCTCACCGAGCTCGGAATAGCTCTTTTCGGCAACCATGGCGCGCAGCAGTGAAACGTCAAAAACACCCTTTGACAGAGCTTCGTCCGCAAGCTCCTCACCGCCTAAAAGCCGGCTTTTTAAAAGAAGCTTGATATTTGTCGCGTCCATGTCAAGATAGAACAAATCTGTCAGACCCGGATTCGGGGTAATATCATATACAATTGATCTGACCTCGGCTCTGCGAAAATCAATCAGAGCATCCGGATCGGTTTTGACCGGATAGTCTGCTGCATAGCCCCAGTCCACCAGCTGCTTGAGCGCTTCAAAATAATTCAGTTCGCGCAGACGCAACAGTTTCGAACGGTCAAGCAGAGAATTTTCAATAAGCTTGACACGCCCGACGGCATAAGGATAATTATCGGAAGGCATTGATTAATCCTCCGTTTTAAAAAGCAAATTCGAAACCTCAGTTTCGTGCTCGTCGCGAAAAGCGTCGATAAGCGCGCCGAAGGAGCAGTCGATATCGGATTCCTTGCCGATAAGCCTAACCCCGCCGACAAAGCGGCCGTCCTCGTCACAGAGTGACAGCTCACCCTTTTTACCGGCGGCAATCAAAGAGTTGTTCAAGAACTCAAGCATTGTTTTGCCGTCGAAATATGACTTTGCATATCGATCGCGCATATCGGCGGGCACCATGAGCTTTTCGTCTCCGGATTGAGCGCCATTTACAACAAGCTTGGTTATAAGCTGCCTGTAGACGTCTCCGTCAAGCTTACAAAGGTCCTGCTTTGCCCTGTCAAAGACGCGGTCAATAAGATCTCGCTTGCTCGCAAGCGTATTTTTGCGCGCCTCAATTCCCGCGGTCAGCAGACGGCGCTTTTGTGTCTCCGAAGCTTCAAGCTCGGCTGCTGCCTCGATTTCCGCGGCAGCCGACTGTGCCGAAGCTACCGATTTTGTCAGAATTTTGCCCGCAGTATCCTTTGCGGACGCAATCGTATATCCGGCGTCGTCGTCGGCATCGTGCATTATTGCGTCAAGAATTTGTTGTGCTCCCACCGATTGTTCCTGCCTTTCATAAGAGATATTGGTAATTCAAAAATTACAGCTGTATTCCGATGAAAACAAGAAGAACCGAAATGAGAAGAGCAAGAATCGCGTATGTCTCAACAAGAGCGGTCATTGTGATACCCCTTGCGGAAGCGCCGGGCTGCTTTGCAGTCATGTGTATGGCCGCAACTGCCGTTTTGCCCTGATAGATTGCGGAGAAGAGTCCGACAATTCCGACAGGCATGCAGGCAAAGAAAAACTCAAGACCCTTTGCAACAGAGAGATCGGGAATTGTGCCGCCGAGCATACCGAGCTTTATCATAACCAAAACTGCGACAAGGAAGCCGTAGATGCCCTGTGTTCCGGGAAGCGCCTGAATAACGAGCAGCTTTCCGAACAAGTCGGGGTTTTCGGACACAACTCCGGCCGCAGCCTGTCCGCCGATACGAACACCGTAAGCCGAACCGATACCCGAAAGAATAGCGGCAAGAGCCGCGCCGCAAATTGCAATTACCAAACCTGTCATTTTTTGTTTCCTCCGAAAAAATTATTATTTTGATTTTTAAAAGGTTTATTTTTTATCCGTTTTAACAACGGTATACCGAGAGTTTACCGAAAGCGGCTCGAACTGATATCCTCCGCCATCGTAGAATTTGCTGAAAAATTCAATATATTGAAGTCGGCTTGCATGTACATATGCCGACAGCATACCCATTGCCAGATTGAAAACATGTCCCACAATATAGATTGCAATCGAAGGAATCATAGTCAAAATCGAAACTGCAATGCCGCTGCCGGTGTTGTGCACCATTCCCGCAAGCATGTTCATGACCATTCCGACGACGCTTGAGCTGAGCATCAGCGCGAGGATTCGCGAATACGAGAGTATGTCGCTCATATATCCAGTGATGTTGTAAAGACCGGCAATTCCGCCGAATATACGCACAAGCGGATTTTTCGATTCGCTTTTTGCAAAGCACAGCATCAGCACAACCGCGACAACACACAGCGCATAGGCGACAAGCTTGAGCGGGGGAATAAACAGACAGCCGATTCCGGTGATTAGCAAAATCCAGCTGACGTGATTTCCGAGAGCATCCTGCCATTCGCCATGCCTGAATTTGTTGATGGCACATATCGTCATTCCGCAGAACATGTGCAGAGCTCCGATTATAAAGCAGAGAACCATCATCTCCATCGGATTGTAAAGAGGGGCGAACAGCACAGGCGGGAACCACTCCGCACCGAAATAGCTGCCGAACATAACGCCCCAGAAAGCGGTGGGAACACTTGCATACATCAATACGGTTACAAGCTTTTTAAATTCGCCCTTTGGTTTTTTCAGCTTAAGGAAAAGCCAAAACAGAACCAGCATGACAAGACCGTAACCGGCGTCCGCCATCATCATTCCGAAGATAATCCAGTACCATGGGGCCATGGCCGGGTTTGGGTCAATGCCCTCAAGCGGGCTTGGTCGGCTGAACATATCCGTAAGGGTTTCAAACGGGGTAACAAATTTGTTGTTGCGCGTGGCAGTGGGAGCTTTTTCGCCCTCTGCGGCATCTTCGACAATCAGCTCATACACGCCGCTCGCACTTTTGATCACCTCATCGAGCTCGTCCGCGCGGTCGGCGGCGACCCACCCGACAATGTAAAAGGTGCTGTCTGTCAAGCTGAACGGGGTGCGCTGTCTGGTTAAATCAGCATTCAGCTTATCATACAGAAGCTCAAGAGATTGAATCTCTGCCGCGGTCTCAGCTGCCGTCTTTCTCAGCTCAAGCATTCTGCGGCTTGCCGATGCGATAACCTCAAGCAGTCTGTCGTGTTCCTGCTTTGCCGTTGCGTCGGCGACAGGCGGTGCGGACTCGATAAATCCGAGCGGCTTTGCCTCGTCCATTACCCTGTCATTTGCGCTCTTGTGACAGACTATAAGGCAGGCGAGAGAACCGGCGGCTTGCCCAAGCAGCTCGACGACTGCTCCGAATTGCTCAAGCTCCTTGATCTTTTGCGCATTGGACATCGGAATATAGCCGGTGTGAACATCAGAGGTTCGCGTATCACCGAGCTCATTCAGCTTAATCTCAAGCGGAAGCCAGGGCTCATATTGCTCCAGTGCTGATTTTGCCGACGAAACTTCATTATCAACGGCAGCCATATCGGACTCTATTTGCGCCGAACGATCGGCAAGCTGCTGTTCCTGATTTTTTTTCTTGATGAACTCATCATATTCAACAGTGGGCGCATCGTCAAAAAAGCCCGCTTTTGCGCGATATTTCTGCATAAAACCCAGCGCGTCCTTCGAGTCCTGAACGGACGCCGCAGTTTGCTCAAGCCGGTCATCCCGCACGCTGCCGTCATTTTCCGTGACCATCATAATCGCCGAGCGCTGAAGCTCAAGCAGCAGAGCTTCTCTGTCTTTGCGCAATGCGAATACTGTCGCTTTTTTCATGGGCACAATCATAGCTTCTGCACCCCTTCTGTGATAAAGCGAACAGCGCCGTCAATAAATGCGGCGGCATCTCCGACCAGCTTCCGATCCCTTTGTGCCGACTCGGCAATAAGCTCATCGGCTTTTTTGTCGGCAAGCGACGATGCGGATTCAAGTGCGTGCTCGGCGTTGTCTTTTGCTTTGGAGATGAGCGTTTGCGCCGCATCCTTTGCGTCGCGTTCACCTGTGCGCACAATTTCGCGCGCGTCGGCCACGGCTTTTGCACGGACGGACGCCGCGTCTTTTTCACAATCCTTGATTTGTTCGAGAATATTCATTTGGTTTCACCACCCGAAGATTTCCGATATTTTATTCTTTGCTTTCTCAAATGTACAGCAGCGGAAACAGCAAACAATTTACTTAGTATAATAGCATAATATGAACAGATTGTATATAAAACAGTGCAATTCACTTAAAATTATTTGTTTATACCGGGATGATTATGTAATAAAATAAAATCGGCACTTACAAACGAAAGAAAGTGTATACGATATTCTGCCCGGAACTGCGCCGACTTAATTTAACAGTGCAATTCCGATAATGCCGAAAAAATTATTCCATTTGAGGCATTTGTCAAATCGTTCACCCAAACAGAGAGGAAAAATGCAGACAGAGCAGTTTAAATACCGATGCAAATATTGCAAAAATGCGCGTGTTGTGTGATAATTGAAAAATATAATATTGTGAGGTAAGCATTATGAAAAAAGAGAATATGGCTCTTTTGTGTGATTATTATGAATACACAATGGCAAACGGCTATCATCTTTCGGGCATAGGTGACAAGCAGGTTTATTTTGATTTGTTTTTTCGCTCGGTGCCGGATATGGGCGGCTTTGCGATTGCCGCAGGACTGTGGAGTATAATCGAGTACATCAAGGACTTGCACTTTGAGCCGGATGATATTGAATATCTTGCCGGAAAGGGAGTGTTTTCCAAGGAGTGGCTCGATTCGCTGAAAAACTTCAAATTCGAGGGGGACATATATGCCGTGCCGGAGGGCACGCCGGTTTTCCCGAATGAACCGATTATAACTGTCAGAGCAAAGGCGGAGCAGGCTCAGATTATCGAGACCTTTCTTCTCATCTGTGTAAATCACCAGTCTCTTATTGCTACGAAGGCGAACCGAATTATCCGCGCTGCGGAGGGACGGGCGGTCATGGAGTTCGGTGCGCGCAGAGCACAGGGCTCGGCTGCTGCGTTTTTGGGCGCACGCTCGGCGTACATTGCCGGAGCGGCAGGCACATCAAATGCGCTTTCGGACAAGGTTTTCGGAATACCCGCACTCGGAACCATGGCTCATTCATGGATTCAGATTTTTGATGATGAATATACCGCGTTCAAAACCTACGCTCAGCTGTACCCTCATGGCTGCTCGCTTTTGGTGGATACATACAATGTGCTGAAAAGCGGCGTACCGAATGCCATACGTGTATTCAAAGAGATACTGCTGCCGCAGGGAATAACCGATTGCAGCATACGGATAGATTCGGGAGATATCACCTACCTATCCTGCAAGGCGCGGAAAATGCTTGACAACGCAGGCCTGACACATTGCAAAATAGTCGCGAGCAACTCTCTTGACGAAAACATCATTCGGGACATTATCAGCCAGGGCGGCGCAGTCGACAGCTTTGGGGTCGGAGAACGACTCATAACCGCAAAAAGCGATCCCGTATTTGGCGGAGTATACAAGCTTGTGGCAGTTGAGGATAAAAACGGAACTGTAATTCCGAAAATCAAGGTCAGTGAAAACGTATCCAAAATAACCACCCCGCACTTCAAACGCCTGTACCGGCTGTATGAAAACGCAACAGGGAAGGCGATTGCGGACTACATATGTGTTCATGATGAAAGTCTGGACGGAGTTTCGGAACTTGAGCTGTTTGACCCTCAGTATTCATGGAAAAAGAAAACGGTGACAGACTTTACGGCGCGCGAACTGCTGAAACCCATATTCAAAAATGGCATACAGGTGTACGAATCTCCGCATGTCGAGGAAATCCGCAGCTATTGTGCCAAGGAGATTGATAATTTATGGGATGAGGTCAAGAGGTTTGAAAACCCGCACAATTATTATGTTGACCTCTCGACCAAGCTGTGGTGCATCAAACAGGATTTGCTTGCTAAAAACGGCAGGTAACAGGAGAACTGATGAATAAATACGATTTGGTTTTGTTCGATTTTGACGGGACGCTGTACAACACCTTTTTGGGAATTGCGCGCTCGTGTCAAAATGCCCTTCTAAAGGTTTTAAACGATTACCACGAAAATTTACACGACTTCGAATGCTGTATCGGCCCGCCTCTTCGCTCATGCTTCACCGATATTTTCGGGCTTTGCGATGAAGATGCCGACCGCGCTGTCAAGGTTTTTCGAGAGAGATACAACACGAAGGGGGTTCTCGAATGCGAGCCGTATGTCGGAACAAAAGACATGCTTGAGCGAATAAAGGCTGCAGGGATGAAGACGGCAATTTCCTCAAGCAAGCCCGAAGCCATGATTCATAAAATTCTCGGAGGCGACGGATTGACCGACGAATTCGATTATATTGTCGGAATGAAAAGCGAGAGCGATCACTCAACCAAAACCGATGCTATCCTTGAAGTGATTTCGCATTACGATATGGACAAAAGCCGTATTGTGCTGGTTGGTGACCGAGTTTATGACGCCGAGGGTGCAGCCAATGTCGGAATTGACTTTATCGCAGCGATGTACGGATTCGGTTCCGATGAGGAGTTTATTCCCTATCCCTGCGTATACAAAGCGCAAACGACTAAAGAGGTCTCTGATTTTATTGAGGGAAAAGAGACTGCTTGATTGACTTCGCATTAATTTTGCCATATATATAATGTTTGTAAATCCAAGGATTTTCAATTGACCGACAGATGTTGCGAAATAACGTCCGATCAAGTGCGATGAGGTAAAAATTGGCAAAGGCCGCGAATGTATCAAACGCGGCTTTTGGCATACACTATTATCACGGAAGATTTATTGATTCAGTTTGACGGAAACGCAACACACGGCACAATTTGTATTGTATAAGATTTACGGCTAAGCCCACTCTATGGGCACCGCAAGCTTTACACAAGACAACAGCCCGAGGTTGATGTTTTTTGAAAAGCGGAAGAATGAGTCTTCCGCTTTTTTTCGTTTGGATTATGTTAAAGGTCTGCTGCTTATGAAACGCATCGAGCTAATTTTAAACAATGCGGCAGCATATTTACACAATTGTCGCCACATACATTGCGCGCTTGACTTTCTCCCACACCCCGTCAAAGCAGTCGTAGGGCAACGGGTTTTTCCCGAGACCCAGCTCGATTGTAAATGCGGGTCTATTGTATTTTTTTATAAACCAGTCCTTTAGCCCCGCGTGCGAGGCAAGAAAATCGGGAGAGGTTAACGTGTATCCACACAGTGCGGAAATCAGCGTGGCTATGTATTCGCCTCCAAACGGGTCATTATTTCCATATTTCCAGTATATTTCCTCACCCTGTGAATGCAGCGCATAAACCGTTCGCGGTTGAATTTCACGGCACAGTCGGCGAATTGCGCGTGTTTCGGGCTCGGAAAATGGAACAAGTCCGCCATAACGCGTCGGAGCAGGCCTCGTTATGCCGACGGAGTCAACTTGTTTTTTTGCCTTATAAAATCCGGCATTGAAATTTCTGTTCAGGTCAACGCCGTTTGCGTTCGCCTGCCAAAATCTGAAATCAGATGGCTCAAAGTGCGAAAGATATCCGCTTCTTCCTGACGCTGACGCAATTCCCTTTTTAAAAATCTCATATCCGTCAGGATTTAAAAGCGGGACAATAACCACTCCGTTTTTGCGCAGAGCCTCGCTGTAGTCGATGCCATAGACAGCCTGCCCTGATTTTACGGTGCTTATTATTTCGTGTGCAAGCTTTAAACAAACAAAAACCGATACCCATTCGAGAGAATGGGTTCCGCCCACAAAAAGCGACGGTTTGTCCATTTCTCCTATTTGAATGCAATGAAGGTCACGCCCGCAGACCGACCTTCCGAACTTGCGAACATGTACAAAATCTCTATCATCAAGCGAATATACAAACTCACTTACGGCTATTTCGTCGGAAGATTCGATATCAAAAAAAACATCTTTCAAAAAAGCACCTCCGCAAACTTAATGCACAAAACAAGCAATATATGATATAATACACGTGTTTATAATGCTGCTTACTCCAAAGCGTAAATGCCGGTGCTTTAGAAACAGGCAGCCTTTTCAGACAAATGAATTAATCGGTTAAGTCAGCTTAGCTGTTGTGAACATCCAATGGAATATTATATGTGCAGTATTAATTTTACATACTGAAAAAGAGGAAAAAAATGGAGCTGTTTGAAAAAACCATTTCCAGCGAAGACATATACGATGGCAGAATTATTAAAATAACCTGCGACACAATCGAGCTTCCGGACGGACGCCGCGCACTGCGTGAGGTCGTCGGTCATCCCGGAGGTGCATGTGTTGTGCCGATTGATGAAAAAAACAATATCCTTATGGTTGAGCAGTTTCGTTATCCGATGAAGGAGATTGTGCTTGAAATGCCTGCGGGCAAGCTTGAATGGGGAGAAAATCCGGACAGCGCAGTTGAGCGCGAGCTCCGTGAGGAAACCGGCTTCACCGCCGATAATATCGAATATCTCGGTGTCAACTATCCCACACCCGGTTATTGCGCCGAAAAGCTCTATCTTTATATGGCAACCGGCCTGCATAAGGGAGAACAGGAACTGGATGCCGATGAATACCTCAATGTGAAATCTGTCCCATTTTCGGTTGCCGTTGACATGGTGATGAACAACTCGATAAAGGACAGCAAAACCGTTGCGGCAATATTGCTTGCGGCGCGCAGGCTTGGATTATAGAGTATTATAAATACAACTTACAGTATCGAGGATTATTTTTAAAATGGATGTCATTATAATTATCTTTATCGTGTCGGCAGCAGCTGCCGCATTCTATCTCTATCTTGTGTTTCCTACTCGTGTGTCCAAAGAGCAGCGCGAAATTTTCGCAAACCGATGCTATGCCCACAGAGCGCTGTATGACAACAAAACGGACAGACCCGAAAACTCGCTGCCGGCGTTTGAAGCTGCAATGCGGGCAGGATATGGCTGTGAGCTTGACGTGCAGTTTACAAAGGACAAAAAACTCATAGTTTTTCATGACAACGATTTTTTGCGTTCAAGCGGTGTCGATAAAAAAGTATGGGAGCTTACATATGATGAAATCAAGCAAATTAAGCTATTTGAAAGCAGCGAGTCCGTGCCCTTGTTTTCCGAGGTTCTTTCAACGATAAACGGGCGTGAGCCGCTTATCGTTGAAATAAAGGCCGAGCAGCTTACAAACGAATGGTACAGTGAGCTGTGTGATGCTACACTGCAAATGCTGCGCGGCTATAGAGGGGACTTTTGTGTCGAGAGCTTTCACCCCGTTGTTGTGCGCTGGTTTAAGAAAAATGCGCCCGACGTTGTGCGCGGTCAGCTGGTAAACGCCCGCCGAAGCAGCCCGAACATAGATCCGATTATTGTATTTCCCGTTGAACAGCTTATAACCGGATTTTTGACACGTCCGCATTATATCGCCTACAAAGAGCAGGACAGAAACCTTGCTCTGAGAATTGTGCAAAAGCTTGGCGCTATGAGTGTTATGTGGACTGTCCGCACACAGGAGCGTCAAAATGAGCTGTGCAAGGCTGAGGATGCAATAATTTTCGAGAGCTATACTCCTGCGCCATTCTTCAACAAGCACGGCTAAGCTGCGCTGCGGCTCCCGAATCTGTCAGCCTTTCAGCCGATGTGAGCCGGTTTGTTTTGCGGAAAATCCGCAGTTTAACGCATTTTCTTAAAGTTTATGAAGAATCAGAGATTGATTTATCGTTATGTTATAATAGCGGTGAAAGGAAACTGAATCCTTGTCTTACAACAGCTTTTATGGCTATGGCAATGCAAAAGGCGATTGATGGTATTTTTTTATGAATATGCGGTGCTAATCGGCTATGCGGAATGCTTATTGGCGTGTATAATAGTTCTGTAAGAAAATCTCAAAGGGGGATTGTGAATGTTTGGAAGAAGACCTGACGGTATTGCGGTAAAGAGGGGCATTGATCCGATTACCCGTGTCGTCCCATATATAATGACTGACCGAGTTGATTCCCAGTGCTATTGCACACAGTTTGCAGACGCGGAAATCCTGCAGGCTTATTGCAGAAAAAAACGGGCTGAGGGTATGAGACTGTCTCAGATGTCCGTGGTAATAGCCGCATACATACGCGCTGTTGCACATATGCCGGAGCTGAACCGATTTGTTATAGGAAAAACCGTTTATGCGCGCAAAGAGCTGAGTGTTTCATTTGCAATGACAAAGATTGTGGGGAAAAACGATTTTCTCGAAACAACGGTGAAAGTTCAATTTGACCCGCGCGATACAATATATCAGGTTGCCGATAAGGTTGAAACCACCATAGAAACCAACCGTGTAATCAGCAATCAGAACAATACGGACAAGGTTGTGAATATCCTGCTCGCTATTCCGGGCTTGGTTGGGATTGCGACAATTATTCTAAAAGGAATGGATCGCTTCGGTCTTATGCCGCACGCGATTATAGATGCGTCGCCCTTTCATACGAGCATGTTTATCACAAACGTCGCATCCATCAAGCTTAACACCCTGCACCATCATCTTTATAAATTCGGTTCAACTACCGTGTTTTTGGGACTCGGCAACAAGGTATCCAAAATTAAACTTGACCGAGACGGCAAGCTGACCCAAAAGAAATTTTATCCTATTGCCGTCACAACCGATGAGCGTGTTGCGCCGGGTGCGGTATATGGCATGGCATTTCAGTATCTTGATAAATATCTCAAGCACCCCGAGCTGCTTGAGCAGCCCATATCGCCGGAGGAACTGCGCTTTGACTATCACGCCGAATATGTCGGCAGAAAGTAAGCGAGAGCTGCAACAATAAGTTCCGCATTTTGCACATATATATTATACGGAGGGCATTGCAAAACAATGCCCTCCGTAATGAAAACAGTCAATATGCCATGGATAGCGCAGCTTTGCTTGTATAATCAAACCGATTTTCCGGATTTCCCGATAAAAGTCGGTATCTCAATTCCGTTTGTTGATGATGCCCTCTGTGTCTGTTATGATAAACTCTGAAAAATATCGGCGAACCGACAAATGGCGGCGCGCGAAAATAATAAAATGGAGCAATGATAAATGCCCGAAATAATCAAGGTGGATAAGGTACACAAAATTTACAGAGTCGGAGAAACTCTTGTGCGTGCGCTTGCCGGAGTTTCTATGTCTGTTGAGCGCGGGGAATTTGTTGCGATAACCGGGCCGTCCGGATCGGGAAAATCGACCCTTTTAAATGTGCTGGCAGGTCTTGAACCTGTTACGGCGGGTGAAATCACGATTTGCGGCGAATCCATAGAAGAGCTTTCGGAAAATGAGCTGGTTCGGTTCAGGCGTGAAAACGTCGGTTTTATTTTCCAGTCGTACAATCTCATCGCCTCGATGAACGCAGAGGAAAACGTCGCTCTTTCGCTGATGTTCCGAGGGGAGGGCAAATCGTCCCGATTGGAAAAAGCGCGTATTATGCTCGCGACGGTCGGACTTGCGGACAGGTGCAAAAACAAGCCAATGCAGATGTCAGGCGGACAGCAGCAGCGAGTCGGTATTGCACGTGCGCTCGTTGTTCAGCCTAAAATCATATTTGCCGATGAGCCGACAGGCAACCTTGACAGCAAAAGCGGCGCGGAGGTTATTGCGCTTATAAGGCGCATTGTCCGGGAACAAAACCAAACCGTGGTAATGGTCACCCACGATTTGAAGCTCGCCCACGAGGCGGACCGAATTATACATATCATGGACGGAAGAGTCCTTAAAGAAGAAATTACAAAAGCTACAACAAGAGGTAACGAATAATGAGAAGAATTGCAGCATTAATTTCCTGCGCCGTAATTGCGCTCGCGGCGTTTGCGCCCGCTGTTATGGCAGGCACAACACCCCCTCCGCCGGCGGCGCCGCCGACCGCTCCCACATTTATGATGGACGGAAATGCTCCCAAATACGAGCTTGGCGAGTCTATCGGCGGATTTAATATAACGGTTCAGGATATACATATCGATCCTCCTGCCACACCAACAGCTGTTAATAATGTGCGTATAGAGCTTTTGACCTCAAGTGATCTGACAAAATATCCATTTGAGATTGTGCAGCAGACCTACATGTCTCCTGTTATAGCGGCAGTCGGCAAAACCTATACATACAAAGTTCCATCTCTGCGTGTGCGCGGCGATGCGACTGTCGGTTATTACGATTTGCCGATAAAAGTTTACTATGATTTTGGAACCGTTCCCAGCAGTGAGGACCTTACTTTCAGAGTCTTTGTAGGTCCGTCGGCAAACCAGCATCAGGCATCTGCGGATACTCATATACCCAAAGTGATTATTTCAGGATTTACAACAAATCCGACTCCTGTTGTCGCAGGCGAGGATTTTGTGCTTAATGTAACTTTTAAAAACACCTCAGCCTCGGGTTCGGTATCGAATATGAAGGCGGCACTCAGCTCCTCCGACTCAACCTTCAACCCCGTTTCTGGAAGCTCGACACTGTTCATTGAGGGGCTTGCTCCCGGCGCAACAAAGAGCATGACAATAAAGCTTCACGCAAAGGCGGATGCGGCACCTGGTTCTTACAATGCATCGTTTGCACTAAATTATGATACATCCGTTCCTACAAAGGATAACGCACCCGTAACCGACACTGAGGTTGTCGCAATCCCCGTCAAGCAGGTGCCAAAGGTGCAGGTCTCCAAAATGCAGGTTACTCCCAGCGAGATATTCGCCGGAAACGATATAAACATTATGACAAGCGTCAATAACACCGGTAAAGCAACGGTGTATAACGTCAATGTCAAAGTTACCGATACCAAAAATTTATTTTCTCTCGGTGAACAGTATCTCGGAAATCTGCTGTCGGGCGCGTCGGGTGCGGTTGACCTTTATGTCACACCAAAAACAGTGGGCAGCACCTCTCTTCAGCTCAACATCACCTATGAGGATGAAAACGGAAACAGCTTTAACAATACACAGACCTATGATGCCACTGTCGGCGAAAAAGGCATTAGCGGCGGTGATATGGGCGGGGTTATGCCCGGTGGGGATATAATTCCGGAGAAGACCGGCGGAATAGGGTGGTGGATATGGATTGTTTTGGCAGTGATTGTCGCTGCAATAGTGATTGCTGTGCTGCTTAAGCGCAAGCGCACCAAAGCGCGGACACAGCGTGACCGTCTTGAGGCAAAACGTCTTGAGGAAGAATATTTAAATACACAGTTTGACCCTCGTGAGGATACCAGAGTATGAGATTCTATGAACTGTTAAAGTTCAGCTTTATGAATCTGTGGCGGCGCAAGCTCAGAACGAGTCTGACGCTTTTGGGCGTTATGATCGGAACAGCTTCGATCGTCGTCATGATGTCACTTGGAATTGGCCTAAACCATTCCTACATCAAGCAGATTGAGGACAGCGGAACTTTAACTCTTATCACGGTAAATAACTACGGCGGCGGAATGGGTATGGGCGGCGGAATGGCCGTGGCTTCTATCAAAGGCGGCCCACACACCGACAGCACCAGCCAACTCAAGCTTGACAAGGACGCCATCACCTCGTTTAAAAATATTGAGCATGTCACAAAGACATCCCCGGTTTACGAATTCAGCGTACTTGCACAGTTCGGAAAATATCAAGCTAACCTTAATATCAATGCGCTTGAATACGATATGCTTACAGCGCTCAATCTTCCGGTACTTAAAGGCGAGCTTCCCCGGCGAGGAGACCCTCTGACCTTTATTGCAGGCAGCAAGGTCGGGTTTAATTTCTATGACCCGAAAGGCAACACCGATATGATGTGGGGAGAGCAAACCGAGCCTACGGTTGATCTTTATGACTCTCAGCTGTTTGTTGTCTATGACATGGACAAATACTATCAGGCGCAGAGCGATCCGAAAATCAAAATGCCCAAAAAATACCTTATGAATACCTCAGCTCTTTTGGGCGTGGAGTCTACAGAATACGGTTGGTCACAGTATGACTATAACGTATACGCCGACCTCGGTGCCGTTGAGGATACCTTTCAGAAAGTGTTTAAAAAGCACGCATGGCCAAATCAGCCTGTAGACAAAAAAGGCAAGCCTGTCAACCCTATGACCTACAATTCGGCATATGTACTTGTCGATGACATCAACAATGTCGCGGCAGTGCAAAAGACTATAACGGATATGGGCTTTCAGGCCTCCAGCGACATGGATTATCTTAAATCCATGCAGGAGCAATCAAAGATGATCCAGTACGTACTCGCGGGAATAGGAAGTGTTTCGCTGCTTGTCGCCGCAATAGGTATTGCCAACACCATGCTGATGAGTATATTTGAGAGGACAAAGGAAATAGGAATTTTCAAGGTTCTCGGATGTTCTCTCGGAAATATTCGCTCAATGTTCCTTACCGAGGCCGCACTAATCGGATTTTCAGGGGGAACGCTGGGGCTGGTACTCAGTTTAACGCTGTCGAAAATTATCAACCTGTTTATTGGCGAAATCTCCGTTGTGCCATTTTGGTTAGCTATGCTCGGGCTTGGGTTCGCGGTCATAGTCGGAATGGTTGCGGGTCTTTCACCTGCGATTCGCGCGACAAAGCTCTCCCCCCTTGAAGCCATACGCACGCTGTAGCGCAGCTACACTATTGAAATATGAAGCTGT
Organism: Oscillospiraceae bacterium; assembly: GCA_036644375.1. GTDB lineage: Bacteria > Bacillota > Clostridia > Oscillospirales > Ruminococcaceae > CALWZE01. Next base: position 22,446 of record JAVXQD010000008.1, read on the forward strand.
TTTTTGAAGGAAAAGCCCGGATCGACTGAAACGCCAATCTGGGTATATAATTAATGAATAATACAAGGGGTTTAAAATGAAAAACAAAAGCGCCGTGTGGCGCGAACTTAAAAAATTCTGCATCCTTATGCTGGGTGCTTCGATTTTGTCTTTTGGTCTTTACAATGTTCACGCGCAAAGCAACATCACCGAGGGCGGAGTGCTTGGAATGACGCTCTTTTTAAAACATTGGTTCAATATATCCCCGTCATATTCCGGATTCGTAATGGACATGCTGTGTTATCTTCTCGGCTTTAAATATCTCGGAAAGAGTTTTGCAAAGTACTCGCTCGTTGCGAGTCTCACATTCGCGGCAAGCTACCGTGTTTGGGAGCTGTTCCCACCCTTGATACCGGATATGTCAGAAATACCCGTACTGGCAGCTGTGGTCGGAGCATTGTTTGTAGGCATAGGTGTCGGTCTTGTCGTGCGAATCGGCGGCGCCTCGGGCGGAGATGATGCGCTTGGCCTTACAATTTCAAAGAAATTCGGTATTCCCATCTCAAGAGCTTATTTTTTCACCGACTTTGTTGTGCTTGTCTTATCAATATCTTATATACCGATATCCAACATTCTCTGCTCGCTCATAACGGTTACGCTGTCCAGCTTCATAATCGGCAAAATACACGCCGTCGGCTGTCCCGTTAAAGCTGCGGAGCCGCAATTGTAATTCAAGTAACGAAAATAAGAAATGAAAAATCTCCAACCCGCAATTGCTCAATATGAGCCTTGGGCTTGGAGATTTTTTGACATGATTACAATTGCAAAGCAGTATCCTTAAAAAAGCTTGTGTTTTGAGAGACAGTACAATCTCTCAAATTGACCGACATGCCTAAACGGCATTATTCTTCAAATACTTTGGGGAGACTTGAGATTCCTATTACAAAAATGTTCTGAAATCAGCCAGATTCTTTTTGAGCAGCTCGGGGATTTTGAGATTATACGGACATTTGGTCATACACTGCCCGCAATTGATGCAGTCCTCTATTTTGTTCATTTTATCAATCCACCCCGCTGTGGTATATTCAGGAACAGGGGCGCGACGGAGCATAAGAGACATGCGATTACAGTTATTAATTTCTATTCCCTGCGGACAGGGCATACAATATCCGCACCCGCGGCAGAAATCTCCGCAAAGCTCTCTGCGGTCCGCCTCAATAACAGATTTTATCTCCTCGGTCATCACAGGCGGATTATCGTTGAAGCTCAAAAATTCATCAAGCTCGTTTTCGCGCTGTATTCCCCAAATAGGAAGGGTATTGTCATACTGTGAAAGATAAGCATACGCTGCATCCGCACGTGTTATAAGACCGCCGGAAAGTCCTTTCATTGCGATAAATCCGACATTGTTGCGTCTGCAAAGATTTACCAGCGTGATATCATTTTCTGTCGCAAGATAGCTGAACGGAAACTGTACGGTATCGTATAAACCGCATTCGGCTGCCTGTGTCGCCACATGAATGCGGTGATTTGTTATGCCGATAAACTTGATTTTACCCTCCGCTTTTGCTTCGAGCATGGCCTCGTAAAGCCCTGTTCCGTCATTTGGCATAGGACAAAACGGCGTGTTGTGAAACTGATATATGTCTATATAATCGGTTTTTAAAACCTTGAGACTCGTTTCAAGATCCGCTCGAAATTCAGCTGCGGTTACTGCCGGAGTTTTAGTGGCAAGGATTAAATTCGCCCTGACATCGCTCAGCGCATTCCCGATTTTCTCCTCGCTGTCGGAATAGACACGGGATGTGTCAAAAAAGCGAATTCCATTATCGTATGCCTTTCGCAGAAGATATTGAGCTGTTTCGTGTGAATCGCGCTGAATCGGCAGAGCGCCGAATCCGTTTCGGTTCACAGAAATATTTGTACGTCCGAGTGTGACGGTTTTCATATCTTTACTTCCTTAATTTAAATGACAGAGTCTGCATTTTTGTCCGTCAGACATTATTTCAGCTTGTCCTCAACACTTTTTAAATCCTCAAGCTGTCCTATATCAATAAAGCATTCCTCATCTATCGTATAGGCCGAAACGCGCTTTCCCTCGGTGCGGCATTTTTCAACGATTTCGGTTATCGGTGTAAATGTGTCATCGGGAATCATTTCAATAAATTCCTGAGAGACAACATAGAAACCGGTATTTGTCAAAAAATCAAAGCTCGGCTTTTCAACTAAATTTATTACCGCGCCGTCCTCTGCGACCTCAACGACTCCGTAAGGAATTGAAAATTTCTTTTTAGCGCACACGAGCGTGATAACGCTGTTTGTGCGTTTGTGCAGCTCGAGAATTTCCTCATAGTCCGCTTCAATTACCGAGTCGCAATTTGTGACAAAAACAGGTCCGTCAAAACGTCCCTTGTAAAAGCAAAGCCCTCCGCCGGTGCCGAGAGGCTTATCCTCATCTACAAAGTCTATGTTAATTCCGGTGTCCACCTCTGAAAAATATGATTTAATCAAATTTTTCTTGTAGTTTACAACAAGTGAAAAATCTGTGCATCCGAATTTTTTGAATCTGTTTAAAATCTGCTCGGTTATTGTTATTTTCCCGACCGGAATAAGGGGCTTGGGTAGAATGTCGGTATATGGCAGAAGCCTTGTGCCCAGCCCGCCCGCCATCATTATGACCGGAGTTTTGAGATTGGATTTTTCACGGTGAATCGTGTCGTTTTTAAAGACCAAAGCGTGAATCCGCTCACTTGAATCCAACATCGGCACGCAGGTAAGATCTCGCTTATCGACGATTTCACGCGCTACAGCCTCATGGAATCCCTGAACAAAGAACGGCTTTTTCGATGCGATATCGCCCGCCGGTTTTGACATTTTTCCGCCCTTGAGCAGGTGCCTGCGAATATCGCCGTCGGTTACAACTCCCTCAAGCTTTCCGTCCGGCGCTATGAACAGCACCTTGTACAGATTCGCCTCAAGAATTTCAAGACATTCGGATACCGTAATTTTTCCGTCAATTATATAGTCCTTGTAGTTCGTAAAAACACCACCCCGTATTTTATAAGCTTACCGCATTATTTCTTTTATGGCAGACGCTGTTCGGGCTATGTCTTGTTTTGAGAGATTGGTGGAGCATGGCAGGTTTACAACGCGATCATGAAAACCCAATGCCTTTTCAATTTTGAAGGCAGGGTAATTTTTATATGGCTTTAAACGATGCATAAGCTCCCAAATCGGACGAGTCTGAATACCCCGCTTTTCAAGCTCGGACATCAGATAATCGCGCTTTGCGGCGTTTGGTGCAAGATAGGAGTAAAACCAGCGATTGCACTCAATGTCATCTCGGAAAGGATACAGCTCAATTCCGTCCGCTTTATATAATTTGTAGTTGTCGTTCTTGATTTTTATAAAGCCGCATAGCTGCTCCATTTGTGCGACACCGAGCGCTGCCTGAATATTTGTCAGACGATAGTTATACCCCACCTCGTCATGCACAAATCGAAAAGCGTCGGTTTTGGCCTGCTGACTCAAAAATCTAATATGCTCAAGCTTGTCGCTGTGTCTGCTGACAACCGCACCGCCTCCGCCTGTGGTTATGATTTTATTGCCGTTGAACGAAAACACACCGATATCTCCAATGGTACCGCTGTGCTTGCCCGCATAACGCCCTGACAAATACCGCGAGCCAAGACTCTCGCACGCATCCTCGACTACCGCGAGGTTAAACTCGGAGGCTATATCCATTATAGATTCCATATCGGCGAGATTGCCGAAAACATGAACTGCATTTATGCATTTCACGCGCTTGTCGAGCTTTTTGTCAAAAAGCTGACCGCCGCGAAGCTCGCATTCACTCTCACAGTATTCGCGCAGCTTTTCAGTGTCCATGCAGAGGGTATCGTCGCAGTCCATAAACACCGGAGTCGCCCCGATATAGGCAACGGGGTTGACCGTCGCGATAAAGGTGAGTGTCGGAACAATGACAATATCATCGCGTGTGACACCCATCTCCATAAGGGCAAGATGCAGTCCCGCCGTTCCGCTCTGACACGCGACCGCCCCGTCTGCTCCGGTAAACTCGGCAATTTGCTTTTCAAAATCCTTTATGTAAGGACCTGCTGTAGAAACCCACTCTGCCTCAATAGCCTCATCCATATATTTTTTCTCATTACCGCGCAAATTCGGAACGGACAGAGGAATAAAATCCGACATTGAAAATCGCCTCGATTCTTTAAATATGTTAATCAAATATTGTAAATATCGCTTTTGTAGGATGCAAGATGTCCCTTGAGCCATTCAATCGTCTCTGCAATTCCCGCTTTTAAATCATACTTAGGTGCCCAGCCGGTAAGTGCTTTGATTTTTGTATTATCTCCCAGCAAGCGATTCACTTCGCTTTTTTCGGGGCGCAGACGCTGTTCATCACATATTATTTCGGCTGACGGATTTATCTGGTCTATCAGCTCCTGAGCAAGCTGCCCGATACTAATCTCAACACCGGTGGCGATATTCACCTCTTCACCGATTGCTTCCACGCATTCGGCAAGAGCCATAAATCCCGCGGCGGTATCCTTGCAATAGTTAAAGTCGCGTGTCGGCGTGAGCGACCCGAGCTTTATCTCGGAGGCGCCGTTCAGAAGCTGCGTTATAATTGTGGGTATGACAGCACGAGCGCTCTGGCGCGGTCCATAGGTGTTAAACGGGCGCACAATTGTAAGCGGGGTTCCAAACGAGCGGTAAAAGCTTTCCGCAAGCCTGTCCGCCCCTATCTTTGTTGCCGAATACGGACTTTGCCCCTGAAACGGGTGCTTTTCGTCAATCGGAACATACTGAGCTGTTCCGTAGACCTCGCTTGTTGAGGTTACCAGCAGACGGGACACACCGAGGTCGTTCGCTGCTTGCAGTACATTCAGAGTTCCTTTTATATTAGTATCGACATAGCTGTCCGGGGAATGATAGCTGAACGGAATCGCAATCAGCGCCGCAAGGTGATAAACTGTGTCACAGCCCTTGACGGCAGTGCGAACGCCGTTCGGGTCACGGATATCCCCCGAGAAAACTTCAATCTCGTCCTTGATTTCCTTTGGCAGACTGTCAAGCCAGCCCCATGAGTTAAATGAGTTGTAGTATGCAAAGGCCTTGACCTTTGCTCCGCTTTTTACAAGCTCCTCGGTAAGATGAGAACCGATAAAGCCGTCAGCTCCTGTTACAAGCACTTTTTTGTCCATGTGTAGCACCGCTTTCTTTACAAGAATTCAATATATATGATAATATAAATACCTCTAAAAAGCAAATAAAGGATTGTGAACAATCGGTGCAGGTGGTATTATTAACAATTATAAAGTAAAATGGTGGTCAGAGCTGCGGAGTCTCAACAGAGAGTGATTAAAAAATGCGCGGCACAGCGAATCATACGCTGTCGGCGCACTGTGCATAACCCGCGCAAAAGCTCAAGACCCCGTCTGTTGGAATGCATATTTAACGCGTCGGATGCTTCAGGCGGCGCTCATGATCCAAAAACCTCGATTCTAAGAAGTCGGCAAGGAGTCAGCATTATGGATAAAGAAAAATATATCGTGTCTGTTGTTACAGGGACAAGAGCCGAATTCGGACTGCTCCGCCCCATCATGGACAGGATTGCCGATGACAGGTCTCTCTCTTTGCAGCTTGTGGTCACGGGGGCACACCTTTGCGAAGCTCTCGGGTGTACAGTAAATGAGATTGAACAGACCGGGCTGCCGATTGCAGCGAAAATCGATATCCTAAAAAACAGACCGGATACCGAAACTGCAATTGCCATCTCGCGGGCAGTCGAGAGCTTTTATAATTTCTGGAAATCAAATCGACCTGACCTTGTATTGCTTTTGGGTGACCGCTATGAGACATTTGCGGCGGCGACCGCGGCGGCTACAAGCGACATACCTATCGCCCACATAGGCGGAGGGGACACAACCGAGGGCGCTAAGGACGAGTTTTTTCGGCACTGTATTACAAAGATGAGCGCGCTTCACTTCGCCATCTGTGAGCGCTCGCGCAGGCGCATTATTCAGCTCGGAGAGCAGCCGTCGGCAGTTTTCAACACAGGCTCATCGGGCGCGCAAAATATCCTAAGCATTTCTCCGATTGACAAATCTGAGTTGTCGGCCGATATCGGATTTGATATGTCTGAACCCTTTCTGCTCTGCACTCTGCACCCGGAGACTCTGGGTGACATCTCGCCTCGAAGATGCGCGGAAATTCTGCTTGCCGCAACAGAAAAGTGCGGTATGCCGATTTTGTTTACCGCCGCAAATGCCGATGAGGGGGGTACACAGATTAATGATTCAATCGAGCGGTACTGTCGGTGCCACGTCGGTGCAAGGCTGGTTCAAAGCCTTGGGGTCAAGCGATATTTATCCGCAATGCGTTATTGTGCGGCAGTAGTCGGCAATTCAAGCAGTGCCATTGTCGAAACGCCCTCCCTCAAAAAGCCATCTGTGAATATAGGTGACCGCCAAAAAGGGCGGGAAACAGGCGCGAACAATATTGATGTACCGTGGAACTGCGATAAGATTCTGCAAGCTTTAAAAAAAGCGGTTTCACCCGAATTTGCCAAAAGCCTTGAGAATATGAAAAGTCCATATGGCGACGGCGACACCGCAGGCGATATTGTCCGAATAATAAAGGAGAGGCTGTCTGAGGGAATTTCCCTCAAAAAGGCCTTCTGCGATACAGACATAACGATTTCCGGAGGTAAACCATGAAAGGCATTGTTGTGGGCTTAGGCTCAATGGGAAAAAGAAGAATCCGACTTATGGAAGATTTTTTTGAAAATACAGAGCTTTGCGGCGTTGACAGCAGCAAAGCACGCCGTGACGAAGCCCATGAGCTTTTCGGTATTTCATGCTATGTGTCCATTTCGCAGGCAGTGGAGTGCTTCAAGCCGGAATGCGGATTTGTGTGTACAAGCCCGCTGTCTCACGGCTCAATCATAAATGAGCTTTTACAGGATAATCTCAATGTTTTTACCGAGATAAATTTGGTTTCGGACAGATACGTCGAGAACGCCGAACTCGCAAAGGACAGGGGGCTTACTCTGTTTTTATCCTCCACTCCGCTCTATCGCAGAGAGACACAATATATTGAACAAGCGGTTAGAGCAGCCGAATGCCCTTTGATTTACCGATATCATGTTGGTCAGTATCTTCCCGATTGGCATCCGTGGGAGAATTACAAAGACTTTTTTGTTGGCGACCGCAGAACCGGAGGCTGCAGAGAGCTATTCGGAATAGAGCTTCCGTGGCTTGTGTCTGCGTTCGGAGAAATAGCCGAGGTGTACTCAACGCACACAAAACAGACCTCTCTCAGCATTGATTATCCCGACAGCTTTCTCGTGACAGTGACACATAAAAGCGGAACAACAGGTCAGCTCGCCTTCAACGTTGTGTCCCGCAAAGCCGTCCGAGACCTTGAGGTTATCGGAGAAAAGCTGTATCTCCATTGGGGCGGAACACCGACAAGCTTGTCAATTTATGATTTTGAAAAAAAACAGGATATTCAAATTGACACCTATGAAAGCGTCAATCACGACACCCGCTATTCGGACAATATCGTTGAAAACGCATATGTCGATGAGCTTGCCGCGTTTTTTGATACGCTTGAAGGTAAAAATGTGCGCCGTCACAGCTTCGAACAAGATGCCGAGCTGCTCGATTTAATAGATGAAATCGAAAAGGAGTAATCCTGAGATGAAAATATTGTTTATGGGACTCGGTTCAATCGGAAGCCGCCACATAAAGAATCTGGATACGGTTTTGTGCGAGCGGGGGATATCCCACCGAATCGACGCCGTTCGAAGCTCCGATAAACAGCTGCGCGGCGGTGTACAAGCACTTTTGACAAACAGTTATTATTCCGTTGATGAAATCAAAGAGAAATATGATGTTGCATTCATCACAAACCCCTCGTCACTTCACGAAAGCTCGGTAAAATCGCTCGTTGATATTGCCGAAAACATGTTTATTGAAAAGCCGGTATTTTCGCGCAACGATATTGACGAGCATGCGCTCGGACTTCACGCAGACGGCGTATACTATGTTGCATGTCCGCTTCGCCATACTCCGGTCATACGCCGAATGAAGCGGATTTGCGAACAGAATCACGTTGTTTCGGCGCGCGCAATCAGTTCCTCCTATCTGCCTGACTGGAGACCCGAAACCGACTATCGAACCTGTTACAGCGCGAGGCGAGAGCTTGGCGGAGGAGTTGTGCTCGACCTTATTCATGAGTGGGACTATCTTAGCTATCTTTTCGGCATACCATCGAGCGTGTTCGGTTTTTCGGGAAAATATTCGGAGCTTGAAATCAACAGCGATGATGTAGCCGTGTATATTGCGCGGTATAATGACCTGCTTTTATCATTGCATCTCGATTATATCGGACGAAAATCGGTTAGAGAAATTGAGATATACTGCAACAATGAGACCTATTGCGGCGACATACTAAACAGAACCGTCACGCACAGGGCATCCGGCGAGGTTGAGACCTTCGAACCCGAAGATTTTTATCTCAATGAGATGAATTACTTCATTGACTGTGTGCTCGACAAAACCGCAAATAACATGAACACGGTCACCAATGCGCTTATGGTCCTGAAAACAGCGGAAATTAAATCTTAAATCAAACCCAACTCAACAAGCATTTTTTTCGGAGGCTTAACTAATGAACATTCTTGTCACAATTTGTGCGCGCGCCGGCTCAAAGGGCGTAAAGTCAAAGAACATGCGCGACTTTTTGGAATACCCAATCTGCTTTTATACACTGTCTGCATACAGGCTCTTTTTAGAGCGTGAAGCGCATCTTTACGGACAGTTTGACCTTGCAGTGAACACGGATTCACAGCAGCTGTACGACCAAATCGACAGCACGGGAACCCCGTATATTAAAGTGCCGCGCAAGGAATTCCTCGCGGGAGACACCGCGAGCAAAACCGATGTCATGCGGGATACACTTAAAGAGGCACAGGCTCAGACAGGTAAGACATATGACTTCGTTGTGGACATGGACCTTACTAGTCCGCTCCGCCGTGTAGAGGACATAAAGAGCATCGTAGATACGTTCATTGCCAACCCCGATGCCGAGATTGCACTTTCGGTGACCGAGAGCCGCCGCAACCCATATTTCAACCAGCTGATAAAAAAAGATGACGGATTTTTCAAAATTGCCATCGACAGCAATTTTGTTGCACGTCAGCAGGCTCCCGAGGTGTTTGACGCAAACGCCTCGCTCTATGCATACAGTCCCGAGTTCCTCAACGAGACAACCAAGATTCTCTCACAGGCAAAGCTCGTCTGCTCGATAATGCCGGACACCGCAGTTCTTGACATTGACAGTGAGCGAGACTTTGAGCTTATGCAGATGCTTGCGAAATATTTTTATGAAAGTGATGAGACTTTTGGTGAAATACACAGAAACATAGAGAGCTTTTGTCCCAAGAACAAAAAGGGCTTGTTTTCTTTTTTGCACAAATAACACAAACGGGGTTTTATTATGAAAAAATATATCACAGTTTTGTTGATTGCCTTGTGCCTTACGCTCTTAGTTTCTTGCGGCAAGCACACTGAGTCGGACGACCCACTGCTTCCCGCAGCGCCTGAGACCGAGATGCCGACACCCCCTATTGACGGACCTGTATATTCGGGCACAGATATTGCCGATTCACCGTTTGTCGGGAAATTCGAAAACAGTTATTCGGCTCTTTTTGCAAGCGGAGCGGAGTATGTTTATGTTAAAATTACCGTGAACGAGGATGGGACTCAAATAAAGGAACCTCTGCAAAAACCCACTCTCGAGTGTCGTGCCGACGGTACATTTTCTCTGATGGTGCCCACGGCAATCGGAGAGGGGAATGCCACGATTAACGGGACCTTTACCGTTGACGGAGAGATTGCGGAATTCACGGTTGCGCAGGGCAGTTACGGAGATTTTATCGGGGCGAGCACCGAAAAATTCACCTGCAAGCTTATTAACGCCAATGATATCAGGTTTTGGGGTGATCAGATTGGCACAGTCTCGGGTGGAGATATTTTTACAAAAGCCACATGAAATAAAAACATCTGCACGCTTTATTAATGATGCCTCAGTGGCACAAAGAAGCTTTAAGAGCGAACTCGAGCTTAATAAATACACTTTTCCAATGAACACTTAAATGCTGTCAGCAATTGACTTTATACAGCTCGATAAACCGCACAGATCAAGCAAATAGGAGATAAAATGACGTGGCGATTGATTTTTTGTTTTTATATGAACATATAGTCCGTGAGTTTGAAAATGACTGTCTCGTGATGGCGGAGCTTGAGCGAAGAGGGTATAAATCAGAGCTGCTGCAGCTGATGGACAGAAAAAAACTCAAGTATTTCACATGGAAAAAGCCGAGAGTTATTGTCACCTCTGCCATGTATAACAACGAGACGCTGAACAGCTTTGTCTACAATAATGTCGGCAGAGTGGACAAGGTTGTAAATCTGCATTGGGAAGAGGTTTTGTCCCGCGAGCAGGAGGAGAGCGAATTTTATTCGCTGACCGAGAATGCGCGAAAATGCACCCATATCTGCTGGGGAAATGCGGCAAAGCAAAGGATTGTCGCAAAGGGTGTTCCCGAGACAAATACCGAAATTACAGGCGCTGTTCAGCTTGATTTTCTGTATCCGGAATTCAGCGGATATTTTAAAAGCCGAGCTGATATTGCGGTTGAGTACGGGCTTGACCCGAGCAGGCGCTGGCTTGCATATATCAGCTCGTTTTCATGCGCCTTTATGGACGACAAAGAGGTGGATGAGCTCAACAAAATGACCGATCTCGATTTCAAGGGATTCAAAGAGGTCGGAGGCCGCTCGATGAATGTCACGCTTGATTGGTTTGACAGATTGCTTGACGAACAGCCCGATATTGAGCTTATCTATCGACCTCACCCGTGCGAGTGGCAGAGTCCGCCGCTTGACGAAATGAAAAAAAGGCATCCGAATTTTCACGTCATCACCGATTATTCGGTAAAGCAGTGGGTGAAGGTGTGCGACGTTATTCTCACATGGATGAGCACCTCGGTCGCCGAAATTTATTTTGCGAAAAAAAGTTGTCTTGTGCTTCGTCCCGAGCCGCTGTTCGATGATTATGACCCCGTTACCTACGAGGGCGTCGATGCTATTGACAGCTATAATCGCCTTGTCTGCGAGCTTGCAAAGTCCGAGCATCCATTTCCGATTGACTCGGCACAAATGCAGGCGCACTATGATGTTGACTATGACTATCCCGCATATATGCGAATAGCGGATTTACTGGAACAAACACTTAAAAATCCTCCGCGTGACAAGCCTTTTTCCGAGGGTTATAAGCCGAGATTTAATTTCGGAAAATTTGTCGCCCTGTGCGGGCTTCACACCATGAACGCACTGCACATCAATCCTCATTGGTTTGATTTCGTCGGAAAAAACATAACCGATCAAACCGAACGGCTCATCGGATACTACACCAAGGCGCGCGTCAGCAATAAGCAAATACGCGCTAAAATGGACGAGATGCGCCTGTATATCGACAGGGGAGCGCACAAATCGAGAAATCAAGCAAATAACAAATCGCAGCTTTAAGTCGATGTCGGCAAGCTGCGGCTATAGTTTAAGCGCCGTGACAAGCTTATTCGTTTTTCGGCGGAGCCGTCGGCTATTTGAAATTCATTCGGGAAATAACGGGGCTGTGACACAATGCGTTTTCGATAGCAAAATGCACAAAGAACCGGATCTTAAATTACAAAAAACACTTGAAATCAGGCTTTGATAGTCCGAAATCAAGTGCTTTTTTGTGCGATGTTTTTTCACAGGGCTACTGTGCCTCAGCCCCTCATATCGCTCTATTGGAATTTTTACAGACGGCACCATTGGGAAATTGCTATTTATTGCGGTACAGAATAACCTTTTTCATACTGTAGTTCCAAATCAGCACAATTGCTGCCGCTATTATTTTTGCGACAATCACTATCATGCCAAGCTTTTCAACACCAACCCACATCAGCAATTCGGTAAGCAGCAGGCCGCCTGTTGATATTACCGCAAACACAACGAACTCGGTGGTTTTGCTCGCTTTTGTGGTCTCGCCGTTGAAAACAAACCAAATCGACAGCAGATAGTTTACGGTCAGCCCCACCATGAATCCGAATACAGTTGCGACCATATAATGCATTCCGAGGCACGAATTGAGAATAAACAGTACCGCAGCATCAACGACAAAGGAAATTCCCCCTACAAAAAAATATCGAAAAAACTGAATTATCGGATTTTTTGTAGGATTCACAAAAAGATTTTTTATGTCAAGCTTGAACATGTAAGAAAACAGCTCTTTCATTTTATATGTACCTCTTAAAAATATTGCAATCGGCACTTTGCCGAAAACTGAAAACGCGGCTCAAGCAGCGTGCAAAGGATGTTTCTATTTGTTCCCTTTGTCCGCAAGCTCGTTTGTGTTGACCGAGTTGCGATAAACCACAAACCGGCAAAAAAGATATTCGGAAATGAGATTCAAAATCATCGTAACAAAAAGCACCAGATATTCATTCCAGCCGATATTGGTCAGCGCCGCGCCCCACCATGTTGAAAGAGGAGTAAATACACAGTAATAAGCAGCGATTTTCAACATCGCAATCGGAACATTTGCAGTTGATTTAAAGGTAAATTTTCGATTGAGCGTAAAATTCCACAGTACCGACAATATCAGTGCCGTGAGATAGCATATCCAGTAAGGCAGATGAAAAACCTCATTCAAAAGCGTAAAACTTAAAGCCTGAATCAGACCCGCGCTGGCAGAAAACAGAACGAATTTAATCATCTGTGCCGCATTTTGCTTTGGAGACAGCTTTTCCATTTTGATTCCCTCTTTTACCGTATTTGGATTGCAAATACATTGTACCACATCGGCTATATATAACAAAATTATATTAATAAATGATGGCAAGCGCACAGACCGTCGGATATGCGATATTCAAGTCATTTGCAGGATATGTAAAGCTGTGAGATTTTTGAAAACAGGCGGAAAGCATGTGTGAAGGATGAAAATCCCCCGAATGTCCTTGCTTTTTTGTCAGCGCTATATTTGCGTTGGCTGCGGCGCTGCATTTCAGTGATTTTACACCTCGGCAATACAATTTGTGCAAGCCGAGATTTGCATTTATTCGGCTGTTTGGTGTATAATCCACAGAAAATACGATTAAGAGGTTTTTATGGACAGCTGGTGGAAAAAATCCTGTTTTTATCAAATATACCCGCTCGGGTTTTGCGGTGCTCCCAAAACGAATCTGTGTGAATCTGATGAAACTGTTTCGCGCATACAAAAAACAGTGGAATGGATACCGCATCTCAAACAGCTCGGTGTTGATGCGGTTCTTTTTAATCCTGTCGCAGATTCCGGTTCACATGGCTATGATACGCGTAATTTCGGCAGAATTGACCCGAGACTCGGCACAAACGACGATTTTAAGCAGGTGTGTTCCGCTCTGCATACAAATGGCATTCGCGTTGTTCTTGATGGAGTTTTCAATCATGTAGGGCGAGAGTTTTGGGCTTTTTCCGATCTGCGCAAAAACAAGCAAAGCTCGCCATATAAAGAATGGTTCAATATCAGCTTTGACGGAAACAGCAACTACAATGATGGCTTTTGGTACGAGGGGTGGGAGGGACATTATGAGTTAGTGAAGCTCAATCTTCGCAATCCCGAGGTGATAGAGCATATCTTCCGAAATGTCCGCTTTTGGGTTGAGGAATTTGGAATTGACGGGCTGCGCCTCGATGTTGCGTATTGCCTTGACCGTGACTTTGTGCGCGCACTTCGCAGATTCTGCAACGAATTGAAACCTGAATTTGTGCTGATTGGTGAGGTGCTTTTCGGGGACTACAATCTGATTGTGAATGACGAGATGCTGAATAGCTGTACCAATTACGAGTGCTACAAGGGATTATTTTCAAGCCTCAACTGCAACAACCTGTTTGAACTTACCTACTCCCTTAACCGGCAGTTTGGGAACGACGCGTGGTGTCTATATCGCAGCAAACAGCTGATGAGCTTCGCGGACAACCACGATGTATCGCGTCTTGCAAGTATTCTTGAGGACAAGCGCAAAATCTTCGTCGCCTATGCATTGCTGTTTTCAATGCCGGGAATCCCATGCATATATTACGGCAGCGAATGGGGGGCTGCAGGCAAAAAGCAGGACGGCGATGACGCATTGCGCCCGTGTTTTGATGCGCCTGTTGAAAACGAACTTTTTTCCTATATTTCCCGCCTTGCGGATATTCGAAAAAACAGTCAGGCACTCAGTCTCGGCGGATATCGCAATATAGTTGAGCAGAATACGTTCTGCCTATACGAGCGTTTTTTCGAGAATGAACATGTACTGTGCGCGGTAAATATCTCGGAAAGCTCACAGACAATTTGCTCGGAGCGGCTCAGAGGGGATGCTGTCGAGCTTATAAGCGGACAAAGCATGAACATTTGCGGAAGTTTGAGTCTTGAGCCAATGCAGGCTGAATTTTTCAGATTGAGCTGATTATATCGGATTGGCGCAAATATTGCAGATGAAAATACAGTGCGGGGTTGTTCGTTTGAGGACGATTTGCGCAGTTATGCAAAATAAAACTCTATTTGAACGTTGTTTAGGTAGAGATTACGTAAAAAATTTGTGCTTTGTGTATAGAAATTTGCATTTGCATTTGTATTTTGTTATATTAATGATAGGTATAGTCGTATTCATATAGCACCGATGACTGCTGAATACATATTAATTATTCAATGAGGAGAAAAAATTATGGCTGAAAAGAAAAAGGCGCCGATAAACCGCAGGATAATATCCGCCGATGAAGCGAAAAAAGCCTCGTCAAAGACCGCCGCCACCGCTGTGGCCGAGATTCCGAACGCAACACAGGGTACGGCAAAGAAAATCGAGAATAATTCGGGCGGCGGAAAATCCGCAACAGGTCTTCGTGTCGGAGCATTTGTTCTGTGGGCTGTTGCTATTCTTTTTGAGGTTGCGGCAATTTTGCTGCTGAACAGAACGCTGTCATTGCCGGGAAATCTGACAACATGGCTCATTGTCGCCATTGCAGTTGATCTGGTCTGCGTCATTATCGGTTCACAGCTGTGGAAGAAATCAAATCGCATAGACCCCGCTTCCGAAAAGAACAAAATCAAATTTTGGCTTTGGAACAACCTGGGCGTAATCGTTGCTGTTATCGCGTTTTTCCCGCTTGTTATTCTGCTTCTTCGAGACAAGGAGCTTGATGGAAAAACGAAAAAGATTGTCACAATAATCGCCGCAGTAGCACTTCTTATTGCGGGAGGCTCTTCATATGATTTTGATCCGGTTTCTCAGGAGGATCAAGAGGCAATGAAGGCTTCGGCTGTTGAAACGATGGGCAGTGCGGACGGCACCGTATACTGGACGCCGTTTGGAAAATCATATCACATGGACCCCAATTGTTCGACATTGTCGCGCAGTGCAACCCTTGTAAGCGGAACGCTCGATGAAGCCTTTGATGCGAAGCGCTTTGACCCATGCGATGTGTGTGCCGGAGGCAAGGAAGCCAAGGCACAAACCACAGCCGAGACTCCTGCCGAGGTGCCCGCAGCAGCCGATGAGGTCGTACCCGAAGAGGAAAAGGCTGCATAATTCGAAAAAGGCTGCATAATTCGAAAAAGGCTGCATAATTCGAAAAAGGCTGCATAATTCGAAAAAGGCTGCATAATTCGAAGCTGATTCAGACTTTTGCAAAATATGCGGCGCGCAGTGTGTCTGCGTACATATAAGCTTATATCCACGCATAAAAAATCCCGCAAATTCGATTTGCCCATTATAGGCAAAATTGAAGTTGCGGGATTTTTTTTGTGTGCAATATCGGTTAAACCATGCGGGCACGGGGAAACGCGTTAGTGAGAAAATGCGGTATCGCATCCTTTCTTCACGAAGCTGCAAAAATAAAAATCGTGTACCGCGCGCAGCAAAGCCGCTTTCCGTATTATGCCTTCAACCGTCGCAACCCGACAGCCGGTAAATAAAGTATCAGTGTGTTTGTTCGCAATTCGGAATTACGCTTAACGAAAAAGCCTCGAGAGAATCCACTGCGCTTTTTTTGAGAGTGCCTTCGCTTGCGTCAAGAATATGAACAGCAGAGTCGGGCACTGTGCCCAGCACTTTACATATGCTATCCTCCACAATCAGCGCAGCACAGCTGTCGATTGCTATTCCGCAGCTATGCTTGTCCGAGACAAACGCATCAAAGCTCTTGCGCTCGGGTTCATTGTAATGAGGACAGCTCACCGCATCAATCAGTCCGAGACCATCTACCTCACAAAAGCTCAGGGAGCCGCCATCTCCGTAAAATGCCTCGCTGTCACTGTAGCCGCTTTTAAACCAACAAATTGCTCCCGCGGAAATGCCGCACATAACCGCGCCGCGCTCATATGCTTTTTTCAGCAAGATATCGACTCCGTGCTCGCGCCATTTGGCCATCATCATTGCGGTATTTCCTCCACCGACATAGATGATGTCGGCACCGGAAATTTTTTCTCTCACGGTATCGTCGTCGGGATCGGAAAGATAAAACAAAAGAGTGGAAAACGAGCAGCCGAGCTTAGTTTTGAATTCCCGCTTAACAGCGTTTATATAGCCTCCCGCATCACGGCTTGCAGTCGGTATAAAAAGAAAGCGGGGATTTTCTTTTCCGGCCATTGAAACGATATATTTATCGATTTCAAGCAACTCGCCTTTTTTTATTTCTCCGCCTCCGATTGCCACAATTTTCCCCATCGGACAGATTCCCCCTTTAAAAAATATACAGAATATTTACAGATAAACCGCATGGCGCAAAAAGCGGATACAGCTAAAATGCAATTGCGAACAAAGCAGTGAACGGTTTTTGCCGAAAAATCGTGCGAAATAAATTTCACAGCTTGCGATACACATGCACATCAAATGAAATGTGAGTTTTCAGTTCATCAAGTGCTTCAAGGCGTGCGCGTCCCGCTTTGGGTGTTTTCCAAAAATACGGCGTCATGGCAAACAGATTTTGAATATCCTCCTTGCAGCGGAGTGAAATAACATCTTCAACACGGCTTATTTTGCAATATTCATATCCATTGTATGGCGTTTTTTCAAGCTCGTTTTTATAAGGAATGTCATAGAGTACTTTTTTCAGCTCCCATAGATGCTCCGGGGCGGGAACTACATACAAAAAGTATCCGCCGCCCTTTAAAACCCGTGTAAATTCCGACAGACAAAGAGGGGAAAAGCAGTTGAGAAGCAGGTCGATGCTGTCGCTGCAAATTGGCAGGTGAAACGCGGAAGCGACTGCAAATACACAGCTGTGGCAGCGCTTAGAAGCAAGCCGAACGGCTGATTTTGAAATATCAATTCCATAAACCGTCGGCGCCTTTCCGCAGTTATACAAAGCCTCATATATACCTTCTGTATAATATCCCTCTCCGCAGCCTGAATCGAGCACGTTGGGTGAGCTGTTTGTACAGCTCGTCGCGAGCGTTTCCAACTCTGCAAGAAGTGCCCCGTAATACTCTTTTTTTAAAAAAGCCGCACGCGCCGTTACCATGCTTTTGTCGTCTCCGGGGAGCTTTGAGTTCTTTTGGTTTGCGGGCAAGAGATTGACATAACCCTGCGCCGACAGATCAAAAGAGTGGTTGTTTTTGCATCGATATGATTCCCCGCTGCATACAAGCGGGGAACCGCACACGGGACATATAAAAAGACTCATCGAAAATTCACACTCCGACTGTTAATAATTTTATGTTGAATTCCGGATAAACCGATACACATTAAATCAGATAGTATTTACTATAGCACAATCCTTGAAATAATCCTATCGGAGTCTCGGCGCGGTTTCGGATCTGGGAATAAAGCCGCGAGGTTAGCTCAAACAATTGCCGCTTTTTCATCATGTCGTTGCCAACAGGAATAAATCTGATATAATAATAGGTATATATATACAAAAGGAGATAATGCGATGTCGGAATTTTTGTCAAAAGCAAATTCGGCGCCGATGTACCTGCTTGCGATACTTCTTGTCGGACTGGTGCTGGCGCAGGCGATTGTGTTTCTGGTGAAGTCTTACAAAGAGGGTGTCCGCGAGGGCATGTCCAAATCGGTTCTGAAGAAAGTAATAATTACAAGCGCAACATTTTCAATAGTGCCTTCGTTTGCAATTTTAATCGGAGTACTTGCTCTTGCCCCCGCGCTGGGGCTGCCACTTCCATGGATGCGGCTATCGGTTGTGGGGGCGCTTCACTATGAGGGTCCGACCGCAAATAATATAGCAAAGGGAATGGGACTCGGAGAGCTTCCGTCCTCGGCAATGACGGGCGGAGATTTTGCGGCGATTGCCTTCGGGATGACAATCGGGATAATATGGGGTGCGCTTTTTGTCCTGTTCTTTTTCAAAAGCTATCAGGGCACAATAAAAAAAACAACAGGCAAATCGCCCAAGCTGTTCAACATTCTGTTCTGCGCAATGTTCATAGGTATGGTTGCCGCTTATGTCGGAGATGCATTCAGTCAGCTGCGAACAATGACACTTCCAAGCGGAGTGATCAGAACTCCGAACATTCTGCCTCTTGCCGCAATGCTCACATCGGTTTTATCAATGTGGCTGTTCACCTGGCTTATCGAGAAGAAAAATGTAAAATGGCTTGAAAACTTCTCTTTCTCGCTCGCCATGGTGCTCGGAATGGTTGCCGCAGTAGTCGGTCAGTTCATTTTTCCGACAATGTCGGCATTTGCAGAATAGGGGGGGATAATAATGGAAGAAAAATCAATGTCTGTTGAAGCTCGGAATTATGACAATACCATGCATCGGCTGGGACGCATTTCAATGATTGTTATAATCATAGTGATGATTTCAATACCCTTTGCAATCAGCGCAATATTCCACGAAAAAATCAATTTAAGCGTTTCTTTCTGGGCGGCATTCGTGCCTGTTATTCTTGTCAACCTGCCGGGCTGTCTTGTTGAGGTGGTGACATATACCCCGCTTTTGGGAACAGGCGGAACATATATTGCGTTTATTTCAGGGAATCTCTCTAACCTAAAAATCCCATGTGCCATGAATGCCAGACAGATGACGGGTGTTGAAATAGGCACAAAAGAAAGTGAAATTGTATCTACGCTATCGGTTGCGTCAAGCGCGATAGTAACGACCGTGACCATTATACTCGGAGTCGTGCTTATCATTCCGCTCACGCCTATTTTGGAAAATCCCACACTGCTTCCCGCATTTAAAACAGTTGTGCCCGCCGTGTTTGGGGCGCTTGGATTTAAGTATGCGAAAGAATATCCAAAGGTTGCAATTTTGCCAATGGCGCTTTCGATTTCGTTGTTCTTGCTTTTTTCTCAGCTGACAAGCTCGGTCTCGATGCTTGTTTTCGCAATTGCCATAGTGTCGGTTTCATTCGCGTTTCTGCTTTATAAGAAAGGGAAAATTTAAAAATGACAGCAGTTTATATTGTATTATTATGCCTTGTCGGTGCTGCTGCGCTGCTGCTTGCGGCGGCTGTTATACGCACGTTTTTGATAAAAGCACCTGAACGCAAAAATGCTTCTGGGCAGCAATTCACACAAGAAGTCCTTGACGGCTACGCCGAGGGACTCGGTTGTCTTATCAGAATCCCGAGTGTTTCAAAGCGTGCGGATGAGGATTTAACCGAATTTAAAAAGCTTCATGCACAGCTCGAAAAGCTGTTTCCCCTTGTACATAAAACTCTTGAAAAAACCGAGCTTGACGGGACTTTGCTCTTTTGCTGGAGAGGAAGCGACAGCAAAAGGCTGCCGGTACTCTTCATGGGACATCAGGACGTTGTACCTGCGTCGGATGACGGCTGGACTGTGCCCGCTTATTCAGGCACGGTCAGGGATGGCGCATTGTTCGGGCGCGGTGCGCTTGACTGCAAATGCAATGTCTACATTGAGCTTGAGGCAATAGAGCAGCTGATTGCACAGGGCTTTGTACCTCCCTGCGATGTTTACGTTGAGGCCTCGATTAACGAGGAGACAGGCGGAGACGGGGCGGAAAGTGCTGTTCGCTATTTGCAGAGAAAAGGAATCCGACTTGCACTTGTCATAGATGAGGGCGGCTCTGTCATCGAGCAGGCTATGCCTGGCATGGACAGACCCTACGCGGTTATCGGAATCACGGAAAAGGGCTATATTGATCTGAAGGTAACAGCTCGCGGCAAGGGCGGGCACAGCAGCACTCCCCCGCGCAACACGCCTGCCGCCCGACTGTTTGCATTTGCAAATGAGATTGAGAAAAAGCGCCCGTTCGCCAAAAAGCTTCTGCCCGAGGTCGAGGAGATGTTTGCGGAAATGGCTCCCTCATTCGGATTTGGAATGAAGCTTTTACTCGGCAATGTATGGTTGTTTAAACCGCTGATTATTGCGGCGATGCCCGCTCTTTCGCCATTCGGAGAAGCACTGCTCGCAACAACCTGTACCTTCACAATGATGAAAGGCTCGGACGCGCCGAATGTCATTCCGAAAGAACCGTATCTCATTGCGAATTTGCGCACAAGCGTGCAGCAGAACTGTGAGCAATCACTGTCGGTCATGAAAAAATATGCGGACAAATATAATCTTGAGCTTGAGGTGCTGAATCAGCGAGACGCGTCTCCTGTTGCATCGACCAAATCGGCGGAATATACTTATCTGAAAGAGTGTATATCAGCGCAGTTTCCCGATGTTGGTATTGCGCCGTACGTTATCATGGGCGGAACGGACTGCCGTCATTTTCATGCAGTCACCGATAATGCATTTCGCTTTGCGCCGATTCGCATGACAAGCCAACAGCTGAACAGCTGTCACGCAATAGACGAAAATATCACAGTGTCCGCAATCGCAGAGGGTGTTGAATTCTTTAAATTCTTCCTCGAAAATTACAGATAGAGCACACTAAATAGCAATTAACCTTATATTTCAATAATAAAAAAATCCGCTCCTTTTTTGCAAAAAATGCAAGAGAGGAGCGGATTTTTTACTTTTTCTTGCGCCCTACTTCGGTATTGTCGTGTTTTCTGTCATCCAGGGCTTCAATCGGGTGAGGTGCCTGTGTATAGCGATAATCCTCCCCGTTCTTGCCTATATAGCTTTTTATCGTCTTGTGGGACTGAACGCCGGCTGTATCGGAGTTGACTGTATTTTGATATTTGAAAAACTCCGCGTCATCGGGAACCTTGTCAATATCAATATAATCCTCGCGATTTGCTGTCAGCCTTACCGACTTCAGAACCTCTCTCACATATTCCTTGCTCGGCTCAAGCTGCAGCAATTCGGGGAAGGCACCGTTGGGAATAACCTGCTGCCACTCTTTTTTTTCATATTGCTCCAGAAGCCTTGCCGCCTTGTGAAGATGTGCAAGCTCCTGATTGAACAGTTCCTCCCAAAGGGGTCTAATCTGTGTGTCCTTTTCCGATTTGAGATTGGAGTAGTACAGATAGCACTCGGTGTATTCATGCATAAGCAAACATTCGAGCCATGTGACGGAAACATCCTTTAGGCTCTCATAATGGCTCACATGCTGCTCCTCAATCATCGCGATTTCCGCATACAGCCGCCTGCCTGCATCGCTCTCGTAAAATGAACCGATGTTCATATAGTAGTTCATGGTCTGCTGCTCGGCGGCAATAATAATTCCGATATTCAGCTTTGTCAATAGCTCATCTCCGCTGTTGATGTGCGGTTTGATATCGTCAAACGGGAATCGGTGTTCGCTTATGGTCGGCCTGCCCGGCATAATTTCCACATGGCAGCCCACAA
Source organism: Oscillospiraceae bacterium (assembly GCA_036644375.1). Taxonomy (GTDB): domain Bacteria; phylum Bacillota; class Clostridia; order Oscillospirales; family Ruminococcaceae; genus CALWZE01. The sequence goes on from JAVXQD010000008.1 coordinate 44,254, forward strand.
GCTTTTCGGCCTTAATACCCTGTTCTCCCTCAAGAAGGTTTGCATATCGATAAAGATGATCGTAGTCTTCAAGAAGTGCAAAATCAAGTGCTTTTTTCACAGTTGAATTCTCTTCACTTTTAGCGAGTGCGGCCGTAAGGTCAACCGCCAGCATCTCATAGCCTATTGTGGTCTCGAGAATACCCTCATTAATCGGCTTCAGACTTGCTATCCGCTTTTGCTGCTGCTGCTCAATGCGGCGCAAAAGGCAAAGCTCACGCCGCAGCTCGTTGTCGGGGCAGTGGCGCGAAAACTGGTGCAAGAACCAAGTGGATTCAAATTCCGCCCCGTTCACCAAAATTATGCGCAGCTTGGTATATGGGTCTACTGTGTTTTTGTTGTACGGTTTGGACGCAAGTGTTTTCCAGTCGACAATGCAATCCTCAACTGCTTTTGCCTTGTGTTCAAATGGATTCATGGACATAATATCAGCTCCTTAAAAGTTTATTTACCGATATTATGTTTTGTCAATTTCGCCCCAATATCCGCAATACTCATGCGTATTAGTGAAAATAAAAGAGAGAACCTTGCTTTTGCATTGAAAATCGGGGCAAAATACTGTTCTCCCTATATATTATTGTGCGCTTATTTTGTCAGAAGAATCTTTTCGGGCTTGGAAGTTTTAAATGGATTGCGGTTTTTGCGCACAATCTCGCTTTTTATAAAATTAAAGGTTTCCGTCTCCCCCTTATCGCGAAGCATCATAAGCAATTGCTCAAGCAGAGCACGTGTGTTTGGATGAAGCATCAGATGATCCCTTGAGTTTGAATAATATATATATGGATATTCATCTTTATAGTTTTCGGGATTGTAGGTTTTACTTGCGGCTATTCGGTCGCACACCATTTCGGCGACATAGCGCACCGGCATTTCCATTCCGCACAGCTCATGGGGAACAAACGGGGAATAGTCAATCCAATATTCAAGATGGTGCTTGTTTTTACCTTTGTGGTGCAGCCATGCCGCACTGTAGCCGCGCTCACGTCTCTCCATGTTGTTTGGACTCTGATTTCCCTGATAATACTTGGCGCCCGCCAAAAATTCAACAGGGGAGTATTTGGACATGTCATGCAAAAGTCCCTGCGCGATAAGGCCGCAGCTGAAGCAATGTCTCATAACGAGCATTTTGTGATGATTGATAGTTTTAAGATGCGAAAGCCATTTCATATTTTCACCGCTGTCCGATTGTTTTTATAGATATTATTCAGTATAGTATAAATAAAACAATTTTAAAATAGGCACTTGAAAAACTGCTTCGATATTCGGCGAAAATATTGAGATGACACACTTGTTGCACCAAAGCTTCAATGATATACTAAAGCTCGGTATAGCAGAATAATTGATATTTTTCTATTGACATTACTCTATGTGTAACGTTTATTATCATAACAGATGAGGTGTTATCCATGACTATCAAGGACGTGGAAAGTCTGGTCGGAATCACAAAAAAGAATATCCGATTTTATGAGCGAATGCAGCTTCTAACACCGCTTCGCGACAGAGAAAACAGCTATCGCAACTACTCCGATGCGGATGTGCAGCGGCTGAAAAAAGTGAAGCTGCTCAGAAGTCTTCATATGCCAATTGAAGAGATAAGAAAAATTCTCAGCGGCGAAAATGAGCTCCAAGCCTGCCTTCAATCCCATACCGCAGAGCTTTGCGCCGAAATAGATAATCTGCGCTGCGCAAGACAGCTTTGCGCTGAAATCGAGCGGGATATCAGCGGCGATAAGCCCTTTTGCATTGACGGATACCTCGGCAAGCTGCGGGAATATGAAAAGGAAGGCGTTAAATTTATGAACATCAAAAAGAGCGACACACGAAAAAAAATAACAGTTCCGATACTGTGCGCGCTTGTCATGATAACATTTATGGCAGCGATGATCGGGCTGTTTGTGTGGGCAACAACGCGGCAGGACAGCCCTCCGATAGCCATTGTAGCTGTATTTATGGCCATACCCGCAGCAATTTCGGTAGGTGTTATAATAGCTTTAGTGCAGGCAATCAAGGAGATAAACAAAGGAGAAATAGATGAAGCTCGTAAATATTGACTACATTCCGGGTCAGGAATTTGATGCCATAGGGCTTGTAAAGGGAAACGTTGTTCAGACCAAAAATTTCGGCAAAGATTTTATGGCGGGCATGAAGACGCTGGTTGGAGGCGAGATAATCGGATATACCGAAATGCTGAATGAGGCGAGAGCCATTGCGATGAAGCGCATGGTTGATGAGGCGGTCTCGCTGGGCGCGGATGCAATTGTAAATGTTCGCTATGCATCAGCCTCCATTATGTCAGGTGCCGCTGAGGTCATAGCCTATGGCACCGCTGTAAAATTTACGTATCCGTCACATTGAGTGAACAGGTGCTTCTTTATCCGAGGCGCACCCGTGCCGATGGCAATCGGTCAGCTTTGTCGGGCATATTGTTTCCTTATCCCGGCATATGTTAAGCGGGGAAATGCGGAATAAAAAACCAACAGTTTTAAAGTATGAGCTTTTGTACGTATCACATAAAGATTCATAAGAAATTTTGGTAGTCTTGTACTACAAAAGTTTTGACTTAATGCAACAATAAACGAGCCGAATTGCAAGCGGGATTGTGTCAATTTCCGAAAATAAAAAATCGGAGTTAAATTGATTGCTTTTCCCTTGAGAACACTATACTATTATGGTTATAAAAGTTACATATTAACCGCTTGGAGGTGTGCGCAATGACCTTTTTGTTCTTGTCTGCGTTTGGAGATACCGACGCGCTTTACGGCGCTTCTCTTGGCATGCAAAAAATCTGCTGCCGCGCAGCTTCACACAGAGCTGACAAGCTGAAAAGCATAACCGAACATTAGGGGCATGGTGCACGCAAAAGCGCCATGTCTTTTTTTATTTGCTATATTCGGAGGAAATGAGAAATGAAGTCAAAAAAAGTTGCGATAATAATGGGAAGCGACAGCGACTGGCCCGCCGTTAAGTCGGCGGCGGTTCAGCTGAAAAAATGGGATGTGCCATTTGAGGCGAGAATACTCTCGGCGCATAGAACCCCCGAGGATGCTGCCGAATTTGCGAAAAGCGCAAAGCAAAACGGGTTTGGAGTCATAATCGCGTGTGCGGGAATGGCGGCTCATCTTGGCGGGGTTTTGGCGGCGCACACAACGCTTCCGGTCATCGGGGTTCCGATGAAGGGCGGTGCGATGGACGGCTTGGATGCACTTCTTGCTACGGTTCAGATGCCGAGCGGCATACCCGTGGCCACAGTGGCACTGGGAGGCGCAAAAAATGCGGCTATACTCGCGTGTCAAATACTCGCTCTTTCAGATGAGCGAATCTCGTCATTGCTTGAGATGGCAAAGGAAGAGATGATAGCTGAGATAACGGCGAAAAACGAAACGCTTCAAAAAGAGCTCAGTGAAATGTAAAATGCATCAATGGCGCGGAATTGAATCAGTAAAATCAGTAATAATAAGATAAGAGGTAAACAGAAATGGAAAAAAGAGAACAGCTGTATGAGGGAAAAGCAAAAAAAGTCTATGCTACAGAGGATCCCAATATCGTGCTTGTTGACTATAAGGACGACGCAACGGCAGGTAATGGCGCAAAAAAAGGGACAATTCGCGGCAAAGGCGTGGTAAACAATCGCGTCACAAACAGTCTCATGAAAATGCTTGAGACAAAGGGTATTCCGACACATTTTGTCAAGGAGCTTTCGGAGCGCGAAACTCTTGTTAAAAAAGTGCAGATTGTTCCCCTTGAGGTTATCGTCCGCAACGTCGCCGCAGGCTCTCTTGCAAAAAGACTCGGATTGCCGGAGGGTACCAAGCTTAAATCCACAGTGCTCGAATACTGCTATAAGGATGATGCGCTGGGTGATCCGCTTGTGAATGACTATCACATCGCGGCAATCGGAGCAGCCACAAAAAAAGAGCTTGACACAATAGCGGCGATGGCATTTAAAATAAATGAAATACTCACCGAATATCTCAAGGATGCAAATATTGAGCTGATTGATTTCAAGCTTGAATTCGGGAGACTCGCCGACGGTACAATAATTCTTGCCGACGAAATCAGCCCGGACACCTGCCGCTTTTGGGACAGCACAACACATGAGCATCTGGATAAGGACCTTTTCCGCCGAGATCTCGGCGGTGCGGAGGACGCATATAGGGAAGTTATGAAGCGCCTTTTAGGAGAATAGCCGATGAATGAGCGTTTAACCGATAAACTCCACGAGGAGTGTGGCGTGATAGGTATTTTCAACAAGGGTGAAATTTCGGATGTTGTAATGGATACCTATTATGGGCTTTATGCTCTTCAGCATCGAGGACAGGAAAGCTGCGGAATTGCAGTCAACGATGACGGAGTAATTTCCTGCCGCAAGGATCTCGGTCTTGTAAATGAGGTCTTTACAAAGGATGTTTTGGAAGCTATTCCGCGCGGAAAAATGACGGTCGGGCATTGCCGATATGCAACAACGGGAACCCTGAGCGCCGCAAACGCACAGCCACTGGTACTCCGCCACATAAAGGGAAACATGGCTCTTGCGCACAATGGCAACCTCACAAATGCCACAGAGCTGCGCGAGGAGGTTGAGCTTACGGGAGCAATCTTCCACACCACGAGCGACACCGAGGTAATTGCGTACGCCATAACAAAAGAGCGGCTTACAGCACCATCCATTCAGGATGCTGTGGTCAGCGCCATGTACAAGCTTAAAGGGGCATATTCACTCGTGATAATGTCTCCGCGCAAGCTTATAGCAGCTCGCGACCCGCTGGGCTTTCGCCCACTCTGCATGGGTAAAATCGGCGAGAGCATAATATTCGCAAGCGAGAGCTGCGCGCTCGATTCTATCGGCGCAACCTTTGTGCGCGACATTGAGCCCGGCGAGGTGGTTGTGGTAACCGATGACGGAGTCGAGAGCATTAAAACCCACTGCGGAAAAGGCAGCGGCTTCTGTGTATTCGAATACATCTACTTTGCCCGTCCCGACAGCGTTATAAACGGCTCCTCGGTACACACGGCGCGGAAGCGCGCAGGTGCGCTTCTTGCCCTTGCGCACCCTGTAGAGGCGGATGTCGTAATCGGGGTTCCCGATTCGGGCATTGATGCGGCACTCGGATATGCAACACAGAGCGGAATCCCCTATGGGCTCGGGTTCCTGAAAAACAAATATATAGGCAGAACCTTTATAGCGCCAAGCCAACAGCAGCGCGAGGACGCCGTTCGTATAAAGCTCAATCCAATCAGCGCTACAGTCAAGGGCAAGAGAGTAATCATTATCGACGATTCGATTGTTAGGGGCACAACAAGCCTTAAGATTGTAAAGCTATTGCGTGAGGCAGGGGCTACAGAGGTTCATATGAGGCTTTCCGCGCCGCCGTTTTTGTATCCCTGCTATTTCGGAACCGATATAGATTCCAGTGAAAATCTGATTGCATTTAAGCATTCGGTGGAGGAGATACGGAAAATGATAGATGTCGATACTCTCGGATTTTTATCTGTTGACGATCTGCCGAAGCTTGCAGAAAATACCGACTGCGCAATGTGTGATGGCTGCTTCACGGGTAAATATCCCATAGATCCGCCCCAAAAATGCGTAAAAAGCAAATTTGAATTAAAAATTTCGGAAAACGTCAATGACTGAAACCGGCGTTTTACAATAAAATGAGCACAGGTCCCTGCACTAAAATAACCATTTCGGAGGATATAATGAAAAGTTTTTCTGAAAGCTATAAAGAGGCAGGTGTGGATATCACTGCCGGTTATACCGCCGTTGAACTGATGAAATCGCATGTGGCACGCACAATGACCGCCGGTGCAATCGGCGGGCTGGGCGGCTTTGGCGGGCTGTTCGAGCTTGACATGACCGGAATAACCAAGCCTGTGCTGGTCAGCGGAACAGACGGAGTCGGCACAAAACTCAAAATTGCATTTTTGATGGACAAGCACGACACAGTCGGAATAGACTGTGTCGCAATGTGTGTAAATGACATCATAACATGCGGCGCAAAACCGCTTTTCTTTCTCGATTACATCGCATGCGGCAAAAATGTTCCCGAGCGCATAGCGTCCATTGTGTCGGGTGTTTCAGAGGGCTGTGTGCAGTCGGGCTCGGCGCTGATTGGCGGCGAGACTGCCGAGATGCCCGGCTTTTACGAGGAGCGGGAATACGACCTTGCGGGATTTGCGTGCGGAGTTGTCGACAGATCGAAAATTATTGACAACACAAAAACGGCTGCCGGAGACGCAATAATTGCGCTGCCGTCCTCAGGTCTGCATTCAAACGGATTTTCACTTGTGCGCAAGGCATTTGATGTTGAAAACCGCGACCTCGATAATTATTACGACGAGCTCGGCATGAGTCTCGGCGAATGTCTGCTGACCCCGACAAGAATATATGTTAAGCCGATACTTGCGCTTCTCGAAAAAATTGATGCAACCGCAATCAGCCACATTACCGGCGGAGGGTTTTATGAAAATATTCCCCGTGCTCTTCCGGAGGGCATGTGCGCAAAAATCAAAAAATCCGCGATCAAAACTCCGCCTGTTTTCAAGCTCCTCGCACAAGCGGGAGGCATTCCCGAGCGAGACATGTTCAACACCTTTAATATGGGCGTCGGCATGATGGTTGTCGTTCCGTCACAGCAGGCGGATGAAGCCGTGCGCATACTCAATGATAACGGCGAAGCCGCATATATCATGGGTGAGATTGCAGCCGGTGAAAAGGGAGTCGAGCTATGCTGAAAATTGCCGTGCTTGTCTCGGGCGGCGGCACTAATTTGCAGGCGATTATAGATGCTAAAAAAAACGGAGGCATTGATAAGGGCGAGCTTGCGCTTGTTTTGGCAAGCCGTGCGGATGCATTTGCACTTGAGCGCGCATGCAGCGCAGGCATTAAAACCGCAGTGGTTTCCAGAAAAAGCTTTTTGTCCTCCGACGAATACAGTGATGCAGTGCTCAAGACGCTGAAAGATAATCGTATAGATATTGTTGTTCTTGCCGGATTTCTTTCAATACTCGGGAAAAATGTAATTCAGGCTTACCCGAAACGGATTATCAATGTCCATCCAAGTTTAATTCCCAGCTTTTGCGGTGATGGATATTATGGGCTTACCGTTCATGAAAAGGCACTTGAAAAGGGCGTGAAGGTCACCGGCGCTACAGTGCATTTTGTCAATGAGATTGCGGATGACGGTGAGATTATTTTGCAAAAAGCAGTAAATGTTGAGCCTGACGACACGCCTGAAACGCTGCAAAGGCGGGTAATGGAGCAGGCAGAGTGGGAGCTTCTGCCCAAGGCGCTGAATATGCTGTGTGAAGAGTATTCCAATTAATATTTATTATCACGGAGGGAATCGAAATCATGGAAAAGCTTGAACTTTCCGCACTTTTGAGTGCGAATACATATCCCGGGCGCGGGATAATTGTCGGACTGTCGGATGACGGTAAAAGCGCTGTCCTCGGGTATTGCATCATGGGCAGAAGCACTAACAGCCGCAACCGCGTTTTCACCCCTGCAAACGGCGGAATAATAACCGAGGCGGCAGATCCCGCGAAGCTGATTGACCCATCTTTGATAATATACTCGCCGGTACGTGTTTTGGATAATATAACGATTGTTACAAACGGGGATCAGACAGACACGATATATGATCTCTTAACCAAGGGAGAGAGCTTTGAAAATGCACTTCGCACCCGAGATTTTGAGCCGGATCCGCCCAATTTCACGCCGCGAATTTCATCAATTGTCAAGGTTCAGGACGGAAAGCTGAGCTATAAGCTGTCCATTTTGAAATCGGACAGCGGCAACGGCAGTGCCTGTGTGCGTTTTTTTTATGATTATGATTTCCCCATTGCCTCAGAGGGACGATTTATAAGCACATATATGTGTGACGGAAATCCGATACCATCATTTGAGGGAGAGCCGAAGAGGGTTTCGATAGTCGGTGATATAGACAGCTTTACAAATATGCTGTGGTCGAGTCTCAATGAGGAAAATAAGGTATCTCTATTTGTCCGCTATATAGATATTGCAAGCGGCGTCACGACTGACAGAATCATCAATAAATACAATAAAATTCAATAAACACATCAGGAGGAAATATCATGAGGGAACTTGAACTGAAATATGGCTGCAATCCTAACCAGAAGCCCGCAAAAATTTTCATGAAAGACGGAGAGCTGCCGATAATTGTCTTGAATGGCAAGCCCGGGTTTATTAATTTTCTTGACGCATTTAATTCGTGGCAGCTCGTAAAAGAGCTTAAAGCAGCGACGGGTCTGTGCGCCGCGGCTTCTTTTAAGCACGTAAGCCCCGCCGGAGCAGCGCTTGGCGTCCCTCTTGATGACACTCTTAAAAAAATGTACTTTACCGATGAGGTTAAGCTGACTCCGATGTCAAATGCATACGCGCGTGCGCGCGGAGCGGACAGGATGTCGAGCTTCGGGGACTGGGTTGCGCTGTCCGATGAGTGCGACGAGGCAACAGCTCTTCTAATTAAAAAAGAAGTTTCCGACGGCGTAATAGCACCCTCATACAGTGAGGCTGCACTTGAGATTCTCAAGGCAAAGCGCAAGGGCGGATATAATGTCGTGCAGATTGATCCGGCATATATTCCTGCCGCGACAGAACATAAGGACGTGTTTGGCATAACGTTTGAGCAGGGACGCAACGAGCTGAAAATAGATGACAGCATTTTTGCCAATATAGTAACAAAAAACAAAACACTGTCCAAAGAACAGAAAAACGACCTCATACTCTGTATGATTGCGCTGAAATACACCCAGTCTAATTCCGTCTGCTATGCGCAGGGCGGTCAGTTAATAGGTGTGGGAGCGGGGCAGCAGAGCCGAATCCACTGCACACGCCTCGCGGGCAATAAAGCGGATAATTGGCAGTTGCGCCATCATCCGAAGGTATTGAACCTTCCTTTCCTCGACGGCATTCAGCGCGCAAATCGCGACAATGCAATTGATGTTTATATCTCGGACGATTACGAGGACGTCATCGGTGCTGACGTATGGGGCGAATGCTTCAAATCCCGTCCCGAGCCGCTGACACGCGAGGAAAAAAAGACATGGCTGTCTAAGGCAACAGGTGTATCACTGGGTTCGGATGCATTCTTCCCATTTGGAGATAACATCGAGCGCGCACACAAAAGCGGAGTGACGGCTATTGTTGAGCCGGGCGGTTCAATCCGCGACGATCTTGTTATTGCTGCGTGCGACAAGTACAATATCGCAATGGCGTTTAACGGTATTCGTTTGTTTCACCATTGAGGCAAGGGTTCCAGTATAAAGCATTACCGCATAATAGCGGTTGTAAACAGCGTGTATTTTAATTGCAATACACGCTGAGAACACATATTTTCCGACAGATCATGACTATTAACGACTGAGGAGTGTCTTACCTATGAAAATTCTTGTTGTCGGCGGCGGCGGTCGCGAGCATGCGATGATCAAAAAGCTCAGGCAAAATCCCGCAATCACCGAAATATTTGCGGCACCCGGCAATGGAGGAATTTCATACGATGCCGTTTGCGCAGACATAAAGGCGACAGATATTGACGCTCTTGTCGCTTTTGCGCAGGATAAAAAAATAGACTATGTCATTGTCGCTCCGGACGATCCGCTTGTGCTCGGACTTGTCGACAGACTCGCCGAGGTCGGGATTGCCGCCTTTGGTCCGTCAAAGGCGGCTGCAATCATTGAGGGCAGCAAGGTGTTTTCTAAGCAGCTGATGCAAAAATACAATATTCCGACCGCTCAGTACGGAGTTTTTGACAGCTTGTTAAAAGCGGCAAAGCTTATAAAAAGTGTAAACACATATCCCATTGTTATAAAAGCAGACGGTCTTGCGCTCGGAAAAGGCGTGATTATATGCGAGAATGAACAGCAGGCGCTGACCGCAATTAAACAGATGCTTGAGGATAAGATATTCGGTGCGTCGGGAAGCAAAATCGTCATTGAGGAATTTCTCACCGGCCCCGAGGTATCCGTTCTTGCATTTACTGACGGAAAAACAATAAAGCCTCTTACAAGCAGCATGGATCACAAACGCGCGCTCGACGGAGATAAGGGACTTAATACAGGGGGAATGGGCGCAATAGCTCCCAATCCGTATTATACAAAGGCTGTTGCCGACGAATGCATGGAAAAGATTTTCATACCGACAATGAATGCTATGAATGCCGAGGACCGCACATTTAAGGGGTGCTTGTATTTCGGGCTTATGCTCACTGAAAACGGACCTAAGGTCATTGAATACAACTGCCGATTCGGAGACCCCGAGGCTCAGGTTGTTCTGCCTCTCCTCAAAAGCGATCTGCTCACGGTGATGCAGGCGACTACAACAGGCACACTTGCAGACATTCCCGTTGAATGTGGCGAGGGCAGTGCTGCGTGTGTTGTCATCGCGTCAGGCGGATATCCCGAAAGCTATGAAAAGGGCAAGGAGATTTTCGGTCTGACAGAGGGTCAGCCGTCCGTTTCAAATGCGGTTGCGTATCACGCGGGCACGGCAAAGCAGGGGGACAAGATTGTCACAAGCGGAGGACGCGTACTGGGTGTAACGGCGGTCGGAATGGATTTGCGGACCGCACTTGACGCGGCATACGCGGCATCCGAAACAATAAGCTTTGACGGCGCCCACAAGCGATCTGATATCGGCAAGCGTGCACTTGAGGCGTCGGAAAAATAAAATCGGTCAAGTGACAGCATCATTCTGTTACAAGCACATAATAAGGAGCTAAATATGTCTGTTTACCGAATATATGTCGAAAAAAAAGAACCGTATGCAGTGGAGGCAAAAGCTCTGCTTCAAGAAATACGCAGTCTTCTTCTGATAAAAAATGCAACCGGCTTGCGAATAATAAACCGCTATGACGTTGAGGGAATTGACGAAAAGCTATTTCTTCAATGCATAAATACGGTGTTCAGCGAGCCTCAGCTTGACGACACATATGCCGAGCTTCCCCACGGCGATTTTTCGGTTTTTGCCGTTGAATATCTTCCCGGACAGTTTGACCAGCGCGCTGCCTCAGCGAGCGAATGTATACAGCTTATAAGCGCAGGTGAGCGCCCCGATGTAAAATCGGCGCGTGTATTTCTGATTTCCGGAAATTTGGACGAGGCAGAGCTTGCACAGATAAAAAAATACGTCATCAATCCTGTCGAGGCGCGCGAAGCAGAGCTTGCCTCCAAAGAGACGCTTAAAGCCAACTATGACATTCCCTCAACGGTCGAGACGCTGTCGGGATTTACGGCGCTCAGTGAAAAAGGGCTTGCGGACTTTGTAAAAAAATACGGGCTTGCGATGGACAATGAGGATATCGAATACTGTCGTAAATATTTCATTGAGGAACAGCGTGACCCGACAATTACCGAGATTCGCATGATTGATACTTATTGGTCGGATCACTGCCGACATACGACTTTCGGAACGGTTATCGACGATGTTAAAATTGAGAATTCTCTTGTACAGACTGCATTTGAGAGTTACTTGAACATGCGCGAAAATGTGTATGGAGAAAAACCAAGGCCGATGTGCCTGATGGATTTGGGTACGATTGCCGCCAAGTATCTGAAAAAATGCGGAGTACTGAAAAACCTTGATGAGAGTGAGGAGATAAATGCCTGCTCGGTTAAGATAAAGGTCGATAATAATGGCGCAGACGAGGATTGGCTGCTGCTGTTTAAAAACGAGACGCACAATCACCCCACAGAAATCGAGCCGTTCGGCGGTGCCGCAACCTGTATCGGCGGGGCAATTCGAGACCCGCTTGCAAACCGCGGTTATGTGTATCAGGCAATGCGCGTCACAGGAGCGGGCAATCCGCTTGCAGCTGTAAAGGACACAATCGAGGGCAAGCTTCCACAGCGCAAGCTTGTCACGACTGCGGCGGCGGGATATTCAAGTTACGGAAATCAAATCGGTCTTGCCACAGGAATTGTCGATGAGCTTTATCATGACGGTTATATCGCAAAGAGAATGGAAATCGGTGCGGTTGTCGGAGCGGTTCCCGAAAAGAACGTGAGGCGTGAGGAGCCGTGTGCAGGAGATTTGATAATTTTGCTGGGCGGAAAAACAGGACGTGACGGCTGCGGAGGTGCTACGGGAAGCTCAAAGGCGCACAAGCTCGAAAGCCTTGAAACCTGCGGCGCTGAGGTTCAGAAGGGCAATGCCCCTGTTGAACGTAAGCTGCAAAGACTGTTTCGTACCCCCGAGGCATCCCTCATGATAAAGAGGTGCAATGATTTCGGTGCGGGCGGAGTATCTGTCGCGATAGGCGAGCTTGCGGATGGGCTTGTCATCAACCTTGATGCTGTTCCGAAAAAATATGACGGTCTCGACGGCACAGAGCTTGCCATATCCGAAAGTCAGGAGCGCATGGCGGTTGTTGTTGAGGCGAAGGATGCACAGCGTTTCATTGAGTGTGCAAACAGAGAAAACCTTGAGGCGACAATAGTCGCGCAGGTTACATCCGATCCTCGGCTTGTCATGAATTGGAACGGGAATAAAATCTGTGATATTTCCCGCGCTTTTCTTAACAGCAACGGCGCTGAAAAGCATATTGATATAAAGGTCGGAGAGGATTCCATTGACAAAAAGCACTCGGTCGGGAATCTCGGAGAGCGGCTTTCCGCAATGGTATCCGATCTTAACATATGCAGCAAAAAAGGCCTGGCAGAGAGGTTTGACAGCACAATAGGGGCGGGTACGGTGCTTATGCCATTCGGCGGCAGAGCTCAGATGACACCTATACAGGCCATGGTTGCAAAGCTGCCCGTTGAGGGAGAGACAAAGACCTGCTCGGGGCTTGCATGGGGATTTAACCCGTATATATCCGAAAAGAGCGAATATCGCGGGGCATATCTTGCGGTTGTGGAGAGCGTGTCAAAGCTTGTTGCGACAGGCTTTTCAAAGGAAAAGGCATACCTGACATTTCAGGAATATTTTAAGCGACTCGGCAGTGACCCTGCGCGTTGGGGCAGCCCGTTTGCTGCTCTGCTCGGCGCACTCAAGGCGCAGTGCGACCTTGGCGTTGCGGCAATCGGCGGCAAGGACAGCATGTCCGGAACCTTCGAAAATATAGATGTCCCGCCCACACTTGTTTCATTTGCAATTGCTTCGGGACGCACAGACAGTATTGTGTCACCGGAATTTAAACGAGTCGGCAGCCTTGTTTCATGGCTGCGTCCCGAATATGTCGATGGTATTTTGCCAAAGCCCGAATATATGCTTCGCAACTTTGCGATAGTTGAATCGCTCATAGGTGAGGGCAAGGTGCTTTCAGTGTACACACCTGCTTTCGGTGGTGCAGCCGAGGGCTTGTTCAAAATGACGCTCGGAAATAAAATCGGCTTTTCAGCATCGGAAAACGTGAAGCTTGACGAGCTGTTCGGGTACAGCTATGGCTCGTTTATCCTTGAGATGAAAGAGGATTGCGGAGTCGGAACCGTGCTTGGACACACGACTGCCGACTTCGAATTTACCGCCTGCGGGGAAACTGTTGCACTTGATGAAACAGAAAAGCTGTATGAACAAAAGCTCGCTCCCGTCATGCCCTATTTTGGCATTGGCGAAAGTAAGCCGGTTGACAAAATAAGCTTTATATCCGAAAAACGTGTTTCCCCCAAGCTGGGAATAGTTAAGCCGCGTGTGCTCATTCCTGTTTTTCCGGGCACAAACTGCGAATATGATTCAGCGCGGGCAATGCGCCTTGCGGGTGCTGAGCCCGAGGTCTTTGTCATAAACAATCTCACCCCGAACGCCGTTGCTCAGAGTGTTGAACGAATAGCGGAAATTATCGATGCAAGTCAGATGATTTTTCTGCCCGGAGGATTTTCCGGCGGCGATGAGCCCGAGGGAAGCGCAAAGTTTATCAACGCTCTTTTTCGCGCACCGAGAGTCGCGGAGGCTGTCACACGTTTGCTGAATGAGCGGGACGGACTTATGCTTGGAATATGCAATGGCTTTCAGGCGCTGATAAAATTGGGACTTGTTCCATTTGGCGAGATTGTAAATACCGACAAGTCCTGTCCGACCCTCACTTTTAATACAATCGGCAGACATCAGAGCATGCTTGTTCACACAAGAATTGCAAGCACAAAATCACCTTGGCTGAGCGGAGTTTCTGTAGGTGATATTCATACAGTCGCCGTGAGCCACGGCGAAGGTCGGTTCGTGGCAGATGAACACACATTAAAAGAACTGATTGACAACGGACAGGTTACGACTCAGTATGTCAATCTGTGCGGTGAGCCGACTATGGACGTGAGATTTAATCCCAACGGAAGCTATTATGCAATTGAGGGCATAACAAGTCCGGACGGAAGAGTGTTCGGCAAGATGGCTCACAGTGAGCGATTCGGAGACAACCTTTATAAAAACGTCGAGGGAAACAAGGATCAGAAAATCTTCAAAAACGGCGTGGAATATTTTAAATAATCGCACGTTCTTCGAAATGTCCGACAATGCGGGACGCCCGTGCATTTAATCATAAAAAGGAGCTTAATGCTAATGGCACACGACAGATATATAAGTCCGTTTCAGACAAGATATGCCTCTGATGAAATGCAATATGTGTTTTCGGAGGACAATAAGTTTAAAACGTGGCGAAGATTGTGGATTGCGCTTGCAAAGGCAGAAAAGAAACAGGGACTTGACATAACCGATGAGCAAATTGCCCAGCTTGAAGCACATAAAGAGGATATAAATTACGATGTTGCATCAGCGCGTGAAAAAGAATGCCGCCATGATGTGATGAGCCATGTCTATGCATATGGTGTTCAATGTCCCGATGCAAAGGGAATAATTCACCTCGGCGCAACAAGCTGCTATGTCGGGGACAATACCGATGTACTCATTATGAAAGAGGCGATGGAGATTGTTAAGCGCAAACTCATAAATGTGATGTCGCTGCTTGCGGATTTCGCAAGCGAGCATAAGGATATGCCTGCTCTTGCCTATACCCATTTGCAGCCCGCACAGCTCACAACAGTGGGAAAACGCGCTGCGCTGTGGCTTAATGAGCTGTATATGGATTATTGTGAAATAGAAATGCGACTCGATTCGCTCGCTCTTTTGGGAAGTAAGGGAACAACGGGTACTCAGGCAAGCTTTGTCGAGCTTTTTGAGGGCGACAGCGCAAAAATAAAAGCGGTTGAGCAATCAATTGCAAAGGAACTCGGCTTTGACAAGGTTGTGCCGGTTTCCGGTCAGACATATTCGCGCAAGGTCGATTTTATGGTCATGAGCGCCCTTTCGGGGGTTGCGCAGTCCGCAATGAAATTCGGCAATGACATGAGGCTTTTGGCGAATTTTAAGGAGATGGAGGAGCCGTTTGAAAAGCAGCAAATAGGCTCGTCCGCAATGCCATATAAGCGCAATCCGATGAGATGTGAGCGAATTTGCGCCCTATCGCGCTATGTGATGATCGATTTGCTCAATCCGGCCTTTACCGCGGGTACGCAATGGTTTGAGCGCACTCTGGACGACAGCGCAAACAAGCGTATTTCGGTAGCCGAGGCGTTTCTTGCAACTGATGCGATACTCAATATTATGCTTAATGTCTGCGACGGGCTTGTGGTTTACCCAAAAGTAATTCATGCGCGCGTAATGGCGGAGCTTCCGTTTATGGCAACCGAAAATATTATGATGAGCGCGGTAAAAAAAGGCGGGGATCGGCAGATTTTGCATGAAAAGCTCCGTGTCCATTCTATTGCAGCTGCAAAGGTTGTCAAGGAGGAGGGCGGCACAAACGACCTCATCGAGCGCGTGTGTGCAGACCCGGATTTTGGGCTGGACTATGATGAAATAGAGGCATTGCTTGACCCGTCAGCTTTTACGGGCAGAGCGGCAGAACAGACCTCTGAATTTTTGGACGAGGTAATAAATCCAATACTGACAAAAAACAAACAGCTTTTAGGCGAACGGGCGCAGCTCTCTGTTTGATTGTGTACCCTAATCGTTTGCTGAAACTCAATAACAGCAAAATGAAAAAAGCTCACCAAGCCATCAACATGTGGTCTTAGTGAGCTTTTTGCAAATATTCCGATAATGAAGCAAGCTATCTTTAACAGTTAAAAAGCGATATAATCAGTAAAGGAAAAAACAAGGATGTGAGTTTTTGAACAAAGCTGATTTCATAGAGCTGTGCCTGACATATACCGATGCGGTTGTCGACAGACCGTTTGACCTTGACACCGACACGACAGTTGCCAGACATGCGGACAACAGAAAATGGTTTGCGCTGATTTTTTTACTTAATGGCAGGCAGTGTGTCAATCTCAAGCTCGACCCGATGAAAGCCGAGTTTTTTCGCTCGGCTTATTTTGGAATAACAGCGGGCTGGCATATGAATCATATACACTGGTCGACGCTCTGCCTTGAAAGCGATGTGCCTGATTCTGTTATTGAAGAGCTGTTGAGTGACAGCCATGCACTGACTGCAAACAGAAAGAGAATAAATAATGACACTTCTGATTGATGCGGACGGATGCCCGGTTGTTAATCTCACAATCTCAGCCGCGAAAAAGCATGGGCTTAAGTGTATAATATTGTGCGACACCTCACATGTTTTTGAACGTGACGGAGCAACAACCGTGACCGTGTCCAAAGGAGCCGACAGCGTCGATTTTGCGCTGGTCAACATGGTGCAAAAAGGCGATATCGCAATCACTCAGGATTATGGCCTTGCGGCGATGTGCCTTGCAAGAAACGCGATTCCTATTCGGCAGGACGGACTTGTTTTCGATGGAGATAATATAGATTCGCTTTTGCTTCAGCGGCATACAGCAAAAAAAATACGCATGGGCGGCGGCAGAATAAAGGGACACGCAAAGCGTTCGCCAGGTGACGATGAGCGCTTTTGCGAGGCGCTTGAAAAGCTTATCACGATTGGGAAACAATCGGAATCGAGGGATAATTAAGGCGAAATTTGCGGGAGCAGTCCGGACAAGCACGCGTCGAGCATCAAAAAAGTATGCGAGAAAATTCGTTTTTACGAAGCAATATACTTTACAGTAATTACAATAAAAGACGGGAGTTAAATATTTCAATGGGATTTAAGATAGAAGCAATTATATTAGTGGCGATTGCTGTTGCTGCTGCGCTTATAGCTATAACGATCTTTAACAGCATTGCCAACACGAATAAAAAGAAGAAGCTGCTGTCAATGTTCGGGTCTGTTCCCGACGCCCGATACAAGGACGAGGATATTCCGAAATATTGGGAGGAGCTTCAAAGCAAAAGACCCGACAAGAGATATATTGACGGAATAACTTGGAACGACCTTGATATGGATGATGTTTTTGACAGAATTAATTGCTGTCAAAGCTCTGTCGGTCAAGAGCGTCTTTATGCTCAGCTTCATATGCCGACTGATGCGGACACACTGCTCGGACGCGAAAAATTATACGATTCGCTGAAAAACGAAGAGCTGCGTGTCAAAACGCAGCTCTTGCTGAAAAATCTTGGAAAAAAGCGCGGAAATGGGTTGTGGCTGCTCATGTTTTATCCCGAGGCGTATTCGCTCGAGCATTCATGGAGATTTAAAATCCAGGCAGTCCTTCCGATTTTAGGAATTATCTGCATGTTTTTTAACACACAGGTGGGTCTGCTTTTGACCGCAGCTTTTTTGTTGGCAAATGTTGCAACCTATTTCATTGTGAAAAAGCGAACCGATAATTACATTGAAACAATAAGCTATTTTCTGAAAACTCTCAGCTGCGCGGCTAAATTGAAAAAGCTCCTTGCAAAGGACTGTCCCGAACTTTCTTTGAATCTCGGCAAAAGCATAGACGATTTTAAGAAGCTTAACTTTGATTCATTCATACTTATGTCATCTCCGTCATCGGATGCTGACATGTTTGTTTCTGCGATCGGTATGATAACGCTTGTCCCAATTATTCAGTATTGTGCGGCGGTAAAATATCTCAAGGGCAGCGGCGACAAAGCAGAGCGCCTTTTCTCACTTGTCGGAGAGATAGACTCTGCTGTGAGTGTGCTGTCTTTCAGAAAAAGCCTTCCTGCATATTGTCGTCCGGAATTCACAGATACCTTGAAGATATCCGCCGTGGATATCTTTCACCCGCTTATTGCCATGCCGATAAAAAACAACGCCGAGATTGGCGCAAATATACTTCTCACCGGGTCAAACGCGTCCGGCAAATCGACCTATATAAAAGCAATTGCAATTAACGCAATATTAGCCCAAACGATCAATACCTGCTGTGCGGATAAATTTGCACTTAAATCTGCAACGGTGATAAGCTCAATGGCGGTGGCAGACAGCATAGTCGGAGGAGAGAGCTATTTTGTTGCGGAAATCAAATCTATGCGCCGCATAATCAGCGCTGCGGACAGCGGCGTGCAATGCTATTGCTTCATCGACGAGATTCTTAAGGGAACAAACACCATAGAGCGAATTTCCGCATCGGCGAGTGTGCTCAAGCATCTCAGTGAAAAGGACGTCCGCTGTATTGCGGCTACACATGATATCGAACTGACTCAGCTTTTGGAAAAAGAATACCTCAACATGCACTTCAGCGAGCAGGTGACAGACAGCGGCGTGAGCTTTGACTACAAGCTTAAACAGGGTCCTGCAACCACCAGAAACGCAATCCGTCTGCTCTCGTTTTATGACTATCCAAAAGATGTGACTGAGCTTGCACAGCATTATGTCAATACGCTTGAAGAGCGGCAATGAAAAAAACGGTATGCCGAAAATTCTTGGTATAGTGCATGAGCTATTGATGCTGATTTTATTACAATAGGCATCAATTTAGACGTGCTCTGCGACAATAACATAAGGTCTGAATCGGCAAGTGCGCTCCCGTGACGGGAACGCACTTTTTTCCTGTTTAATTTAGCCGAACTCTTTAGTAGCTTCAACGAGAGCTCTGATGTTGGCCGAGGGAGTATTCGGCGAGAGGGCGCATCCGGGTCCGATCATCAGACCTCCCTTGCCCTTGAACAGCTCGCATAATTCACGGGTTGCATTGTGAACTGTTTGTGCATTTGCGGAATTCAGCATGGCGGGATCAAGATTGCCTGAAATTATAAAATGCCCCTTGGCGACTTTTTGTGCAAGTAGAATGTCTGTCTTGTAATCAAGCTCATATGCGGTGCATCCGGTTTGAGCAAGATCGGGAAGAATAGGATCAACATATCCGCATATATGACAAATTGTAGGTATCTTATCCGCGATTAGCTGTTGAGCGAGTCTGGTTTCAAAAGGTTTCGCAAATTTGCGGAATACCGAAGGAGATACAACCGAACAGCCCTCTGAGCTGTTTCCATAGCTTGTGCAGTGCGCACCTGCCTTAAAGCAAAGACGATGCATTTTCAGCGCTACACCATAGGTGGATTCCATAAGTTTAAGCAAATCCTCCTCACAGTCCTCGTCGAGCAAATCCATAAGGAAATCATTCATGCCTACCAGTAAACAGGCTAAAGAAAACGAGCCTTGATCTGCATTTCCCCTAATAAATACCCCGTTTTTATTGCCCCATTCGGAAAGCTTGCTTATTGTTTCAAGATACATCATTATGCGCGGGTTCTTTTCAAGCTCAAGATTGCCGATAAAATCAATTAATTCGGGAATAGTCCGAGTCTGCTTGTCCGTGACCACGCCGGCAATGTCATCGGGGAAAATTGTGTCTGCACCGCATGCGCTTGCAAGCAGAGCGGTATCAACATCAAGAAGGATTCCATCCGTATCATATTTTTCGCAGGCCTCAGTCAGCACACGTACAATTATATCGGGTGATTCACGATACTGCTTCATTGTAAAACCGGATTCTTTGGCAGCCATCATAAAATTGTGTGTCATTACCGGAATTCGATCCGGCACCCCGCCGTTCATGACTGTACGGATTCGCTCTATTTTGTTCATTGAGATAATCTCCTTTTATTAGTTTTATAGATATCAAGAGGTCTATAAATAATATTACATAAAAAGAAGAGATCTCTCAATCTGAATTGTAGGTAAAATCGTGGTGTCGATTGGTAAAATTATGACATGCGGAAAAGTTAAAGCAAAGACACAGCAAAATCCTATCAATCAAACGCATAAAACTTCATATAAAACCTGTGTACTTGTCCAAAAAATTTTGTTATTGTGTATACATCACAAATAACAGTATGTTCGCGGAGGTTTTTGAATATGTCCTCACAGAAAAAAAGCGTTTTCAAACGCGTATCCGAATGGTTTTTGAAAAAGCAGGAAAGCAGCATTATTCTTATACTTATTTTATTTATTACATTTGTCGTCTGTGTTAACCCAAGCTTTCTTGGCGGCTCAAATGTAATAAATATTTTGCGTTCAACCGGATTTACCCTGATTGTGGTTGTCGGCATGTCGCTTGTGCTCATAACCGGAGGACTTGATTTGTCGGTCGGCTCTGTCTATGCGTTAGGTGCACTGATAAGCGCAATGGCCGCAACATCGGGAGTTCCTGTTCCGATAGCGATTATTCTGGGCTTGCTCGTAGGTGCAGGTATAGGCTCAATCAATGGCTTGCTGATTGTAAAGGCCGGTATGCCGCCCCTTATTGTGACATTGGGTATGCAGTATATGGCTCGTGGGCTGGTTTCGGTATTGACAAAGGGTGTGCCGATATTTCCGCTTCCGGAAAGCTTTGTCGCTATTGAGTCTGCAAAGGTGTTCGGGATTATTCCTGTGATTATTCCCATAGCAATAACAATAGCAATTGTCGGGCATATTGTACTTTCAAAAACAGTATTTGGGCGCTCCGTATACGCAATCGGCGGCAATCCCGAGGCTGCGAGAATATCGGGAATAAATATCGGACGCACAAAGATGTCGGTGTACATAATCACCGGAATGCTTGCAGCTATGGCAGGTATATTGATGTCCTCAAGGCTCGGTTCGGCAGAACCATCAACCGGAACTGCACTTGAAATGAAGGTTATCTGCGGCGCTATTATAGGCGGAATATCCACCTTTGGCGGAATGGGCACAATTTTCGGGGCATCGCTCGGCGCATTGTTTATGGAAGCTCTCACAAATTCGCTGACATTGATGAAGATTTCGGTCTACTGGCAGAATCTCGTATTCGGAGCGGTTTTAATAATATCTGTTCTTCTCGACCAGTATAAACGTGTGCTTACATTGCGCCAGTCGGTAAAGAACACAGAAATTATAAAAACAGAGACGGTTAAAGCCCCGTCAATTGAGCAATAAGAAACTCAAACGGAATATGTTAAAGAGGTGTCTGCCATGACAGATTCGATTTTATCAGTAAAGGACATAGTTAAGCGGTTTTCCGGTACGGTTGCGCTTAAGGGTGTCTCTCTAAAGCTATATCCAAATGAAATTCTCGCATTAGTAGGCGAAAATGGAGCGGGGAAATCCACGTTGATGAAGGTCTTAAGCGGCATTTATCAATATGGTTCATATGAGGGTACAGTTGAAGTAGACGGTAAGGAATGCAAATTTCAAAGTCCTTTTGATTCCGAAAATTCCGGGATAGCAATGATTTATCAAGAGCTGAATTTAGAGTTGGATTTGACAGTCGGAGAAAATATTTTGCTTGGCCGTTATCCTAAAACAAAGCTCGGGCTTATAGATTGGAATAAATTATATAAAGAAGCGGACAATGCGCTTGACATCCTTGGCGTAGAGCTCAATACAAGAGCAACCGTCAGAAGTCTCAGTCCTTCAATGCAGCAGCTTGTCAGTATTGCACGCGCGCTGTATCGCAATCCCAAAATACTCATTCTCGACGAGCCAACTTCAGTGCTGACAGAAAAAGAAGCCGGCGGTCTTATGGAGATACTGCGGGGTCTTAAGAAAAACGGAATCTCGTGCATCTACATCTCGCATAAGCTTGATGAAATATTTGCACTGTGTGACAGAACTGTTGTATTTCGTGACGGATATAAAATCAGTGAATACCTGAAAAAAGACGGATATGACAGTTCGAAAGTCATCGAGGACATGATCGGACGTCATCTGGAAATGATGTATCCAAAGCGCAAGGCAAATATCGGAGAAGAGGTTTTGAGGGTTGAAAATTTCCGAGTACCGCACCCGTCGGCGTACGGAAAATCCATAATTGAGGATGTCAGCTTTTCACTTAGAAAAGGAGAAATTCTCGGTCTTGCGGGGCTGGTCGGCTCAGGCCGCTCAGAGCTCGTCAATGCAATATTCGGAGCGATGGAAAAAACAAAAGGGAAGCTTTTCCTATTTGGTAAAGAACGGGTAATTAAGTCTCCCATTGAGGCGATAAAAGCAGGGTTGGGATTTTTATCCGAGGACAGAAAAAAGAACGGCTTTATAGGTTCGATGAGTGTTCGTGAAAACATGACACTTGTTACCTTGCGGGAATTTGTGAAGCGTGCCTTTATTGACGAAAAGCTTGAGTCGGCAAAGGCAGAGGAATATTTTGAAAAACTTCAGGTAAAGGCCCCGGGGCTCGATACCCTTATAACTAATCTGTCAGGCGGAAATCAACAAAAAGTAATTCTTGCAAAATGGCTTATGTCAAATATCAAAATTCTTATGCTTGATGAGCCGACAAGAGGAATTGATGTCGGAACCAAATCGGAAATTTACAAGCTCATGCAGGAGCTTACCGATGAAGGGATATCTATAATCATGATATCGTCGGAAATGCCTGAGCTGCTTGCAATGTGCGACAGACTTGTTGTGCTGGGCAAGGGGGTCGTTCAGGGCGAATATATACGCGGAGAAGCAGACGAAATAACATTGATGCGGGCGGCATCGTGTACTTGATACCATAGCCTCAGGGCTTATGTATAAATAATAAAAATATTGGAGGAAAACATGAAAAAGTTACTTGCGCTTGCACTTGTTCTTGTAATGGCATTTTCCCTTGTCGCATGCGGCAAATCGGAGCAGCCCGCATCGACTGAGGATCCCGCAAAGGTTGAAGGTGAAGCTACAGCAAAAGAGGACATCTATCTGGTATATGTTTCACCCCTGCTTTCACATCCGATTTGGCTAATTGCTAAAGATGGTTTTGATGCTGCATGTAAAGAGCTTGGCATAAAGGGAGACTGGGTCGGACCGCAGGGCTTGTCCGCAGAAGAGATGGCACAGCTTGTCGACACGGCGGTTGCGCAAAAAGCAAGCGGTATAATAACACAGTCAATTTGTCCGGCAGAGCCAATAAACAATGCAATAAAAGCCGGTGTCAAGGTTCTTATGGTTGACGGAAACCTTGAAGAAGTTGATGGCAAGCTTGCTTTTCTTGGCAAGGATCTTGAGAAACAGGCCGAACTCTATTATCAGGAAGTCAAGAAATACATTGCCGATGATGAGAAAATTGTCTGTTCAATTCAATGCGCAGCTCTAAATGCGCAGTTCTATATCGATCAAAATGCTGCAGTTGAAAAAGCACTTTCACAGCATCCGGGCGGCTTTGAGCTTGTCAATACAACAGTATCAAACTCAGATAAGGCGACCGGCACAAATGAGTGGCTAAACACATTTAATACTTATCCGGAAGTAAATGTTTGCGTTAACCTTGCGGCAGAGGCAGGCTCGGCGTGCGTAACTGCGGCAGACGAGCTCGGGAAAACCGAGGATCTCGTGATACTTGCAGTTGATGATACGGATGAGAATCTTCAATATGTGCGTGATGGCAAAATCAAGGCAACATCAGTTGTATCATTCTGGAACTACGGTTATCAGGCGGCATACTGGCTGTATCAAAATATCACAGAAGACCGCGTACCGGCACAGGAAATCAATGATGCGGGCACAATGATGGTAACCTTGGAAAACGTTGATACTTACGGAGAACTTCTGAAAGTTAAGGTTGATTTACCGGCATAATAAGTTATAATTTAATCAGTAGGATTTTTAATGTGAATGGCGATTGCCTGTATTTCGATGCAGGCAGTCGCCTGTTTTGAAAGGGTGGGACCTTGTGTTGAAAAAAAAGACAAGTATTAGAACACAGCTCATGAGCTATCTTGCGATTGTGGCGATTTTGTGCGCTATTGTCGTGTTTTTTTCAAATGCAACAGTCTCAGAAAACTTGAATGCTTCGAAACTTTTCTTTGACTGCAATAAAAATCTGTCGGATTTTTATGCAAATGTAACCGAGATGGACACATTTGCACGCGGGTATCTTTATGAGAGAACATCTGACAATTTCAAGCAATACTCTGATTTGCTTGAAAAATCAAAAGTAAATCTCAGCAATATTGAAAAAAATGTCGATGAATCAACGCAATGGAGAATGTCATTGCTTCGCAATATGCTCGACTACTATTGTGCTCCTATGGACAACTTTATAAGCGGCAGCACAAACTCCTACAGTGCATATAATATGCTTTTATATCGCAGGAATCTTATCTTGGACACATCAACTACCTATTACGGGCATCTTGCGCAGTACATGAAAATTAAAACCGATACCATGCAGACCGAATGGGAACGGCAGCGCAATCTACAGGCTGTGGTGCTGGCGGCTTTTGTTTGCTTTGCCATTGCCATGGGCAGCATATACAGCAAGGGTATATACTCTCCGATTGCGGCAATGGTAAAAAATACCGAGCTGCTGAAAAAAGGGAGCTATAAACTTGAGCCGATAGACTCGTCGCTGACAGAAATTGATATTTTGGCAAGCTCTTTTTTGAAAATGGCATCATCACTTGAGAGAAATGTAGACATGCTTAAAAAAAATGCCAAGCTTGAATACCAGCTGCTTAAACAGGAAAATGATAATCTGGAAATGAGGAATCTGGTCACTGAGTCTGAGCTGCATGCGCTGCAAGCTCAGATAAATCCGCATTTTTTATTCAACACGCTCAGCATGATTTCAAAAAGTGCATACATAAGCGGAGACAATACAACGAGTGCACTTATGGACAATCTCTCTGAGTTTCTTCGCTATGCTCTCGACAAGGCGAATAAAAACTCCACACTTTTTGAGGAAATTGATTCGATTAAAAGCTATCTCTTTATTCAGCAAAAGCGATTTTCCGGACGTGTAAGCTTTGAGGTTGAGGTAGATAAAACGACACCTAATGTCCATATGCCGGCAATTATACTTCAGCCGCTTGTGGAAAACGCTATTACGCATGGAACCAGCAGCATGACACAGGAGGCTATTATTACCATCCATGTGTACGAGAAAAACAGCAATATCCATATTCATATTGAGGATAATGGCGTTGGAATGAAATCGGAAGATCTCGAATCACTGTTAAGCAAGCTGAAAATGGGACTTGAAAGCTCAAGCGGAGACAAGGGACGAGGAATCGGACTCAGTAACGTTTACAGGAGACTTCAAGTTTATTTTGGCAGCAGTATGCAATTTTATATCGAAAGTGAAGAGGATTGCGGAACGGTTGTCACACTGATTTTTCCCACAGAGGAGAATTTCCAATGAGCAAACAATATAACATTCTTGTAGTTGAGGACGAGGAGATAGAGCGCAATGCACTTGTTATGATGATTCAATACAATTGCAGAGATATCGGAGAGATACGCACAGCCGAAAATGGAATAATGGCAATTGAGACACTGAGGACATTTTTACCCGATATTGTTTTCATGGATATCAATTTGCCCGGTATTAACGGACTTGAAGCGATAAAGCTTATGAGCGGTATAAATAGTGCCCTCAGATTTGTTATTATTTCGGCGCACAGCCAATTTGCTTATGCACAGGAAGCACTGAGACTGGGCGTATATGATTTTCTGGTTAAGCCTATTAAGCATGAGGAGATAAATAGGGTATTGACCGAGATAATAGACCAAACGGAAAAATCCCGCTCAAAGCGGGAAAGCGAAAAGATACAGCAGGAAAAAATGGAGTTAATCCGACCGGTGCTTGAAAGTGATTGTGTTTTTTCGATAGCTTCGATGCGCTCAAATACACCTATAAGTGTGATTTTTGATTTTATGCAAATTCGTGTCAATTCAGGTTTTGTATTTATCATACGCAGCTCAGGACACGGCAACGCCGTTCTTAACGAAGTGAAGCTTCAGCTGAAAAATGTTGGAATGACCTGCATTGGTGAGATAATTAACGAACTGAGTGTTTTTGTCGCTCTAAGTGAAAATACATTTTCTGCTATAAGAATCAATGATACCATGCGCCACATTTCCCGCTCGCTTAAAGGAGACGGGATTGAGTGCCATATCGGTGTGGGCGAAGTCGCGGTATGTGCCGACGATTTGAGAAGGTCCTATGAACAAGGCTTGTCCGCAGTTCGATTTGCGACGGTAAACGGCAGTGATATTGTGCTTCACAATCAAATTATTATCAACAAAAGCAGCAGCAGCGAGGATTTGTCAGAGGCTGTGACAAAAATATGCACATATATCCGAAGCGGCGAAAATGAAAAAGTCGCAGATGAGGTTCGCAAAGTCTTTGTTATATTGCAGCTGAATGAGACAAATCAGAAATTGCTCGAGCAAGCTTACTGGCTGTATGTAGTGGTGAATGGCTATTTTCCGGAAATAGCGGCAGATACCCCTCCGCTTTCTATTGAAAGGGTATTTTCATATAAAGACAGTCAGGCGTTGAGGGATACGCTTATTGCCTCTTTTATCGAAATGGCTGATATGCTGCGCGGACAAGAGACCACAAGGTCAAACAAAACTGCTATTGCCGCGATGCAGATAGTCAATCAGAGATATATGGATAATCTGACGCTTGACGATATCGCGGCGGAACTGAACTTTTCCATGTTTTATCTGAGCAAGCTGTTCAAAAAGCAAACCGGCACAACATTTACAGATTACCTCACGAAATGCCGCATCGAAAAGGCAAAGGAATTTCTTCTTGAAGGTAAGATGAGTGTAAAAGAAATTGCATTTGCAACAGGCTATAACAGCCAGGGCTATTTTTCGAAAATATTCCGCAAATACACCGGCGTATCTCCGAGCGAGTACAAATAAATTGGCAAACAAGCAGTATAAAACACAAATTAGAGTGATAATAGCTACAATTTATATGTCTTGAAGTTTATACCTCGCAGAGCCCCATATGTTTTTATAAGATGCACGATGACAAGAACATGAAGCAGATGTGCTGATAAAAAACAAAGAAACACTCGATTGGTCTTGTCATAACCGAGTGTTTCCAATTAAAGCAACATACCCATCGCATCAAAACTCATGGCATAGGGACCGGAGATATACTGAATATTTTTCTGTTCTTTAATTTGTTCATATAGTGCCTCAGAAACTTCAATTTTACTCATACACAACGTATTTTTAATGCGAGCCAACTTTACATTAGGATAATCAATGCCATTACAGGTGCGAATGGCAAGACATATTGCATCGAAATCATTATTCATGTAGACGGGTATTTTACCACCGTTTAATTGTGTTGACGTAATTGTATTGGTCCACGTAGTATCCCAATCTATACTGTTTAAGCACGACCTTGTTGTCACATCGGCTGCGGCTATCCCGCAACCATTATGATGAGTTTCTTCGCTTAACCCGCGTATGAATAGTCGTTGTAAATTTAAAACGTCATCAAATCCCGGTAACCCTGAATTAATTCGCCCTACTATATTAGGATCTTGTCCGAATCCGCTTATGTTTTTACCGATTTCATCGATCAATAACACATCAAGAGAAGGAAAAAGAAAATGAGCAATTTTTTCCTTTGCGACATTAAGCAGACGCTTTTCACCTTCAATCAACGAATCCGGAGTCAGTACTTCAATGTTGCAAATTTCATCATATGCATTTTGTACGATTCCTATTCCGAATTTTACAGGTACAGAAGCAAGAAATTTCGTGGCAACGGCGGGAATCAGCTCGGAAAATCGTGCAAAACCCAAGGTGTGGAACATAGAAGCACCTTTGTGCTTTGATATTCCTATAGTCATCATTTTGCATAGACCGCTTTCTATCTCACCACGAAAATCCGTATGGGGTTTTATTTTGTTTAGTATTACCACGCCATCACTTTCAAAAGCAGCACGATCACAATAGAGAGGAATACCCTCCAATTCTCCGTATTGGACCACTTCCATGCTGGAAACAACAGGGGCGCCTATGTTGGATTCGGTGATATTATATCCGGCCAGCAATTCGGCTTGTCCTTGTGCTGTGCCACCGCCGTGGCTGCCCATTGCGGGAACAATGAATGGCCTCGCTCCCCATTCTTTCAACAAGGAGCAAAGCGAACGCAGAATAACATCAATATGAGGTATTCCTCTACTGCCGGCTGTGATGGCAATTGATTTGCCATCATAATTTTCCTGTTGGACATGAGATAACTGTGAATACAGGTGCGCCGGAATGTTTTCGATTTTTTCAGGATCATACTTTTGGCATATACATACTAATTTTGGGGGATGGATGTTTTCCATTCCCTCAACAAGTACATTTACCGGGGGAAAGTCGATAAACACGACAAATTAACCTCCCAGATATGCTTTTTTGATTTCAGGACTCTCAAGTAATTCAACGGCAGAGCCTTGCTGTTTTAAATCGCCTAACTCAAGAACATAAGCCCTGACAGAAGTTTCGAGAGCCATATATGCATTTTGCTCGACCAGAATAATCGGAAGATTTTTTTTCTTATTAATTTGCACAATGATATTGAAAATATCTTCAACAATAACAGGAGCAAGACCCAGCGAAGGTTCATCCAACATCAGAAGCTTTGGATCTGCCATTAGCCCCCTTGCAATTGCAAGCATTTGCTGTTCACCTCCACTAAGCGATCCACCCAGCTGTGAGGCTCTTTCTTTTAGTTTCGGAAAAAACTCATACTGTTCTGCGACTTTTTCAACTTCTTCCTTGTGGGAGTAATGTTTGGAATATGAGCCCATTATAAGATTATCGTATACAGAAAGATCAGGAAAAATGCGTCGTCCTTCCTCTACATAAATAATTCCGCGTTTGACTACTTGGTGTGGCTGTAGTTTTGTGATAGCCTTGTCCATAAAAGTGATTTCACCGGAGGATACATGAGATAAGCCCATTATAGCTTTCATTAGGGTGCTTTTTCCTGCTCCATTTGCTCCGATAACAGACACTATTTCACTTGTGCCTACAGATATTGAGATTCCCCGGAGCGCTTGTACCTTGTCATAATACACGTCAATATTTTTAACCTCAAGCATACTGTGTGCCCCCTATACTT
>JAVXQD010000009.1:0-62804 GCA_036644375.1 Oscillospiraceae bacterium
GCCGTACCTTTCTTCAAGCATTTCTCGCTGTTGGGTCAATAAAAAGATAAAGGCAATAACAGAACTCAGAAGCAAATTGAATTTTTGCATGCCATGCCTATGCCCCGGTGCGAATGCCTTATATGCGCTCGACCGGTGTTTGACTGCTGATTTTTAAAAACGAAAGCCATACGCAAACCCCGAGTGCAAAGGGTTTTGCGTATGGCTTTAAATTCTTCTGTTTATTATAAATCAATACCAAAGCTGCGCCGCTCCTGCCGGACAAAGCCTAAAGCATACCGACGTCAAGGTCAGAGCAACAGCTCCTGCACCCTGCCCACCTGTCCGTCCGAAAGCATAACCTTGATACCATGGGGGTGCACACTGCTATTGGTTAAAATTCTCGCCACGATTCCTTCAGTCAGCCTTCCGGTTGGCTGGTCGGCTTTCAGTATAATTTTAACTTTGCCGCCTATTTTGATATCGCTTCTTTTTTGTCCATTCATAGAAATTCGCTCCTTTTATCGCCTTTATCCCCTGTGCGCAGTCACGCGGGATAAATTCGTCGTATCCGGCTTCGTCGCTTACTTGTGCTCATCAGGTAGCGGCATATTAATATCCGCACTCAGATGCTCTGCTTGTGCCCTTTACGAATTTTTCATTGTTTCCGTAACAGCCAGCAAACTGCTTCGATTTATAATTGCAGGTTTCCGCCGAACTTATCAAAGTTATCTGTTTTTGTCCTTATCGTCTTTTTTATCCTTGCTATCCTTCGCATCTTTTTCTTCCGTTACAATGATACTCTGAACATGGTCGGACTTGGAATATTCGCTTGCACTTTTGCCTGCAAGTCTGCCCGAATCAATTACCTGCGCAAGCGATGCGCCATTGCCGGGATATGAACCGCTTAAGCAGTTTCCGTTTGCCGCTTCTCCGCACGCGAACAGTCCGGGAACCGCCCCTATTTCGCTCATAGCCTGACCGCCTGTGTTGGTGCGTATTCCTCCCATTGTACCATAGCTTTTCAAGGAATACTGCACTGCGTAATAAGGTCCCCTGCCGATTGCTTTCAAGCTTTCGACGGACTTTCCAAACTCCTCGTCAACCCCGACCGCACATGCCTGATTATAGTTTTTCACTGTATTGACAAGCTGCTTTGCATTGAGTATTTCTGCAAGCTGCTCCAATGTATCGGCTTTAACCACGGTCTCGTTTTTGATCCCATTTTTAAATGAGCCTTTATATCCATGCGAATCGGTTATGAGATAAGCCGTTCCATATCCCGCTATCTGAATCGCCGAGCCCTGTGCAAGCGCGGAGTTCTCCTCATTGACAAACCGTGCTCCGTCAGGAGTTACGAGCAATCCGCTCGAGCCATTTGAATTTGCATAAAAATCGTACAGCTCCGCAATGAGCGAGCCCTCGAGAATTTTTGCTCCGGCCTTCCGAGCAAGCTCTATTCCCTCACCGGTGCTGCCGACAGAGGTATACGAATATACGGGAAGCGCAGGCACTTTGTTGAAATCCTGTAAAAACACCGAGCTGCGATCATAGCCGCCCGTTGCAAGGACAGTTGCATCGGCCCATACAGTAATGATATCTCCGTCATCCTGTTTTGCACGAACTCCCATAATCTCACCGACCATATCCCTGGTCAGTTCATAAACTTCACTGTTGTATATTATCCGAACACCCGCAGCAACGGCAGCTTCAACCAGCGGTTTGATAATGGCACCGCCGCTCGCATCTCCCTTGGCATTTACCGCAAGATGTATGCGTGGAGTTGGGCTGTCTTCTGTAGAGAGCAGCGTGTCTGAAAAAGATACCCCGATATCTGTCAAAAATTTAATGTTATCCGCCGAGTGTTCTGAGAGGGAAATCAGTCTGTTCTGCTGAACCGAATCGCCGGAATGATCATACAAGAATCCTGCAAAGCTTGAAGTGCTGTCGCTAATTCCATCGTATGCCTGTTGCTCTGTACCTGCCGCCATCACCATTCCGCCGCTTCGCACAGTTGTGCCGCCTGCCAGCCCCATTTTTTCCACAAGAATTACATTTGCACCGTTTTGCGCTGCTGATATTGCCGCCGTCAAGCCTGCACCTCCCGCTCCGACAACAACGACATCACAAGTATAGTCGATATACTCCCCGTTCTCCTTGTCGTCTTTGCTCTGTGCTAAGCTATCCGGGTCAATTCCCGCGCTTTTCAGCGCATGCTTTGCGCACTCAATTGCAGCCGCGCTGGATTCTGTCGCCCCCGCTATAATGTCCACATCCGGATTCTGATCCTCGTTTATCTCATCAACAATTCGGCTGACTGCAAGATCCCCTATTCCATATCCCTCGTTCTGCCTGTCAACCTTAATCTTAAATTTGCCGTCATTCAAAAGCTCCGCCGTCATCTCAATATAACCGGAATAGCCATGAACACGTGCGCGGCCGGCAAAAATCCTTTCGCATCCGCCGATTGCCAGAACAATCACAACACATATTGCCGATATAATCAGCACCTTCATTTTCGTTGACATTTTTGCCATTTTTGCCGTACCCTCTTTCAATCGCTATCCCTTTTGTACCAATTGTGGTATTATATTCTATGCGTGCCACACGGTAAAAAAATATCTTAATTCATGGAAGTAATAATTTCATTTGCATGCATTACATTTTAATCAGTTTAATGGTGGTGTCTGAATTATGTCATCGGAGAAAAAAAAGAAAGTTTCAAAAGCTCCCCGCAAGCCATTTGCTCCGCTATACCTGCTTGCTGTTATCTGCTGCCGCGCGTACATGTATATTGTT
Organism: Oscillospiraceae bacterium; assembly: GCA_036644375.1. Lineage (GTDB taxonomy): Bacteria > Bacillota > Clostridia > Oscillospirales > Ruminococcaceae > CALWZE01. The sequence continues at coordinate 2,779 of JAVXQD010000009.1, forward strand.
TACAATTTGCATCTTGATAACTCACAGCTTAAGGGAATTAACTCCCCTGCTGTTGTTCTGGGAAATCATGAAAGCAATCTGGATTTTATCATAATGGCTCTGACCTTATATCCGATAAGGCTCAATTTCATGGTTACGACCTATTTCTTTCGGCACGCACTGCTCGGACGGCTGCTGAGCTTTATGGGGTGTATTCCGAAAAAGCAGTTTGTTCCCGATACGACGGCAATTCGCGCTTGCCTTGCCACTGCAAAAAACGGACAGAGTCTCGGCATCTTTCCCGAGGGGCAGGTGACCTATACCGGGGCAACCGGAGAGATTGACAAAAGCATATCAAAGCTTGTCAAAAAGCTTGGACTTCCCGTCATCATATGCTCCATTCGAGGAGATCATCTGACCGGCCCAAAATGGGCAAACGGAAAGCAGTATCACGGCAGAATTGAAAGTACGGCAGTTCGGCTTCTTTCCTCCGAACAATTATCCGAGCTTTCCGCCGATGAGATTTTCAATAAAATATCCGCAGCATTAAGCTATAACGAATACGAATGGCAACGCGAAAAACACGTTGAATTCAGGCCGAAACGCACAACAGATGGCCTTCAGAGTATACTATATCACTGTCCTCGTTGCAACTGCGATTTTACCTTTTCGTCAAAAAACAACGAATTGATTTGTGGAAAATGCGGATACAAAGTAGAAATAGATTCCTTTGGATTTCTTCATGGGGCAAATGGCTGTCAAACCTTTTTTGACAATCCTGTTGATTGGTACAACAGCGAGCTCAATCTGCTTAAAAGCGAGATGCAGCGCTCTGACTATTCATTCACAAGTGCATGCACCCTTTTTAAAACCGTAGACAACAAATTCGGGTATTACAGATGCGGCAGCGGAATCATGACCGCAGATCTGTCCGGCATACATTTCAAAGGGGAAAAAGAGGGTGTTCCCTTTGAGTTCTCCGCCCTTGTGGAGCATCAGTCAAACGTCACTCACAACATGGGAATGGGCGGTCTCGATGTGCCGCAGGGAGACGTGAATTATGGTCTTGCACCCGATGACATAAGAAAGCTGATTAAATTTGTTTCGATATATGTCATTGCCCACAGAATTTATACTTCGACAAACCATCTGTCATAGGCTGTACTCGACCTGCACATGCTTTCGCGCTTAAAATATTGGCGCAATCACGGAAAGCGGCTTATCTCTCTCAAAAATCAGCCTGTCGCAATTTTTTCTCTTTGCTCTGTTGACTTTGATTTAGTATTTCCCCTATTGTCCGATATAATTTTCAACAAACTCACTGACTGTCTTTTTGTAAAGCGGCGTGTTTTTAAAAAAGCTTATTCCGTGCTGAGCTCCCTCCACAATAAACATTTTTTTATCACCTGCACATGCGTCATACAGGTCACGCATCATCTCAAACGGCACCACAAGATCGTGCGTTCCATGTATGAACAGCATAGGTACATGACAGCGGCGAAGCGGCTCAACCGCGCTTGCCTCCTTTAGCCCATAGTGGCTGACCAATCGATTGTATCCGCTCGCAATCGATATTATCAGACGCTTGAACGGAAGCCTGCTGTCATCGACCTGCAGATGATACAAAAAAGAATCATAGGCATTGGTATACCCGCAGTCTTCAATTGCACATTTGACATTTGACGGAAGCTCGGATTCCCCGCATGTCATCATCACCGTGGCTGCTCCCATTGAGATGCCATGCATAACAATTTTCGTCTCAGCTCCGAGCATTGCAATAATCCTGTCAAGCCACAGCAGCATATCCCTGCGTTCGAGCCAGCCCATGCCGATATACTTGCCCTCACTCTTGCCATGTGCGCGCTGATCGGGCATAAACACGTTATATCCCATCTCATAGTACATTTTTGCGATAAAGCCCATTTCGCCTGACACACATTGGTGTCCGTGAATCACAAAGGCAAGCTTATTCGTTTTGTTAATCGCATACAAAATATTGCCAACCAGCAAAAGACCTTCCTGCGATTTTATTTCAACACGCTGAATGGGCTGCTTGTTCCACCAGATGTTGCCGTCTACCGCATGCGTTCGATACGGAGACGTTCCGGATGGCGTCATTTTGCTTTCATCGGTTGACGGGTCATAATTCCAGTCTTTTTTCGTCTGTCTGCAAAGAGCATTTTTGTGCATTGCAAGTGCGAGGATTCCGAGAGTTATTAAAAATAACGCAATTAATATCAAAACGGCTATTTTCATCTGCCTTCTCCTCTGCATGACATTACCGCAATGCATAATTAAATGGAAATTGAGAGCCTGTCAGGCGTTGCAATACTTCTGTTTCGCAGCACGCCAAAAGCATTGCCTATTGCGAGTCAGCCATTATTCATTTAAAATGTATATTTCTGTTATTCTATCACATTTAATCTGCATTTTTCAATTGCAAACACGCTTAGAATAAGTCTGTCTGCGTAATTTGCGGTTTGTATTTTACATAACAAGTGTATTTATGCTATAATTCATAACAAATATTTATTTTATTCAACCCTTGCGAAGTAACACAATCGCAAAAAACATCAGCACGGAGGTTGTTATGCTTGAATATCCTTTTGATGCTTCATTTATAATGCAAAGCAAACGCGCAATCAAGAAGCAGCTGCTCCTGAACAGCGGTCTGATTGACAAAAAAATCGCTCTTTTATCGGGCACGACAATAGGTGAAATAAAAAATATTCTTGAGCTTTTTTTGCTTGACAGCGGAATCAAACCCGAGTTTTTTGTCGGTGACTATTCGCGTTTTTACGAGGATATCATCTTTGACGACGGAGCTCTTGCCGCCTTTGAACCCGATGTTATTTTCATCAATACGAGCACACACAATATCGAAAATCCGCCTTTTGCAGGCGAGTCTCGGGAAAGCTGTTCCATCAAGCTCGAAAATACCTTCAACCGCTTTAAGAGCGTCTGGCAGTCTGCGGAAAAATTTAAATGTCCTGTGATTCAGAATAATTTTGAATACCCTCAGTACCGCGTAATGGGCAATTACGATGCCGTGTCTCCGAGCGGTAAGATCCGATTTGTAAATCAGCTCAACGAAAAAATGGCTGACTATGCTTTTTCTCACAAGAACCTTTATATTAACGATTTCAACTACATCTCCGCTTCATACGGCATTGACAAATTCAGTGATCCCAGTTATTACAACAGCTATAAATACGCAATTAACCCTGAGGCTATTCCATATTTGTGCCACTCGGTTGCGGCGATTATAAAATCGCTTTTCGGAAAAAACAAAAAGGCGCTCATGCTTGATCTCGACAACACGCTTTGGCACGGAGTCATCGGCGATGACGGCGTTGAGGGGATAAAGCTCGGGACGGAAAGTCCCGAGGGAATTGCGCACACCGAGCTTCAACGCTATGCAAAAGAACTTTCCGGTATCGGAGTGATTCTCGGTGTTTGCAGTAAAAACGAGGAATCCGCCGCCAAAAGTGGGTTTGACCACCCTTCGAGCGTGCTGAAAGTCGATGACTTTTTGAGCTTTAAAGCAAACTGGGAACCAAAATCCATGAATCTTGTTCAGAGCGCACATGATCTCAATGTAGGCGTTGACTCATTTGTGTTTGCCGACGACAATCCCGCCGAACGTGAAATTGTCCGTGCAGCAAATCTCGGAATTTCTGTCCCTGAGCTCAGCGCTCCCGAACGCTTTGCTCTGACAATTGCAAACGGCGCATATTTTGAGATTACCGCTCTTTCCGCAGATGATATCAAACGCGCCGAGATGTACAAGCAGAATCTTGAGCGTGAAAAGTTGGAGTCCGGATTTACCGACTATGGCGCATATTTAAAATCTCTCAACATGCGCGGATATATATCCGCCTTTACCCCGGGGGGCATCGAGCGTATAGCACAGCTTGCAAACAAGACCAATCAGTTTAACCTTACCACGCGGCGTTATACACAAAACGAACTCGAACAGCGGGCAGCTAATCCGAACGCAATAACGCTCAGCGGCCGTCTTGAGGACAAATTCGGCGATAATGGCATCGTAACAGAAATAGTTGCGAATATCGAAAATACCAATGCCGATATCGAGCTTTGGATTATGAGCTGCCGCGTATTTAAGCGCGAGCTCGAATATGCAATGTTTGACGAGCTTGTTCGAATATGCTGTGCGCGCGGAGTCAAGACTATCACCGGAAGCTATTTTAAAACCGCAAAGAATGTTATTGTCGCAAACTATTACGGAACTCTCGGTTTTGAAAAAATCGAGCAGAACGGCGACGACAGCGTTTGGCGATACTCCATTCCAGAAAACTACGAAAACAAAAATAAATCTATCGAGGTATACAATGAATAGACAACAAGTTATGGAAAAAGCAAATACCGTATTCTGCAACATTTTCGACGATGAGGATATCGTCATCTCGGATGATACCACCTCCGCGGATATTGAGGACTGGGACAGCCTTGAGCAGATAAATATTTTGGTCGCGCTCGAAAAGCTTTTCTCTATCAAATTCGCAGTGAGCGAGGTCGAGGGCCTGAAAAACGTCGGCGAGATGATAGATCTTATCATGTCAAAGCTTTAATCACATCTTTTTCATACTGATTTTCTGCATTTAATATTTTTAAATCGCGGAAACTTTTTCCGACTGTCTTTTTTAAAGTGTTTTTGTCGCGCCGCCGGTTACTTTAAGCATAACAAATCGAGGTTTTATCATGAATCATTATACTATCACAGAGCTGTCCCTCGGTCAGTCCGAGCAGTTTACAGTAACAGTGACCGCAGAAATGCTCGACCGATTTCGCGATTACAGCGGTGATGTAAATCCGTTGCACAATGATGAGAACTATGCCGCCGAGCGCGGATATCCGGGGCGGGTTGTATTTGGTATGCTCGTTGCCGGATTTTACTCGACGCTTGCAGGCGTATATCTGCCCGGAGAATTATGTCTGCTTCATGAGGTGACAACCAAATTTAAAAAACCGGTTTTTATCGGAGACGTACTTACAGTCACCGGCAGGATTTCCGAGATTCAAGAGGCATTCGGGCGAATAGAAATCGATGCTAAAATCACTAACCAAAACGGAATAACGGTCAACAGAGGCTGTATCAAAGCCGGTATTCTGCAAAATAAATAATTTTTACCGGGAGAGAGCGTATGACAGCTGATATAGAGGATGTTTGCAGGGACTGCGAGCAATTTTGTGCCGATTTTAAGGCTATAACAACCGCAAAAACTCCGAGAGTATATGAGGATTTAAGTGACGAGGAGTATGACGAAGCATTCACTCTGCTCAGCTCAATCTATCTTGAATACCCGCTTTTCAACCATGATGACAAGCGCGCCCTCTCTGTGATGCGGGGCTACGCTGCACAGCTTGAGAATATTTTGCGCAAATCGGAGGTAAAAAAGAAATGACAGCTTCTAAAAATGCCACTCTCGTCGTCGGAGCCGACAGCGATATGGGCACCGCCATAATCAGCGGACTTTCCGGCAACATAATCGCACATGTTTTTGCCGCGCCCGACAAGGTCAGGGATCTGGACACGGACGAGCGCAAAATATATTCCGTCAGCGGAAATCTCGCAACCGTCGAGGGCATACGCGATTTTATCGCCGCCGTCAAAGCCCTTGAACTAAATGTCACGAAAATCGTTCATCTGCCCTGTATGCCTGCAATACCGACAAGGCTCAAAAATTTTGATGAGAACAAATTTGAGCTTGAAATTAATGTTGCTTTCATGAGTGCAATTCTTATATGCCGTGAATTTGTTCCCGCAATGGCAAAGCAGCGATTCGGTCGCGTTGTTTTTATGCTGACAAGCTATTGCATCGGTGTTCCGCCGAAATATCTGACTAGCTATGTCGCGGTAAAATATGCCGTCATGGGTCTTATGCGCTCACTTGCAACCGAATTTGCCGACAAGGGCGTAACCTTCAACGGTATCGCACCAAGCATGACCGAGACGAAATTTCTTGCCGATATTGCCGACCTGACCGTTGAGGCAAGTGCAAAAAATCATCCTATGGGCAGAAACGCCCGGCCAGCGGATATCGCTCCGACCGCATGGCATCTTCTTGATGACGATAACGAATATACAAGCGGAGCCGTTATACCCATTACGGGGGGAAGTCAGTACTGATATGGACAAAGTGACAATTCGCCGCCTTGCCGACAGTGAGCTTGAGGAGTTTCGCACTTTTTGTGAATCCGCCTGGAAATCCAAACACCCGCTTATTCACGACGAACAGCTGTTTGAATACTACTATCGACGCGATGACGGGCTGATAAATTTCGCGGTCGCCAAGGATGACGAGACAGGTGAATTTTTGAGCGTATGCGGCTTTATCTGCGCGAGCAGCTCACCTACTCCGGATGTGTGGATAAGCTTCATCGTCACAAAAAAAGGTGCACCGTTCGGACTCGGTTTCAAGCTTTTGGAGCAAATTCGCACTCTCACATCATGCCGCACTATCGGCTGCAACAATATCCGTGAAAACACGAGAAATCTTTATGAGTTTTTCGGATATTATGTCGGCGAATTAGCGCAATACTACAGATACAATGATTCGCTGCATAAATATACAATGTGTAATATTGTTTCCCCTGACATACTTTCCATTTTGCCGAGCACACTTGAGTTTATCGAGCTGAAAAGCGAATCGGAGCTTGAGTGCTTCAATTTTGAGGACTTTCATGAAAATAAACCATATAAAGATAGAGCTTATGCCAAAAAACGGTTTTTTGAAAATCGCGGGCTTGATTACAAAATCTACGCCGCAAAAGAATGCGGACATGCAGTCGCACTCCTTGTGCTGCGAGTTGTCCGGCACGAGAGCTCATGTGTTGTTAGGGTTGTCGACTTCATCGGGGACACTGAATATGTCTCCGGCTGCGGACAGTTCCTCGACCGATTGATGCACGAGCTTGACGCGGAATTCTGCGACTGGTATGCTTTTGGGGTCGATAAATCAGCTATGGCAAGCGCCGGACTCTCTCTGCGCCAAAAAGGTGATATTAATATTGTTCCAAATTACCTCAATCCGCCGCTTATGGAAAATACCGACTATTTCTTTTTCACAAGCGATCCCTCAAATTACACAATGTTTAAAGCCGACGGAGATCAGGACAGAGCAAGAATCGACGGCCTCTCTTAGCCTTTAAATCCTCTGCCTCATATTTTACGCTTCTATTCTTCACCCGTATGTGTGCGGCATTGGAGTCTGCACATTTTGTCCCTAACTGAAATCAGGTGTAACAGATGAAAAAACTGCTCTGTGTTATTATCGCTATTATTGTTTGTTTGTGCTTTACCGCATGTAAAAGCTCCTCTGCTCCTCCGCTGCTTGAACCCTCCGACAAACAGGAACCACCCATTTCAAGTGATGTTGACCCTGCCGCGGAGCAAAAACCTCTGCTTGAACCGGTTATTGAGGTTGACGACTCACTATTGAAAAAGCTCGTCACTTTTGTGGCTCCGTTTAATATTCTGCCTCAAGAATTTACCGATTCCTCCGAATTGTCGGATTATACTTTGTTTTTCACTGCCGTCACACGCATGAATTCCGATTTTCAGCCATTGCCGGACGGATATTCCTATTCTCTGTCACTGTCTAAGCTCAACACCGCCGTAAGCGACTTTTTCGGAAAGGGTACCGCGCTCTCCGAATCATACCTGACACAAAATTACGAACCGTACATAATTGATTCCGCAAACAGCGTCGTAATTAAAACAAGCATGGGCTCTATTCCGAGCTTTCTTTATCCTTACCGCTGCACAAAAACCGACGACGGCTACGAGCTTTACATGCTCAATCTGCTCGATCCGCTTTTCATCGCAAAGTATCCCGAGCATTCAGACGGTGCAGATGCAAGTGAGGTAGACAATTCAATGGTGGCTGACATCGCTGACAATATGATGACATATGTCTATACCATAACCAAAAACAGTGACGGCTTCTTAAACCTCACTGCTTTTCGATATCTAAACAGCAAGGATATCCAAATGGCGCTTTCTTGAGGAATTTCTTTGTTTAAAAAACAAACGGGCGCTAAAGCTGCTTTGATTTTCGCACTCAGCTATCTGCAACCATTTCACAGCACTTGCTTTTCACAATTCGCAAAAACCCCCAAATCAACTATCGGCTCTCAGCTTGAGCCGCATTTGATTTGGGGGTTTTGATGTCAATATTCGTTTTTAACGGGCAGATGTGCCGCTCAGCTTAAATACCGCTGTTTTTTGAACGCACGGTCTGCACTGCAACTTGGCAATAGCAGAATCAGCGGGGAAATTTAATTTGTGACTGAGCCGCCGCAAGACGTGCAATCGGCACACGGAAGGGCGAGCAGGAAACATATGCAAGGCCTGTTTTGTGGCAAAATTCCACTGACGAGGGATCGCCGCCATGTTCGCCGCATATTCCGAGCTTGATGTCGGGGCGTGTTGAGCGACCGAGCTTGCAGGCCATGTCTACGAGCTTGCCGACACCCTCTTGGTCGAGTTTTGCAAACGGGTCAGCCTCATAGACTTTTTTCGCGTAATAGTCGCCGAGGAATTTACCGGCATCATCACGTGAGAAGCCAAAGGTCATCTGTGTAAGATCGTTTGTGCCAAAGCTGAAGAACTCCGCCTCTTTTGCAATTATGTCCGCCGTAATTGCCGCACGCGGAATCTCAATCATCGTGCCAACCATATATTTTATCACAACTCCGCTTTCGGCAATGAGCTTGTCTGCTGTTGTCGTTACGATGTTCTTGACAAACTTAAGCTCGTTTATGTCTCCCACCAGCGGAATCATGATTTCGGGGACAACATCAAAGCCTTTGCGCGCTTTTACTGCCAGAGCGGCTTTGATAACTGCCGTTGTCTGCATCTCCGCAATTTCCGGATACGAAACCGCCAAACGACAGCCGCGATGGCCCATCATCGGGTTAAACTCATGGAGCTCAACGCATTTTGCGCTGATATCATCGGCAGAGATATTCATTTCCTTTGCAAGCTCGGCAATGTCGTCCGCATCTGTGGGCAGAAACTCATGAAGAGGCGGATCAAGGAAGCGGATAGTTACCGGACGGCCTTCCATTGCCTCGTAAATTCCCTCAAAGTCACTCTGCTGCATCGGAAGAAGCTTTTCGAGTGCCTTGCGGCGGCTGGCTTCGTCATTTGAAAGAATCATCTCCCGCATTGCGCGAATTCGATCACCCTCAAAGAACATGTGCTCAGTGCGGCAAAGACCGACACCCTCTGCTCCAAACTTGACTGCCTGCGCAGCGTCATAAGGCGTATCGGCATTTGTGCGTACATGAAGTGAGCGAACCTCGTCAGCCCAGCCCATAAACCGCTCAAAGTCCCCTGTGATAGCCGCTTCAACCGTGGGGATTGCCTGTAAATAAATATTTCCCGTGCTTCCGTCAAGCGAGATGAAATCCCCGCCCTTTGCTGTTTTGCCGCCAAGTGTAAAGGTGTGCTGTGCCTCATTTATCTTAAGCTCACCGCAGCCGGAAACACAGCAGGTTCCCATGCCGCGCGCAACAACAGCAGCATGGCTTGTCATTCCGCCGCGAACCGTGAGTATACCCTGTGAAACGTGCATGCCCTCGATGTCCTCCGGGCTTGTCTCAAGGCGCACAAGGACAACCGCTTTGCCCTCCGACTCCATTCTTATGGCTTCCTCAGCCGAAAATGCAACCTGTCCGCACGCTGCTCCCGGACTTGCAGGAAGCGCAGACCCTGCGGGAATCGCCGCTTTAAGGGCTTTAGCGTCAAACTGCGGGTGAAGCAGAGCATCAAGCTGTCTTGGATCGACCATGAGCAGTGCTTTTTCTTTGTCGATCATTCCCTCGTCGACAAGGTCACACGCAACCTTTAGTGAAGCAGCAGCCGTTCTCTTGCCGTTGCGGGTCTGGAGCATATATAGCTTTCCGTTTTCAATGGTGAACTCCATATCCTGCATATCTTTATAGTGCTTCTCAAGCTTGTTTGCGATTTCGACAAACTGATTGTAAACTTCGGGATTGATATCCTTCAGATGACTTATCGGCGACGGAGTGCGCACACCCGCAACAACATCCTCGCCCTGTGCGTTCATGAGAAATTCGCCGTAAAGATTTTTATCTCCTGTTGCAGGATCTCGTGTAAATGCAACTCCGGTTCCGCAATCATCGCCCATATTCCCGAACACCATTGACTGAACGCTTACTGCCGTGCCCCATGATGCGGGGATATCGTTCATGCGACGATAGAATACCGCACGGTCATTATCCCATGAACGGAAAACAGCCTTGACAGCACCCATGAGCTGTGTTTTCGGATCGGTGGGGAAATCCTCACCGATTTCCGCTTTATAAAAGTCCTTGAATTTCTGAACCATCTCTTTGAGTGCCGCAGTGTCAAGCTCAGTGTCCTGAACAACTCCGCGCGCTTCTTTCATCTCATCGATAATCATCTCAAAACGCTTTTTGGATATTTCCATGACAACATCAGAATACATTTGTATAAAGCGGCGATAGCTGTCGTATGCAAAGCGCTCGTTGTTCATGAGCTTTGCTATTCCCTTAACAACAGTATCGTTTATGCCGAGATTGAGAATGGTATCCATCATGCCGGGCATTGACGCGCGCGCGCCCGAGCGAACCGAGACGAGAAGCGGATTTTCGGCGTCTCCGAATTTCTTACCTGTAATCTCTTCCATCTTTGTCAGATTTTTGTAGATTTCAGCTTCGATGTCGGATGAGATGGTTTTTCCATCCTCATAATAACGTGTGCAAGCCTCTGTTGTCACCGTAAAACCCTGGGGTACCGGCATTCCGAGATTTGTCATTTCAGCAAGATTTGCGCCTTTTCCGCCGAGAAGCTCCCGCATAGAACCGTTTCCCTCGGAAAAGAGATAGACATACTTATGACCCATAATTCAAGTGTCCTCCATTTTTTTAATAACATATAAATTGTGCTACTGTGCCCGAATATTATAACAGAAGTGAAATAAGTTGTCACTATCTAATCTGATTATTCCTCTATCCGAGCGCATTTTCTTGTGATTTCATTAAAACAACGGCCTATATTTGCTTCGTTGTTGTCTCATTTGCTTTATTTCACTGAAAAGCCTTGAAAACCACATCAAAAATTGCAATAATATAGATACCGTATTTTTTTGATACAAAACCACTTTTATAATATTATGTGAGGTTGGAGTTTATGGACTTCTGTTCAAAAAATCTTAATTGTATTATCCTCGCTGCAGGCGATGGAAAGCGCATGCATGCGGCAGGATCAAAAGTACTGTGTGAAGTTTCGGGCAAGCCGATGCTCTTTTGGGTTATCGACGCAGTTCGAAAATCGGATATTCTGAAAATTTGTGTTATTTCAGGCAACGATGATGTTAAAAAGGCCGCTTGCGGCTGTGATATAGCAGAACAAATGGAGCGTCTTGGAACAGGACACGCGGTTTTGTGCGGAAAGAGTTTTTTACAGGAAAATTCCGGCAATACCCTTGTACTTAACGGTGACGCTCCTTTTCTTGACAGCGCATCTATTCTCGGCGCACTTGAACTGCATCTCAGCGGAGATAATTCGGTCACCGTAATCGGTTCTCATGCCGATTACCCTGTCGGTCATGATAGAATCGTTCGCTCGGGCAATAAGCTCAGTGCGATTATCCGCGACTCCGATTGCGCTTCCGCTCAATCGGAATTTAAAGAAATCGATACCGGTGCATATTGGTTTAAAACCGCCGATTTAATCAGTGCTCTTGAATGCAAAAAGGCGCAGGACAAAAACGGCGAGTATTCACTGTCTGAAACTGTTTTATCTTTACTTGATGATAAAAAAAATATCGGCTGCTTTATCTCGTCTGACAGCAGTATGGCTCTCAGCGGCAAAACCCCTTCAGACCTGCTGGCCATGAACAATATATCAAATAGACGGGCAATTGAAAAGCATCTCGGCAACGGTGTTCATTTTATCGGCACAGATGGCGTTGCAATCGGTCCCGATGTTACAATCGAAGCGGGAGCGACAATTCTGCCCGGCTGTATGCTTTATGGCAGTACTCATATCGCATCCGGTGCAAAAATCGGTCCGAATTCACTGCTTGTAAATGTTACTATCGGTAATGATTCTGTATTTAATGCCTCACAGGGCTTTGACAGCACAATCGGGTCCTGTGTAAAAATCGGTCCTTATGTCCATCTCCGTCCCGACAGCATAATCGACAATAATGTGAAAATCGGAGACTTTGTCGAGGTCAAAAACTCGCATATCGGCGAGGGCACAAGCCTTGCGCATCTAACGTATATCGGCGACAGCGATATAGGCCGCTTCTGCAATTTCGGCTGCGGTGTTGTCGTCGTAAACTATGACGGCGAGGTCAAAAACCGCACAGTGGTCGGCGACTATGCGTTTATCGGCTGCAACACAAATCTCGTCGCTCCCGTATCGGTCGGAAACGGCGCTTATACTGCGGCGGGCACTACCGTGACTCATGACGTACCGGACGGGGCCCTTGCCGTAGGCAGAGCGCGCCAGACAACAATTGAGGGCTGGGCCGCTAAAAAACTTAAAAAGTATATCGAAAAGAAGTCAAAATAACAGTGTTATAAGCACAGGGGGAATTAAAAAAATGAATCTGCATGGTAGAGATATCAAAATCTTCACCGCAAACTCAAATCCAAGATTGGCAAAAGAAATGAGCGAATATCTGGGTCTGCCGCTCGGGAAAAGTGATGTCGGTATGTTCAGTGATGGAGAAATTTCGGTATCTGTTCATGAATCTGTTCGTGGAAGCGATGTTTTTGTAGTTCAATCAACTGCCTCACCGGTCAACCGTCATCTTATGGAGCTTCTTATCATGATTGACGCGTTCAAACGGGCGTCAGCAGGTAGAATCACTGCTGTTGTACCCTATTTCGGATATGCGCGCCAGGACAGAAAGGCAAAGGGGCGCGACCCAATCTCCGCGAAGCTCGTCGCCGACATGATTACAACCGCCGGTGCCGACCGCATACTTACAATGGATTTACATGCGCCGCAGATTCAAGGCTTTTTTAACATCCCCGTCGACCATCTTGTCGGAATGCCTATCCTTACCCCCTATTTTGAGGCAAAATTTGCCGGAAATAAAGACAACCTTGTTGTTATGTCCCCGGATATTGGCTCCATTAACCGAGCTCGCAATTTTGCACAGCGTCTTGACGCCCCCATCGCCATCGTTGACAAGCGCCGACAAAAGGCAAATGAATGCGAGGTAATGAACATCATCGGAGATGTGAGCGGAAAAGATATCCTTATATATGACGATATGGTTGATACCGCCGGTACACTTTGCAACGCTGCCCGCGCCATAAAGGCAAAGGGCGCAAAATCAATCTGTGCCTGCGCAACTCACGCCGTTCTTTCCGGTCCCGCAATCGAGCGCATCATCGACAGCCCTATTGAGGAGCTTGTCATGATTGATACGATTGCACAGTCTGAGGAAAAGAAAATAGATAAAATCAAAATTTTATCCTGTGCTCCGGTTTTTGCCGAGGCGATTGCCCGCATTTATTCCGACAAGCCAATCTCCCCTCTGGTCAACTGAATATTTACGCAATCATAAAAGGCAGAAAAAGCACATCCGTAAATTGCTCAAGCGCAGAATATATGTACTTCCTCTGTTTACGTGCATGTCTTCGCCTAAAACACAATGATGTGCGAAGGCGATGCAATTCAGTAAGCGCCACGTATAATAAAGTTAATTGGTTTTTATATGCAAAACGCCCCGCATACCAAATGCGAGGCGTTTTGTGTTTATTAACAGAGCAATTTTGTTGCCATACCTATTAAACGAGTTTTATCGGCAGAATTTCTCGACATATTCGTTGCAGCATTTTTGAATGATTTCCTTCGCCTTTGCCGCATCCTGAACCTCATCAACAACGGTGTCTTTGCCCTCAAGACTTTTATATACGCTGAAAAAGTGGCGCATCTCATCAAAGATGTGTGCGGGGAGCTCACCTATGTCCTTGTAATTGTTATAGGTAGGGTCATTAAACGGAATCGCAATGATTTTCTCGTCAAGCTTACCCTGATCCATCATTGTCATAACCCCGACTGGATAGCATTGGACAAGACTCAGCGGATGAAGTATTTCGGAACAGAGCACCAAAACATCAAGCGGGTCACCATCATCGGCAAATGTGCGCGGAATCAAGCCGTAATTGGCGGGATAATGGGTTGAAGTATATAGAATTCGATCAAGGATAATATGCCCTGTCTCCTTGTCAAGCTCGTATTTTTTCTTCGAGCCTTTTTCAATCTCAATCACCGAAATAAAATCATCGGGATTGATTCTCGCCGGACTGATATCGTGCCAAATATTAGACATTTTTTGTTCCCCTTCTCTGTGCAATTCTCAAAATATTCATTCTCGACACTTTTCAGTGCCGTCGAAATCCATTCAAGCTCCGCGCCGATCAGCTGATAGCAAATAAAAACATAGGCAAAATGCTGCTTGCCAAAAGGATAACCGCAAGCAAAACAACAAAAGCAGTTTTAATCCACTTGTTATTGAACATCTGTTTTCTCCTTTGATCTTTTGATAATCGAATCTGCAATATACACACCGCAAGCAGCTGTCAGTGCGTCGGCCGCAAGCATTATTGCATCGGCGGCTTTTGCCCTCGACATAAGCGGCACAATATTTGGAATGCATATGGCCACGGTAAATACAAGCGACAAAAACGCACAAACCGAAATGCGCTGAAGCTGCTTTTTGTTTTCGGAAAATGCACTGTATCTTGCAATTGAATACCACAGATTTGCCATGATAATGCAGGACACCATTATTGAGACCGCTACGCTGTCTCTGCTGTTGATAGGCGCGGCTACAAACATCGAAACCGCACGCAGACAATACCACAGTACGGGAACAAGCGCAAATAAGCGCGAGCCATTAAGTCCAGTCTGACCTTTAAAGTGCGGAAGCGACACTGAGACAAACCACGCGGCAGCGGCGATTCCGACAACAGCACATAAAAATTCAAATTTGAACTGTCCGCCCGAGAATCCGATTTGCATGAGCTGTTCCCGATTCATGAAAAAATGATGAAAGGGATGCATGCGGATAATTTCACACAATTTTCGTATATTCGCATAGCCAAGTGCAAATCCGGAGGCTGCAAAAAGCACAAACCCGGTGCCTCCAAGCCAAATATCATCGGATTTCGGCGGGGTATAATTTTTCAAAATGTGAGACAGCATCACGGCGGCAATAATCACGACCGCAAGCTGTGCAAGATGGTACTCTGTGTTAGAGCTTTTGTAAAAGCCCGATGAAAGCTCCATATTTAAGGCGACATCACCGATTCGCGCAACGAGCAAGAGTATCGGAATCAGGGCGATGTACCTGTATTTTTTACTCACTCTTTTCTCTCTCCGATTGGCACATATTCACGCATAACGCCAAGATATTTATATGCGGGGCGAATGATGCGATTTCCGAAAAGGCGCTCCTCCATGAGGTGCGCACACCAGCCTGCCGTTCTTGAAACAGCAAACAGCGGGGTGTAAAGATCAACCGGCATTTTCATTGATTTGAACACAAGACCCGAATACAGGTCAACATTTGCACAAGAATTTTTAACCCCGCGAACCTGCTCTACGAGATTTGGCGCAAGCCGCTCAACGGCATTGAGCAAACAAAAGTCATCGCCCATACCTGTGTTTTCGGCAAGCTCTTTTGCATTTTGTCTCAGTATTGTAGCTCTTGGATCGGTCTTTGTGTATACCGGATGGCCTATTCCATATATCAGTCCGGCACCGTCTCCTGCTTCCCTGTTAAGAATTTTTCTCAAAAAAGCGGCAATTTCATCATCATCGCGATAGTCGCGGACGCCCTCCTTGATACAGTTGAGCATCTCCATGACCTTGATATTCGCGCCGCCGTGTCGCGGGCCCTTCAGTGAGCCGAGTGCAGCGCTTATTGCGGCAAATGTATCTGTCCCCGATGAGGTAAGCACGCGGGTGGCAAATGCGGAGTTATTACCGCCGCCATGATCTGCATGAAGGACAAGGCACAGGTCGAGCAAGCGCGCCTCTTCCTCCGTGAACTTTTTATTTGAGCGATTTGTCCTGAGAATATTTTGTGCCATTGAAAGCTCGGGCTTTGTCTGGTGAATATACATGCTCTTTTTATCAAAAACCCTGCGCTTGACCTGATAGGCATTTACCATAATGGTGGGCATGCACGCAATCAGCTGGATTGCCTGACACATCGTATGCTCAAAGCTCTGATCCTCTGCGTCGTCATCATATGAATAAAGCGCAAGAACCGAGCGCGCCATCTTGTTCATAACATTCGGCGACGGAGCTTTCATTATCATATCCTCGGCAAACCCGGTCGGAAGATCGCGAAGCTCTGCAATCAGCGCGCGGAACATGTCCATCTGAGCTTTTGTCGGCAGTGAGCCAAACAGCAGCAGCCAGACAATTTCCTCATATATATACCTGTCTTCTTTTTTTCCGGCTTCAACGATATCTGCAACATCAATGCCCCGATAGTAGAGCTTGCCGTCGATTGGCACCCGCTCGCCATCTTCCATATCATATCCCACAACATCGCAGATGCTGGTGAGCCCGGCAAGGACACCCGTGCCATTGGCGTTGCGCAAGCCGCGCTTTACACCGTATTTTGCCCAGTCGTCATTGTTTATATAGTTATATTTTTTGTATTCATCACATAAATATGTGATAGAGTCCCTTTGGGTCGCCGTTAAATCCTGTAACAAATAATTTACCCCCTTCGGCAAATTGAGCAGTGGTTCATTACGCTGTTTTGCATAAATATTAATGTTAATTATAGCATATTAATTAAAAAATCAACAGTTATTTTGGCATCAAAACGAAAAAGGAATACACTTATGAAGCAGATGACAGGCCTTGTGATTTTATTTGCACTTTTTATCGCTCTAACACCGGCAATTGCTCTTCTTTCTCCCAACAAATCGGATTTGAAGGACGCCATTTTTAAGCCCGGAGAAACGCCTGACTCCATTGTGAATTCCGAGCCTGAAAAACAAAAATATGATGGTGGCAGCATTCTTGTGCTTGATGAGGCAAGCGGACAAACTCTGTCATTGACCGAGCGTGAATATGTAATTGGGGCTGTGCTGTGCGAAATGCCTGCACTCTATGAGCCTGATGCGCTTAAGGCTCAGGCTATCGCGACACACACCTATGCCTTATTTGTTAAGGACATGCGCGAGGCCGCTCCGCTTCCCGAGCTTGCAGGAGCATACTTCAAGGTTAACACATCTGCTTTTTCAGGATATATGACAAAGGATCAGGCCGAAGTGCATTTCGGCAATAATTTCGAAAAGTATTATTCAAAAATAACTGCGGCGGTCGATTCCACTCTTGACACGGTTTTGAAATATGACGGAAAGCTTATCAGCGCCTGCTATCACGCAATTTCACCGGGAAAAACCGAAAACAGTGAAAATGTTTTTTCAAGCTCCGCCCCGTATCTTGTTTCGGTCGACAGCTCGTGGGATTCCGGGGCGGAAGGCTTTGAAACAGTTGTAGCTCTGACTCCGGGCGAACTTTCCGACATGCTCGGAACAGCCAAACAGGGCTTTGTCCCCTCCGGAGCCCCGTCGGAATGGCTCGGCGACACCTCCTATACGGACGCGGGCACTGTTTCCGGAATAAATATCTGCGGGGTTGCCTTGACTGGAACCGAGCTTCGCTCAATGCTGCAGCTTCGCTCCGCCGCTTTTACTGCACGATTTGAGGACGACAAGTTTGTATTCACCGTTCATGGCTATGGACATGGTGTCGGGATGAGCCAGTATGGTGCAAACTGCATGGCAAAAAGCGGCAAAAGCTATAAGGAGATTTTGGCGCACTATTATAAAAACACGAACCTTTCGGCAGCATGACGGACACTTTGCTTTTGGTCTATGTTGATTTATCTGAGTTTTTTGAAATGCTCTGCGCAAAAACAAAAAAACACGGGAAGCCCGGGGAGAGGCTAAGCGTGTTTTTTTGCGTATTTGGAAGAATTGCTATGCTGATTTACCGGCGTGCAAGCGCATCTCGTGACGGAATCCGAATATAGTATTCTATCAGCCCGTCAAAATCATGTCTCTCGCTTGTCGCCTCTACTCCCGCGTGTTTCATGAGTTCAATTGCGCGGTCAATTGTATTGAAAAAAATACGAACATCCTTTATTGCAATTGTCCGCATTGGAGGTTCATCGGAATCCATCTGCAGCCGTTCCCGCAGCTGACTTGCGCGGGACGACAGATCAACCGCCTCGTTTGTCAGCCCGAAAAAAAGCTTTGTGCGCTCGCTTTGCGGAAGCGCAACGACACGATTAATCCACTTTTCAGAAAGACCCGCCGCCTCGCACACCACGCAAGCCTCGCTGTCTAGTGCCAACAGCTTAAGCCGAGCCTCGACTGTCTCCTCGCTTATTCCAAGCAGCTTCGCTACATCGAACGGCTTTTTTTGACAGAGTGACATAATTCGATTTATGGTATTCGCCTGTTCGAATACGCCATAGTCCACCCTGTGCGAGTTTTCGAGAAACGAGCGTATCAGCATCTCTGATTCACTCAGCCTGTCCTCGACAATCGCCGGAACCTTTTTGAGCCCAAGCCTTTTTGCAACTATCATCCTTCGCTCGCCTGCAATAAGTATATATCCGTCCGAAACCCTGCTGACCAATATAGGTTCGACCATTCCGATGCTGACGATGCTGTTTTGAAGTTCGTTCAGCTTTTCCTCGTCGAAATAGCGGCGCATCCCAATTATATTCGAGCGAATCTTATTCGTCTTTATGTACGCTGCATGTAGCCTGTTGTTTGATTTGAACAACATAAGATAACCCGCCTTTCGTTACTATTATGCTAACATAAGGCGGGTTGTTTTACCATATTTTTCCATTTACCAAATTCGCGGTTTAACTGCGGCATCAAACATTTTTAATGGGGTTTTTTGTTATATTTTTTCCGCTTCTCGGATATTTTGACGGTGTTTGCGATATCTTTTTTATCACTACAAGAACTCGCTCCTCTCCGTCGGGCAATTTTAGGGATTTTGTCTCTCTGATTTCTCCTCCGAGCAGGCTGAGCGCGGTCACCGACAGCTCGGTCTCTGCATATGCCTCGGGTCCCTTCATCGCTACAAACCAGCCCCCGACTTTCACAAGAGGCAGGCAATACTCACACAATGAAGGCAAATTAGCAAGCGCCCGCGCAGTTACACAGTCAAAACTCTCGCGATATTCACTCCTGTGAGAGAGCTCCTCGGCTCTGCCATGTACGGTCACTATGCTTATGCCAAGGTCGGCGCAGCACTCTTCAATAAATACCAGTTTTTTCAAAGTTGCGTCAATCAGTGTGACCTCCGCTTCGGGCTTTGCAATTTTAATTACAACTCCCGGGAAACCCGCTCCTGTTCCGACATCGGCTACTCGACCTGCGATTTGCGGAAGTGCTGCGCATAAAAGACTGTCAAGCAGATGCTTGTTCTCCACCCCGTCCGGATCGGTAATCGCGGTGAGGTTCATCACCTTATTCTTCTCCACCAGCAATTCCCCGTATGCGTCAAGCAGCTCGGCCTGCTTGTCTGAAAGCTCAATTTCAAACCCCTTTGCATTCTCAATAAGACGCTTTTTATCAATCATATTTATTCCTTTATTGCGCTTTTGCGCATTGTAATTTATGTGAATCAGTCATGCCGTCTTGCGCGCTTCAGCTTTGTGAGATATACCGTCAGCACTGACATATCCGCCGGATTTACGCCGCTGATTCGGCCCGCCTGCCCCAACGAGAGAGGTTTTATCGCAATCAGCTTTGCCCTCGCTTCAATGCGCAGACCACCGACGTCGTTATAATCCAGCTCTGCGGGAATTGCCATATCCTCAAGACGCTTCTGCTTGTCAATGGCAGTTTGCTGCCGCTTTATATATCCGGCATATTTCAACTCTGTTTCCAGTTTTGTCACTATCCTCTGTGTCATTGAGTGAGGTCTTTGCTTATCAAATGGCGCAAGGTCTTTGTAGGTGATATTCGGTCGGCGCAGCATCTGAGCCATTGATATCCCGCTTTTCAGCGGCTCGTGTCCGCTCTTCTCAAGCAATTGGTTAAGCTCTTCCGACGGTGCAAGAGTTGTTTTTTCGAGCCTTTTAAGCTCGTCCTCCAGCAACTTCTTATTTTCAAGATATTTCTCGTATTTTTCATCACTCAGGAGTCCGAGTGCACGACCGATTTCACAAAGACGCAAATCGGCGTTGTCCTGCCTCAGCACAAGCCTGTATTCGCTTCGGCTTGTCATCATACGATAGGGCTCGTTTGTGCCCTTTGTCACAAGATCGTCTATCAGTGTTCCTATATACGAATTCTGCCGTGTCAAGATAAAAGGTTCCCTGTGCAGAGCGCGATGCGCGGCATTTACCCCTGCAACAAAGCCCTGTGCAGCCGCCTCTTCGTATCCGCTTGTGCCATTGAACTGTCCTGCGCCGTACAGCCCGGAAACCATGTGCAGCTCAAGCGTGGGACAGAGTGCAAGCGGGTCGACACAGTCATACTCGATTGCGTATGCGGGCCGCATAATTTCCACCCTCTCCAGCCCCTCTATTGTGCGATAGAGCTGATATTGCACATCAAGCGGCAGAGAGCTGCTCACACCCTGCAAGTACATCTCTTCTGTGTCAAAGCCACATGGCTCAATAAAAAGCTGATGACTTGTTTTATCCGGAAAACGCACGACCTTATCCTCGATTGAGGGGCAGTAACGCGGACCGATGCCCTCGATTTTACCCCCGTAAAGAGGCGAGCGGTACAAATTCTGTCGAATTATTTCATGGGTGCACTCATTTGTGCGTGCGATATAGCACACAACCTTGTTAGTTATTTCCGATTCTTCCATAAAGGAAAAAGGCACTATTGTATCATCGCCTCCCTGGATGCCAAGCTTTGTATAGTCAAGGCTTCGGCGGTGTACCCGTGCGGGTGTGCCCGTTTTAAATCGGCGTATAGGCACTCCGTTTTTCAGCAGACTTTCCGTCAGCTGTCCTGCGGCGACAATTCCGTCAGGTCCTGATTCTTTTGTGCTGTCTCCGACATAAATTCTGCCCTTTAGGTATGTTCCGGTTGCTATTACAACGCTTACCGCCTCATGCTCACCGCCCAAAAAGGTTTTGACACCGCGAATTTCACCGTTTTCAGTGATTATTTCGGTTACCTCATCCTGCATTATATCGAGATTTTCCTGCGCTTCAAGTGCCTTTTTCATGTACAGATTGTAGGCTCTGCGATCAGTCTGCACGCGAAGCGATTGCACCGCGGCGCCCTTTGTTGTGTTGAGCATACGGCTTTGAAGGGTTGTGGCATCGGCTGCGCGCCCCATTTCACCTCCGAGCGAATCAAGCTCGAACACAATATGCCCCTTTGCCGTTCCGCCGATAGACGGGTTGCAGGGCAGATTCGCGATTGCATCAAGCGACAAAGTAAACACCGCTGTTTTTGCACCCAACCGCGCAGAAGCAAGCGCAGCTTCACAGCCGGCGTGCCCCGCACCGATTACTATTACGTCGTATTTTTGAAATTTGAACATTTTAACGCACCCTTTGGATTGAGTTTTGGTTTTATCAGTGAAATGAAACATGTCGCTGCTTTGCTATTTTCCGACACAGAAGTGTGAGAATACCTCGTCAAGAACCGCCTCGCTTGCATTTTCTCCCGACAGCTCGGATAGAGCCTCGAGCCCCTCGCTCAAAAGAGCAAACACCACATCTAAGGTCAGATTATCATTGGCATTTACCGCTTCCTCAACAAGCTCAAGCGCGCGCAACGCGCACGAGCGCTGTCTCTCATTTGCAAGAATCGGTTCATCGGTATTCAGATTATCAGTTTTTATTGCCTTTGCAACAGCGCGGTCAAGTAAAAGGAGTGAATTGTCATCATTTGCGCTGATGAAAACCACATTTTGAAATGCCTGTTTAATTTCGTTCGTATCAATCTCAGATTGTAAATCCGTTTTATTTACGACAGCTATTGCCCTTTTGTTTTTCAGGCGCTGTATCAAAGCTCTGTCATTCCCGTCAAGCGGGCGCGAGCTGTCAAATACAGCGAGCACAAGACTTGACTGGTCTATCTTTTGTTTTGCAAGCTCTATTCCCATGCTCTCCACAAGATCGTCACTGTCACGGATACCCGCCGTGTCCGCAAGCATAAGAGTTGTTCCTCCGAGACGCACTTTTTGCTCGACGACATCGCGGGTTGTTCCCGCAATAGGAGTGACAAGCGCCTTTGGCGCTCCTGCAAGAAGGTTTAACAGTGTGCTCTTGCCCACATTTGGACTTCCGACGATTGTTGCCGGAACTCCTCGCATGATATCTGTGCCAAGCTCAAAGCTGTCACAAAGTTTTTTAAGCTCGGCTTGCAGCTCACTTAACACTCTTGCCAATTCATCGCTGTCAACTTCATCCACATCCTCCTCCGGAAAGTCTATATATGCTGTGATATGTGCCTGCAGCTCAATGATTTTAGCTTTTAATGATTCGGTTTTGCGGTTCAGCGCACCGTTTACAAGTGCGGCCGCAGCCGCCTCGCCCTGCTTCGACGCGGCGTTGATTATATCACAGACAGCTTCCGCTTCGGTGAGTGAAATGCGCCCGTTTACAAATGCCCGCCTGGTAAACTCACCCCGTGTCGCCATGCAAGCCCCGCTTTGCAGCGTCTCACGCAGCACTGTTTCACAGACGACCTCGCCGCCGTGACACATGATCTCAACGGTGTTTTCTCCCGTATAGCTTTTTGGTGCACGATACACAAGCAGAACAGCTTCATCAATCAAATGTCCTGCCGAATCACATACCGTGCCGAGCCTCGCCGTAAATCCGGGCAGACCATCAAGCTTTTCTCCGCTTTTCAGACGAACTACTCTGTCTGCGACAGCAAATGCGTCCTCACCCGAAATTTTTATAATACCTATTCCCCCCGCACCCGCCGGGGTAGCTATTGCGGCTATGGTATCCATTAAATTATTCAAGCTTATGCTCCTCCTTTGCATCTGCCGTTTTTTGAGGTTTCACGAAAAAAGGTCAAAGACCCTGCGGTGCTCGGAACATAATGTCCGTGCACAGCCGACCTTTGACCTCGGTGCGTTCAGATTGAACCTGTATGTTTACTTTTATGCCCTTGAAGCCGAGCCGCATAGCGGCAGCGGTTTTTGATTTCTCGACGGGCATTGTTATAGCTTTATTTTGCCGTAAAGCGGGACTGAATTCGTGGGCTTTAGCTCATCCGCCTTTTGTGCGCTTGTTTTTTCCGGCACCGGTTTCGGCTGTTCCGGTCTTTGTGGTTTTGCATCGCTTCGGTTAAAGTTGTCTCCGCTCGGACGTGCTCCGTCGCGTTGACCGCTGCCCCTGCCGCTGTATCCGCGCTTATTGTCACTGCTGCCGGGTCGTCCGCTGTGATTTCCGCCTCCCTGTCTGCCGCCGCTGATTAGCGAAATTACCACTCTCCTGTTTGGTTCCGTGCCGATTGATTCCGATTTAACTCCCTCAATCTCCTGAACCGCACTATGCACTATCCGTCTCTCATAAGGATTCATCGGCTCAAGAGTCTGATTGTATCTTGTCTTTTTCACTTTTGCCGCCTCACGAATAGCGAGGGAGCGCAAAGTTTTTTCTCTTTTTTTGCGATAGTTGGCAACGTCGATGGATATCTTGCAATAATCCTCATCGTCTCGGCTTCCGATCAGAGTGCAGAGATATTGAATCGCGTCCATAGTCTCTCCGCGTCTGCCGATTATCACCGACGCATCGTCGCCGTCAAGCAAAAATTTTATGCCGCGCTCGGTTTTCACCGCTTTATACTCAATTTTTTCCGCTCCGATTCCCTGCACAATCCTTTTTAAATATTCAAGCGCATTAGTCGCGGAGTTTCCGATTTCGGAAATTTCAATATTTTCTTCTGTCTCGTCCTGCTGAAAATGCTCTTCCTTTCTCGGAGCAAGGGTTTGTGCCTTGACCGGCTGTTCATTCTTCGGCCGAGGCGCCTGCTCAGCTCTGACCGGCTGCTGCTGCCGCTGCGGTTCGGCAGCTTTCGTCTCCGTTTCCGAAAACAAATCCTTGACCGAAAACGCATCTTCTATTTTGGTCACTTTTACCTTTGCAGGACTCATTCCGAATAATTTGCGCTGAGCCATTTCGATAATCTCTACCGAAACCTCATCGCGGGAAAGTCCGAGCTCTGCACAGGCTTTTTCCACTGCTTCATCTGTGGTTTTGCCGGTTGCAATAATCTCATTCATAACGGATCTCCTTTTTTCGGCTGTTTTTAGTTATAACGCTCGTCATCCAACTCGCGTGCCTTTTGGAGTCTCAGCTTTTCAAGATCTGAAAGCGATATGTTTTTCTCGATAACCTCGCCGCTTTTTTCATCTATCATCTTGACGGTCTTAACCGCCTTTTTCTTTTTGTTCTTCTTGTTTTCCTCCATCTGTGCAAGTGCTGCCGCCTTGTACTTGTCCGGGTCTATCATCTTGCGCAACAGCATGGATTGGAAAATCAAAACTATATTCTGAAAGCCCCAATAAAGAGAGAAGCCGGCGGGATACATAAACGAAAATACAGCAAACATGACCGACATCATAATCGTCATCATCTTCATGCTTCCGCCGCCCATTGAATCCTGTCCGCTCGCCTTAAGGGTAATTATCTGGGACAAAAGCATCGTGACAACAGAGAAGAGCGGAATAAGAAGCATCCATGAGAACTCAAGCTTGGGATTTTCCCAAAGATTGATTGATCCTATGCTCATGTTGAGATCTTGAATCTGCTGCATGGCACTCGGATACTTGGCAAACAAATCGGTAAACGCGCCCGCATTTGTCTTTACCTGCTCTATAATGCCCGTCTCAATCATCCTTGAGGTCGCTGCCGTGAGCTCTACACCGGTTATGGTTGCCACCTTTGTGGAAAGCAGTGTAACAAGCTCCGCCGGGATTTTGAGCATATATGTCAGCGGACGATAGATTACCTCAATGAGTCCGAACAGAATCGGGAACTGAATCAGCATGGGCAGACAGCCCGCCATCGGATTATATCCCATCTCCTCCTGGAGCTTGACCATTTCCTGCTGCTGACGATTTTTGTCTTTTGCGTAGGTCTTTTGGATATCAGCCATAATCGGCTGGAATGCAGACATTTTTGCAGTGCTTTTTTGCTGCTTAACTGCAAGCGGGAACAAAATTACTTTCGTGATGACCGTGAAAAGAAACAACGCGAATACATAAGGCATCGGCATATTTATTATGTCGGTTACGAATAGATAACACCAACGCATTATATATCCGAGCGGTATCGCTATAATGTTCCAAAGGGATTGCAACATCGTGACTGACCTCCGTAATGGGCAATTTTTTATTTTTTGAGGCGTGTTCTTTTTGGGGGCACGGGATCATATCCGCCCTTACAAAACGGGTTACACCTTAAAATTCTGAAAAATCCAAATAAAAGCCCCATAAAAGCGCCATGCGTTTCGATTGCTTCCATTGTGTATTCGGAGCAAGTCGGAACAAAACGGCAGTTAGCGCCAAGGTGGGGCGAGAAGTGTTTTTTATAAAATTGTATCATTGCTATAAGCAATTTTGATATCACGAAATAACACCTGCCTGTAACAGATGCTTTTCGATAACCTTTTTCAGCGTGGTCGACTTTTGAGCAACTGTCGCTCTGCGGCACACAAATACAATATCAAAGCAGCCGTCTGCATTTTTTAACAGATCTCTTGCTGCGGCTTTGACTATTCTGCGTGCACGATTTCGATCAACCGCACAGCCTATTTTTTTGCTCGCGGTGATACCTACGCGCATTTCTCCGCGTTTTTTCGGAAGCACGTAGGTAATCACAAATGGCGACACAAAACTTTTCTTGCTTCGATAGACCCGCGCAAATACATAGTTCTTGTTAATCGACGCGGGAAACACACCCATTGTCTGAAAAAAAGAAGCCAGCCGCTTAAATAACGGTTGGCTCTTTTAAGCGCTTAAACGGGCTCTACCGCGTGCACGGCGACGGGCCAAAACCTTACGACCGTTTTTGGTGGACATGCGTTTCATAAAGCCGTGCTCACGTGAACGAGTACGTTTTCTTGGATTAAAGGTAGGTTGCATTGTCTGACACTCCTTTTGATTAAACCTTGCGAGAATTAAGTATATATCATCGCTTCCGCTATTGTCAAGAAATATTATTTACTTTATCGGAAATTGTAATATTTTACATGCAAATATGTTGCTTATCATCCTCGCTTCGGTTGATAATACAGTGAAAATATGCTATACTCAATTCATATATTTTAATCTGTATTATACTATTAAGGAGCCGCCAGATGGAATCTTTTGAACAATGCTTAACTGCGGTTAAGGATTATTGCCGCATCAACGAATCGGAAACGATTTATAACCTTTGGCTAAAGGGTATTTCCTCCGTGTCCTATTCCGATGGTGTCGCGACTCTTTCGGTCAGTTCAGATTTTATTAAAAAAACGGTCGAGGACAGATATCTCGGCCTTTTAAAAACTGCCTTTAAAGAAATCATGGGCTTCGAAATTGCAATTAACCTTATTTGCCGAAGCGCCACGCCTTCAATTCAAAATATGGTCAACGCAAATACCCCTCTTGCGCCTGAAGCAGGATATACCTTTGCCTCATTTATTGTCGGTCAGGATAACCGTTTTGCACACGCAGCAGCTCAGGCTGTCGCCGCAAACCCCGCCTATGCGTATAACCCTCTTTTTATTTACGGAAACTCCGGACTCGGAAAAACCCATCTTCTTTATGCCATAAAAAATGACCTTGCAATTAATCGACCTGAGCTCAAGGTTCTGTATATAGGCGGAGAACAGTTTACAAATGAGCTTATCGCCGCAATTTCTGCGGGAAATACCGAGCCGTTCCATGACAAATATCGCTCTGTTGACGTTCTTCTTGTTGACGATGTGCAGTTTATCGGAGGAAAAGAGGCCACTCAGGAAGAATTTTTCCATACCTTTAATGCTCTACACAATTCACATAAACAGATTGTTCTGACCAGTGACCGCCCCCCGAAAGAGATAAAATCTCTTGAAGAGAGACTTCGCACCCGTTTCGAATGGGGGTTGCTTGCCGATGTACAGCCTCCCGATGTTGAGACAAGAACCTCTATTATCTATCGCAAAGCTGAGTTGCTTGGTTTTGATATTCCTCCGGAGGTTGCGGAATATATTGCCGTTCATGTTAAAAATGATATACGTCAGCTTGAAGGAGCCGTAAAGAAGCTCAACGCATATTATCAAATGGAAAACATTATCCCTTCAATAGGTCTTGCACAAAATGCAATTCGAGACATAATGAGCGAGCAGCAGCCTATTCCGATAACTGTCGAAAAAATTATAGGCGAAGTCGCGAGAACTTACAGTGTTTCCCCTGAGGACATCCTGAGTTCAAAACAAAGCGCCGGAGTTTCTATGCCGCGCCAGATAGCAATGTACATTGTGCGTGAGGTTACCGGAATGACAATGGAAAAAATCGGGATTGAATTCGGCGGAAGAAATCACGCTACTGTTGTTTATGCAATAAGCAAGGTTCAAAAATATCTTGAAAATGACAGTAGAACAAGAGAGCTTGTTGAGGATATTATTAAAAACAGCAGAACATAAAGCTGCGATTAATGCCTATTTAGCTGAAAATGAATCAACATTTGTTTCAACATTCAACCGCTTCTTTTAAACAGGATTAACATTCTCTTTGCTTCCTTCATATATGTTAACAAGGCTTACACAGATGCCTCTTGATTTTCAACACACGTATTTATCTGTTGACACCTGACGAAAATCGAGTTTTTAACCGCATTGACAGCCCCTACTACTACTACTGTTTAAAAGACTTATATATAGCCACTACTTTTTTCAAACCAATAAATAACAGTGTCATATTATTTATTTCTGTTGAAAGCTGCAATTTAAAACATTGAAAGGGAAATCAGCTGTGAAAATTATTTGTAACAGGGAAGAGCTTTTAGAGGTTCTTAACGGCGTATCTAAAGCCGTAAGCTCAAAATCCTCAATTCCCGCTCTCGAGGGTATTTTATTTAAAACAGCCGGAGAAAAAGTTATATTGACCGCATACGATCTTGAAATAGGTATAATATCATCTTTTGACGCTCAGGTTGATGAGGACGGAGAAATTGTAATGAACGCCCGTCTTTTAATCGAAATGATTCGAAAAATCGATTCTGACAGAGTTTCAATTGAGACTGATGTCGATTTAAAAATAGTAATAAAGGGCGGTATAACAAAATTTAATTTTGTGGGAATTCCCGCATCGGATTATCCTGAAATGCCAATACCAGACACCGAAAGTACCCTTTCCGTTTCCGGTACCGACTTAAAGGAAATGATATCAAAAACTATATATGCAGTTTCCTTAAGTGATCAAAAGCCTGTGCATACCGGAACAAAGTTTATAATTGATGACAATGGTCTCACACTTGTTTCCGTAGACGGATATAGACTTGCTGTCTGTAATCGTAAAAAAATAGGCATATTTGAAAACAAGAGCTTTATTGTTCCGGGAAAGACATTGAGCGAGGTAAGTAAGTTAATAGGCGAAAAAAAGGATGATGTATCTATCGGAACAGAGCGCAGATATGCCGTTTTTAAACTCAATAACTATACTGTTGTCACAAGACTTCTTGAGGGTGACTTTCTTGATTATAAAAAATCCATTCCTGAGGGGTATAGAACACGTGTGAAAATAGATGTCCGCACAATGTGTGACTCTATTGAACGCGCGTCTCTTATTATCAATGAACGCTTTAAAAGCCCGATAAAATTTTTCTTTGAGGATAATATTGTAACACTAAATTGCACAACCGCTCTCGGAAACGCCTATGATGAATTCAAGTGTGAGATGGATGGTGAGTCGGTAGAGATAGGATTTAACAACAAGTATATTCTTGATGCGCTTCGAAACAGCGATTGTGACGATGTATATCTTGAAATAAACGGTTCAGGCGCCCCTATGAAGGTATTGCCGGTTGAGGGAGATGAATTTGTCTTTTTAGTATTACCGGTGCGCATAAAGGTGTAATTGCAGTTTAATGCTATAATCTTTTTAGTTGTGGAGTGATAAAATGACAAAGATAGAAATTCATTCTGAATATATAACCGTAGCGCAGTTTTTAAAATTTTCAGGTGCAGTTATGAGTGGCGGTGAAGCCAAGGAATATATACTTAACGGAAATGTAAAGCTGAACGGAGAAGTTTGTGAGATGCGCGGAAAAAAGCTGCATGGAGGCGAAATTATTTCGCTTTGCGGAGAAGAATATGAGGTTGTTAAAAGTTGTACCTGACATGTCACAAGCTTTTAAATTACAGAAATATATCCGAAGCTGTCTTTAATCCTATCGCTGAGGTCAATGTAATATGCGGCAATAACGGGCACGGTAAAACAAATTTACTCGAGAGTATTTTTTTACTGACAGGAGCGCGGAGCTTTCGCATAGGCAAAGATATTGCTCTTATTAATAAGCAAAGTGATTTTTCAGTTATAGACTCCTCTTTTTTCAGTGAGGGACGCACTCAGTCTATAAAGCTGAAAATAGTGGAAAAAGGCCGTATTGCAAGTTTAAATAAAGGAACAGAAAAAAAAGCGGCAGGTATTGCCGGCAGCTTTTGCTGTGTGGTTTTTTCCCCCGAGCATCTTGAGCTTGTAAAGGGTTCACCGGAAATACGGCGTAAATTCATAGATACGGCTATGTGCCAGATTTCTCCCGGATATCTTGCTAATTTAAAAAAATACACACGTCTTGTAAATCAGCGAAACAGATTATTAAAGGATTGCGCATATGTTAGCGCGGCGTCAGAAATGCTCGACGTATATGATGTTCAATTCATTCAAGCGGCATGTGCGATTACCGAGCAGAGGATTACTTTTATAAATGAGCTTATTCCGATTGCCGAGCAAAACTACACAGCCATCTCAAATGGGCGTGAACAGCTTTTCTTTTCATATGAATCAACCCTTTTTCACGAGCAGGGAGTGGATTTTGAAAATGGTCTTGAACGTCTGAGAGCACAGCGAGCAATTGAGCAGAGATGCGGTTTTACTACGGTAGGCCCTCACCGCGACGATATAGAAATTTATCTCAGCGGTGAAGAAGCGAGAATATTTGCCTCACAGGGACAACAAAGGTGTATTGTGCTGAGTCTTAAGCTCGGTGAAGCCGAGCTTATGGAGAGAAGGCTCGGAGAAAGACCGGTGCTGCTCCTTGATGATGTATTAAGCGAGCTTGATTCGGACAGGCAGGATTATCTTATTGAAAATATAAAGAACAGTCAGGCGATTATTACCTGCTGTGAGCCTGAACTTGTTATAAATCGAGCAGCTGCATGTGTATTTAAAATGGAAAACGGTGTGTTAAATTCAGAATTTCAGCGCTTGCCGAAAGTATAATTTTCAAATTTAAGATTAAATAGACTGAATAATACGAAAAGTACTGTTGCCATATAATATACTTGATACAAATAAAAGTTAAAAAAGAGGAAAAAATGTATATACATCTCGGGAGCGGAACGGTAGTTAACAGTAAAAGCATTGTGGGAATTTTTGATATAGACTACTGCTCGGTCAGTAAAAGAACCCGTGAGTTTTTAACGGCGGCACAAAAAAGCAACAGGGTTGTAAATGTAACCGATGAACTTCCGAAATCCTTTATTGTATGTAAGGATAACAATAAAACAATACTTTATATTTCAGGTGTTTCACCTGCAACCATTACAAAAAGAGCGAACAGCGTTGATATTTTAAAATAGAAAATACAGTAACCGATGTAATCCGAGCGCAGAAGCTTTTTGTTTTTGCAAATTTTAAGTGCGGAAGCGCACATATACGCAACTAACCCGACAGGAGAAGAATAAAAACATGGAAATCAACGAAAAAAATGCAGCCAACGAAAACGCCGAAAACTCAGGAATGCCTGAGCAATATGAGGGAAATTACGGCGCAGATCAAATTCAGGTACTCGAAGGACTTGAAGCGGTTCGCAAGCGACCCGGGATGTATATAGGCTCAACGGGACCGAGAGGACTGCACCATCTTGTTTATGAAATAGTGGATAACTCAATAGACGAAGCACTTGCCGGTTATTGCTCGGTGATTACCGTCACTATAAAAAAAGACAATATTATAGAAGTAACCGATAACGGACGCGGAATACCTGTGGGAATTCAGCCGAAGGTGGGGTTGCCTGCGGTTACTGTAGTTTTCACAGTTCTGCATGCAGGAGGAAAATTCGGCGGAGAGGGATATCACTTTTCCGGCGGTCTGCATGGCGTGGGAGCTTCGGTTGTAAATGCCTTGTCTGAATGGCTGACCGTTAATGTATCTGTTGATGGCAAGGAGTATTTTCAAAAGTTTGAACGCGGTGTGGAATGTGCGCCGCTGATTTGTATCGGAGACACCGAGAAGGTGGGTACAACAGTTGTATTCAAGCCTGACAGTGAGATTTTCGAGGATATGAATTACGACTTTGAAACGCTTGAGGGTCGGCTGCGTGAGCAGGCATTTTTAAATGCGGGAATCAAAATAATACTCAGGGACGATCGCGGAGATGAGCTTGTTGAAGAAGTTATGCACTATGAGGGCGGAATAAAAAGCTTTGTAGAGCATATCCATTCAAGGCGGCAGCTTGAGGTGCTTCATCCCGATGTCATTTATTTTAAATCAATAAATGATACTAATGAAGCAGAGGTTGCCATGCAGTACAACGACAGCTATAACGAGCTGCTGTTGTCGTTTGCAAACAACATTCATACCGTTGACGGCGGAACACATGAACAGGGCTTTAAAAATGCCGTAACCAGAGTATTTAACGAATACGGGCATAAGCACAGCATATTAAAGGAATCAGATAAAAATCTTACAGGAGATGATGTGCGAGAGGGCTTGACATGCATAATCAGTGTCAAGCTGCAGGATGCTCAATTTGAAGGACAGACCAAGGGTAAACTCGGCAATACCGAAATGCGCGGAATTGTCGAAACAATGACGTATCAAAAGCTGCTTGATTTTTTTGAAGAAAATCCGGCAATAGCAAAAACAATTTTTGATAAGGCTCTCGGTGCCGCTCGTGCAAGAGAGGCCGCGCGAAAAGCCCGTGACTTGACACGTCGTAAATCGGCGCTTGAATCTGCCTCACTGCCGGGAAAGCTTGCCGACTGTCAGGAGAGAGGTACCGAGGGTACCGAGCTGTACATCGTCGAGGGAGATTCCGCAGGAGGTTCTGCAAAAGAGGGTCGAGATCGCCGTTTTCAGGCAATTCTTCCGCTTTGGGGCAAGATGATAAACGTTGAAAAAGCGCGTCTTGACAGAGTTTACGGAAATGAAAAGCTGATGCCTGTTGTAACAGCACTCGGAACAGGGCTTGGAGATGAGCTTGATATGAGCAAGCTGCGTTACGGACGTGTCGTGATAATGGCGGATGCCGATGTTGACGGCGCCCATATCAGAACCCTGCTATTAACATTCTTTTTCCGATTTATGCGCCCGCTGATTGATGAAGGACATGTATATTTGGCGCAGCCGCCGCTATACAAGCTGGTAAAGGGAAAACAGCTGAAATATGCCTATTCTGATGAAGAGCGCGATGAAATAAGCCTACAGTTCGGAGGAAATTGCACGATAAATCGATATAAAGGTCTTGGAGAAATGAATCCAGAGCAGCTATGGGAAACAACCATGAACCCCGATAACCGAATTATGATAAGGGTTGAAATTGACGACGCGGCGAGAGCCGATGAGGCATTCACAATTTTAATGGGGGATAAAGTCCCTCCTCGCCGTGAATTTATCGAGAAAAATGCTAAATACGTTCAAAATCTGGACGTTTAACCCACATGCGAACAGACTTTTAATCAGTGTGTACATTTACAGGATAAAGAAAAAACAGTAACTCCGCCAAGATATTAACAAGCTAACTGCTTTATGTTGAAGAACCACCGTTTATTTTTGAGGTATTATTATGTTTTCAAAGCCATTTCACTTTTCGGAAAATGAGGCAAAAATCGTTGCGAAATGGGAAATAGGGGTAAGAAATTTCGTTCAGCCGCTGACTGTGCTGCTCTTTGTCATGATTGGGGCAATTGAGGTTATTAGGTATATTGTAAAAATTCCGATTGCTCCGGTTGCTTATTACATCGCTGATTTAGCCGCAATTTTTATTTTTATGATTATGCTCGGCTATATTGGAAAACGCATAAATTCCACCGCATTAAAAATACAAAAAAGAGAAATTGCAGTTGATTTTAATTTTGATGAAAGCTATATTTCAGTTGTTGAATACGGGGATAAAATTATTTTTAAATCATCGTACAATGATATATTTCATATTGATGCGGGAGAAAATGTAGTGCGCATAAATAGTATAACAGGCGTAATATGTCTGCCGAGCGCGCAGGTTTCGGAAGAATTCACAATACTTATGCAAAAACAGCTCGGCCCAAAGAACTACAGAATATTAAAGTGGATGTAGCCCGTATAAATCCATATGATGAAAAAATAACGATTTTTATGATATAAAGCCATCGCGCAACAGAAAAGAGGAAAATATGGAAGAAAACAGATACGAAAAGGAAACACTCAAAATAATTGACATTGAAAAAGAAATCAAACAGAGCTTTCTTGATTATTCAATGTCTGTTATTGTTTCGAGGGCGTTGCCGGATGTCAGGGACGGATTGAAACCTGTTCATCGCAGAATACTGTACTCCATGAATGAAAATGGTCTTACACACGAAAAAGCAACCCGCAAATCAGCACAGATTGTCGGTGCTGTTCTTGCGGACTATCATCCACATGGAGATTCGAGCGTTTACGATGCCATGGTCAGATTGGCGCAGACCTTTTCGCTTAGATATCCGCTTGTTGAGGGACAGGGAAACTTCGGATCTGTTGACGGAGACCCCCCTGCTGCCTATCGTTATACCGAAGCTCGCATGAGCAAAATCGCAAATCTCCTTTTAGCCGACATTGAAAAAGAAACTGTCGATTTTATGCCTAACTATGATGATACGACAGTTGAGCCGACAGTTATACCATCGCGCATTCCAAACCTGTTGGTTAATGGGTCAACAGGTATTGCGGTCGGAATGGCGACAAATATTCCCCCTCACAATATGACCGAGGTAGTGCAGGGAATTGAATATCTGCTTGAAAATCCCGATTGCTCCGTTATAGACCTGATGGATTATATTAAAGGGCCGGATTTCCCCACCGGCGGTATTATAATGGGAAGAAGCGGAATCAGGGCGGCCTATGCTACAGGGCGCGGAAAGATAATTCTTCGCGGACGTGCGGAAATCGAAGAAATGAAAAACGACCGTTTTCGCATTGCAATAACTGAGATTCCATATATGGTGAACAAGGCGAGAATGATTGAAAATATCGCCGACCTTGTTAAGGACAAGCGAATTGAGGGAATTTCAGATTTGCGTGATGAGTCTGACCGAAATGGCATGCGTGTGGTTGTCGAGCTTAGACGCGACGCTAACGCACAGGTTATTTTGAATCAGCTATATCGCTTTACGCAGCTTCAGGATACGGTCGGCGTAATTATGCTTGCTCTTGCTGACGGAGAACCAAAAGTAATGGATCTCAAAACCATGCTTGAGCATTTCATAAATTTCAGAAGAGAGGTTGTTCGCCGCAGAACCGAGTTCGATCTTCGCAAGGCTCAGGATCGCGCCCATATTCTTGAGGGGTTGAAGCGAGCAATAGACATAGTAGACGAAATTATCGCAACGATCAGAGGATGCAACGGCGGGCAGACAGAAGCCAAAATTGCAATCATGGACAAATTCCAATTTGATGATCTGCAGGCAGCGGCTATCTGTGCGTTTCGTCTCGGACAGCTTGCCGGTCTTGAAATTATGAAAATACAGAGTGAATTGGATTCATTGCATGCGAGAGTGGCGGATATGATTGATATTCTCCAAAACGATTCGCATATGGTTCAGATTATAAAAGAAGAACTCGAAGAGGTTCGTGAAAAATTCGGTGATGAACGCCGCACGGAAATTGCAGCTGTTTCCGGCGAGGTTGATATTGAGGACCTCATACCGGAAGAGGAGTGTGTAATTACCCTGACCCATTTCGGATATGTCAAGCGCCAGCCGGTTGATGTATATAAATCTCAGCGCCGAGGCGGACGAGGAATTCAGGGAATGACCCATCGTGACGAGGACTTTGTCGAGGAGCTGTTTGTCACCAGCACCCATGACTATCTTCTGTTCATGACGACAATGGGGCGCTGCTATAAAATGAAGGGCTACGAAATTCCCGAGGGCTCACGCGCTGCCAGAGGCTCAAATATTGTGAACTTGCTGCCACTGCTTCCCGATGAAAAGATAAGCTCGGTAATTCGTGTGCATGATTTCAGCGAGGCTGATTATATTGTTATGGTTACCCGCAAAGGCATTATCAAGAGAAGTGAGCTGAGCCTATACAGCAATATTCGGAAATCGGGAGTGTATGGCATTGTGCTCGATGAGGATGATGAGCTTGCATGGGCAAGGTTAACAGACGGAAACTGCGACCTCATTGTCGCAACGAAAAACGGAATGTCAATCCGCTTCAACGAATGTGACGCCCGACCGATGGGAAGAACGACACGCGGCGTAAAAGCAATTTCGCTTAAAAACAATGACGAGGTTGTCGGAATGAGCACCGTGCGCGAGGGAGCAAAGCTGTTGACCGTGACCGAGGACGGAAAGGGCAGACTCACTGATATTGAGGATTATCGCCCGCAGTTCCGCGGTGGTCAGGGAATCAGAAACTACAACAGCACCAAGGGTGCAGTTGTAGCGGGAGTTAAAGCTGTAGACCGGCAGGATGATGTTATAATGATAAGCCAGTCAGGTATTATTATTCGTATGCACGTCGAGGATATAGCAACACAGAGCCGTTATGGCGGCGGAGTGCGTGTCATGCGTGTGGGAGAGGACGACAAGGTTGTCACGTTGGCGCGTGCAGACCGCAGCGACGATGAGGAGGTTGTCATTCCCGAGGAGCTTGCCGACGGCGAGGTTGAGGCAATTGATGAGCTTGAACTGAAAAAGCTTGAGGAGCAGGAGCTTGCCGAGGAAGCTGTTATTGAGAAAATCAAAGAGGAGAACGAAGAGAATCCGAATTCGGAAGAATAAATATCAGCGGTAATGCAGTAAGAATAAAAAGCACAACAGAAATAAGGAACGAGCCTTTCACTGCAAAAGCAGACCGAAAGGCTCGTTTCTTGTTTATAGCGAAGTTCTAAATATCGCATTTGGCACAGAGATTGCAGACTAAGATAAGGATAGGGTGGTAGTGTCAAGAGTTTTGCGCACTTTTGATTTGCAGTCCTTGAAAAATGAAGTTAACCGGCAATGGAAGCGACGTCTAAGGATAAGGCACAATAAGTTACGCAAATTGAAAATCAGAAACTGCAAACCGATTTGCGCATAAAGCTTGATACTACCGACACTGACATTGACATTATAGATGTGCGGGTTTGTGTGTTGCTCAGCAGTCATTAGATAATAAAAAAGGCTTTCCTTAATTAAAAGAAAAGCCTTTTTGTGTTATCTGTAAATTTATGCGTCGACCTTTGCCATGTGCTCAATAAGGTTGAGAAGCTTGTTGGAATAACCCCACTCGTTATCGTACCATGACACTACTTTTACGAATGTGTCTGTGAGAGCTATACCGGCTGTTGCGTCAAAGATTGAAGTTCTTGCATCGCCAAGGAAGTCGCTTGAAACAACAGCGTCTTCTGTGTATCCGAGAATACCCTTGAGCTCGCCTTCGCTTGCTTTTTTCATTGCTGCACAGATTTCCTCATACTTTGCGGGTTTTGCGAGGTTGACTGTGAGGTCAACAACGGAAACGTCAAGGGTGGGAACGCGCATTGACATGCCTGTGAGCTTGCCATTAAGCTCGGGGATTACCTTGCCGACAGCCTTAGCTGCACCGGTTGAGCTTGGGATGATATTGCCGGCCGCTGCACGTCCGCCTCTCCAGTCTTTCTTGGAGGCGCTGTCAACTGTTTTCTGTGTGCCGGTTGTTGAGTGAACTGTGGTCATAAGGCCATCTGTGATTCCGAATGCATCATGGAGAACCTTTGCGATAGGTGCAAGGCAGTTAGTTGTGCAGGATGCATTTGAAACAACATTCATATCAGTTGTGTATTTGTCAAGGTTTACGCCGCAGACAAACATCGGAGCGTCTGATGAAGGAGCAGAGATAACAACCTTCTTTGCGCCGCCTTTAATGTGAGCAGAAGCTTTTTCGGTTGTGGTGAAAACGCCGGTTGACTCAACAACATAAGTTACGCCGAGCTTGCCCCAGGGAATGTTCGCGGGATCCATTTCCTTAAACACCTTGCAGGTGTCTCCGTTTACGGTGAGGTCGTTGCCGTCAGCAACGATTTCGCCCTTGAATACGCCATGTACTGTGTCGTATTTTGTCATATATGCCATGTACTCTGCGCTGTCCATAAACGGGTCATTGAGAGCAACAACATCAAACACGTCCGGACGCGAAACCGCGGCACGGAAAACAAGACGACCGATTCGGCCGAAGCCGTTGATACCGATTTTAATTTTAGCCATTTATATATCCCCCAAAAATTCAAATTATTGCTTTTATATTATATCAAAAATTAAAAACTAAAACAAGTGATATTGTTTATGAACTGTCGGTCATTCCTTGACAAAAATTTGTCATTATGCCTATTTAACAAACTATGGAACCGAAAAATACGACTTATCCGCTTTTTTTGGTGAACAAACTATTACATCATGGCATACATAACGAACATAAATATACAATAGGACATGAACAGAATGGTTCCGATATTCATATATTGAAGCTTTGCGGTGATAGGGCGTGAAAATGAAAAAGGAGCCTGATTCAGGTGGAGCTTTGTTCGATTTGTCGCAAATAGAATAACGCCGACGGTAACCAACGATACAATAATTAATCCGGCAACTGATGTAAGCACCGTATTGCCGCTGAGAATGAGTCTCGGCATAATCACCGATCCTGTAATATTAATTGCTATGTGCAGAATCGCCGATTGTTTTATATTACCCGTTTTGAGAGTGATATATGCGAGAAGCATGCCGAGGACTGCTGCATAGAAAAACTGTGAGAGGTTCATGTGAAACAACCCGAACATCAGACCGCTGTAAATTATCGCAACTTTATCACCGAATGGGCGCAGTCGGTCAAGTAAAAGCTTGCGAAACAGGTATTCCTCCACAATAGGGGATAATAACCCCACAATGAGCAGTATAAGAAAAGGATTTGCACCACTTACAAGATCGGCCACAGGATTAGATGCGGCTTTTCCGTTTATGAGATTAATTAAAATAGTGACAATATTTCCGACAAACCCGAATATGTACGTGCATGACATACATATAAAATAAAGTGTGCTTGTGTTTTTGAACGTGACCGGCTCATGCTCCAAAGGAGGACTGACCGGCAAGTTCTTTGTAAAAATGAAAAATGACGGCAAGCCGAAAAGATACAGCATGGGGATCATTGCTAATCTTGCCCATGGCTTTGTTAACAGCTCAGGATTGATTAGGGTTAAAATAATGCTCAGCATAGATTGTCCGGCAGCAGTGGCAAGCGCTGTTGCCAAAAGACCAAAGCCCAATATATTAAATGTGCGTTTTTCCATTGCTTTTTCTCCTGAAAATGGGTATTAATAGCGTTAAATTTCCAAAAAGGGATATATTCATCGCCGCAGAACGACGAGGATACACATTATTTCTTTCTTCTCGCCATTTTAAGACTGATTCTTGCTTTTCTGTATAGCGGTAAAATGCGGTTATAGATGAAATACCAAAAATTTTTTTGAATATAATCGAATTCACCCAAAAATTCGACATAATTTCCACCGAACTGGCGTTTAAACTCATGTAAGGAGCGAAGGGGACTGTCAGTGGGGTCTCCTATAGTTCCGAACTGATCGAGAAGCTTTGAACCCTGTTTTTTTGCATCGTGAATCTTTTCATAATAAACACGGTTATTGATAAAGGTTTCGCTCATCAGCTTGTCGCTGCCCGCATGAACCGCCCACGATTTGTCACCGTAATGAATTACATAATGTGCGCTGATAATCGCGCCGTCGGGATAATCCTTTGCATATTGCTCAAAGCATTCGATTTCACGCAGAAGACGCTGTTCAGATAGCATTGACTCATTGAGAGGTCCGGGCTTTTTCAGCTTTTCACGTTTTTTAAGTAATTCCGAAAGCTCACAGCTCAACAAACCGACTGTCCTTGCAGGATATACCTTGCCGAGATAGAGATTTGACATGCCGTATTTATCAAGAACATCAAACATACTCTGATAATAGCTTTTTTCATATCCGACGAAGTCATCGCGTTCGCTTGTAATTGTAATAAGCCGATACAGCTCCTTTACGTCCTCACTTGTTCCCTTTACGACCTCACAGGCATAGCGCTGAGATTTTTTTATATTTTTCATAACATTGCCGACAATTCTTTTATCTATTTCCGAGTCGTCGGGCAAAAGATTTATGCGAAAGGTATACCGCGGCTGTCTGCCTTCAAAGCCTTTGTTAAAGCCCCTGTGTTTAAACCCGAGAGATTTCAGGGATTCGATTATATAGCTGTTGTCAAACCCGTCGGTGTGCTCACCGCTATCGTTGATTTTCCAACGTTCAACATCAGGGTCTATTTTAAGAAACATAGAGCCTTGAGTCTTTGTGTAGCGGCACACTTCTTTTGTAAATGCACGAAGCAGAGCATCGTCTGAAAAATCCAGCACAAATCCGCGTGGAGAATAAAAGTAACATGGAAACAAGGGTGGTTTGCGCTGTAAAAGAAGTGCGGCGGCTACAAGCTTACCGCCGTCATCTTCAAGCCCGACTCTGTGTGCTCTCAGGCCTTTTTCCTTTTCAGACAGCTCACCCCATGCGACAGACTGCATAAAATGAGATTTTGTGGGATGGTTTCTGACAAAATCATCGAAAGTCTTGCTATCAACATTAAGTATAAATTTCATTGCACAGCTCCACATATCAATTAGTAAATTTCTTTGTCTATTATAGCACAGGAATGAGTAAAAGTGAAAATTGCAACATACAATAAAACAGTAAATGAAATTATATTTTGTGAACTATTAACATATTCAACAGAGTTTTCAACATTCGAAAATTATAAAAAATCCACGAAAAAATACATAGCATAAATTGTGAATACGATGTGTATTTTTTCCGCCATTAAAGAATTAACACTTACGGGGATTTTCCAAGATTCAAAGCAATGTAAGCGAACAAACAGATAATTGGAGGAAAAGTAAATGAACAGTACAAAAAAAATCCGACAAAACAATGCACAAATCGACAAAATATGCTATATTGATATTATTACGCATAATTGCGATTCTGAAGGCGGCTTTATGGACAATAGTACAACCGAGAGCATTGTTAAGCTTTACGATAATGCCAACACAGCGGTGCTTTGGCTGGATACCGCTAAAAACGTGATATGGAAAAACAAAATAGCGTCGTCTAAGCTGTTTGATTATGCTGAAACAAGCTTATTTCGCAAAAGTATTTTCAGCAGCGATACCGAGCAAAATCTGGAAAAGTTCGGGTCTGTATACCTGAAACCCGGTGCTGAATTTGCAGACCCATTCGGAATAATGCTCATTAGAATCGATGATGGCACACTGATGTATTTTGACAACTCGACTATCGGTTCGGCGCTGGGCACAAGATTTCCCATCGGCGGATTTGACAGCTTTTCCGGTCTCGTGAGGGGGAGCATTGATAAGGTTACACTATCTGCAGCCTCTGTTGAAAGTGCAATCAATACCGATGACCCCGAAATCGAACAGCTTTTTTCAAATATCAGAATGAGCAGCTACAAAATATTGCGCGGGCTTAATAATGCGTCACTCATTTCCAAGTATGTATCAGGAACGCTGGCGCTAAACAAAAGAAACTGCGATATAGGTGAGCTCGTCGGTGCACTTTGTCTGTCGATTCAGAGCATTCTGAAAACCAGAATTGATATTAAAATTAACGTAAAGGAATCGCCCGTCATTGCAAGTGTCGATATAAAGCTCTGCGAACGGGCAATGCTGAATATAATAGCAAATGCAATTATGTATTCGCGGGATGAAAACCATCTTTCTATAACTGTCGGAGAGAATAAAAACAATATCAGAGTTGTGGTTAAGGACTGGGGTGCGGGGATTAAAGAGGAAAATGTCTCAATGGTTACAAAGCCGTATTTTTCTGTTGAGCCTGCCGATGACGGAGGAGAAAAACCGGGACTCGGTCTCGGCTTGTCCGTTGCCTCTGTATTTTGCGAAACTCATGGAGGAACACTTATTATCAACAGTCGATTTGGCGAGGGTACAACCGTGGCAATGTCTTTTGAAAACCTTGAAAATGAAGCGCCCGTTCTGAAGGCATCCGTCAGCTCCTATGTGACCGATAAATTTTCACCTGTTTACATCGAGCTGTGTGAGCTGTGCGAGATACCCAGATAAGTAAATATAATTTTACAGCACGGTGGTCGATTCATGACTTTCGAAAAAAAGGCGCCTGTTATTTCCGTCAATAATTTAGACGAATGTAATGCAACCGGCAGTCGATGCAGCTTAAATAATAAGAGTGAATTTCCGAAAAGGAGATTAACAGACAGGATACTTCATTGTCAAAGGCTGAAGATAATGTTGTTATCCGCTTTTTTGTTTAGTACAGAGATTTTAATAGATGCCGTAGAGGCTGTGACTTTGTTATTGGACGTCTCAGCAAATTGTGATAAGGCAGTAAAGCCAATATCCTATTTAACAATAAGAGGTTTTGATGAAAAATAATGTCAGCTCAGACGGTAATAAAAGACGCA
This sequence comes from Oscillospiraceae bacterium, assembly GCA_036644375.1. Lineage (GTDB taxonomy): Bacteria > Bacillota > Clostridia > Oscillospirales > Ruminococcaceae > CALWZE01. The sequence goes on from JAVXQD010000009.1 coordinate 44,722, forward strand.
GAATAAAAAAAAGAAAAGCCATGCTGAGAATGCTTGTGTCTTTTGTGATTTTTATTCTGATAATTGTGGGAATCGCAATGCTTTTAATTAATGTTTTCTCATCCAAAGCAGCGGAGAAGCCGGATAGCGGTACCGACACATCTCAAACTACGGGCGATAAACCGGAAATTCCGACTGTTCCTCCCTCGGAACCGATTGTTTCGGAGGAGCCAAAAGTTGATCCGGATAACATTTTCACCCCTTATGAGCGCGGCGGTGCATACTATGTTAAAATAGACGGACTCGAAATGCTGTTGGTGAACAAGGACTACCATCTCTCCGAGACTTACGGCGACGAATACGGCAGCGGACTCGCACCCGAAGCGCAGGAAGCTTTTGATAATATGCAGAGTGCGGCAAATGCCGATGGGCTTAGCCTTTGGGTACAGTCGGGGCACAGGAGCTATGATACACAGCAAGGTCTGTTTAACGGATATGCTCAGAGTGAGGGAGAGCAGGCAGCAAGTCGATATTCCGCAAGACCGGGTCAATCAGAGCACCAAACAGGTCTTGCAATGGATATCAATCAAATAAGCAGTTCTTTTGAAAATACTTCTGAATTTGAATGGCTTTCTGAAAATGCAGCGGATTACGGGTTTATTCTTCGCTTCATGAAGGGCAAGGAGGCCGCAACCGGATATATGTATGAGCCATGGCACTATCGCTATGTCGGTGTGCAGCTTGCGCATATTCTTAAAGACAGCGGGTTGTCTGTTGAAGAATATATCGGACTTTGTGACACAATTCCAGCTTAAATGGCGGCTGACGAAAAAGTTTGGCGTCTGTTGCCAAAGCATTATCAAATATCAAAATACAAAATAGAATTATTCAAAAGCGAAAAAATCTGCGCAGAAAACGATAAGCTCGTTTCTGCGCAGATTTTTGTATGATATTATGTGGCGGTGCATTCACTGCAACAGCGCATCTCTTGTGTGCGTTTGCAGTGAATGAGATAAAGCTTAATTCACGGTTGATAGGTGCTATTTGAATTTTATTTTATCGAGAGCATAATATTTTTGTGCGCGAGCATCGGCGTCTACTTTGTAATCAACTATGGATTTTTCCATGTATTCCTGAAACAGCCCCGAGCCCATTGCGGTGACTACAGCCATGTCATTTGTTTCCTCGGTATCCTCTGCGCTGAGTCCCTTGTTGCGGTAGATATAATACGTTCCGTCTTTTTCAAACAAGTGCAAATCGCTGTCGGCGGTTGCAATAGCAGCTTTTACGAGATCGCTGTTAATTCCGTCTGTGTTTGTGTTGACAAAGGTGTCTTTGATAAAAAGCTTTGTAAATTGTTCGTCGTTAACCTCGGAGTTGCTTCCTGTCAGGGTCAGAACCTCGGCATAGTGCTGAGTGTACAGAGCCTTGAGCTCCTCATCTGTTTTTGCCTGTGCCATCAGCGCGGCGACCTCGCCGATTTTAGCGAGATTTTCGCTGTCGAGCTTAGAGCCCGAGATATTTGTTGACGGAAACACAATATAGTCAATCCGTGTGTAGTTATCAACAAAGTTGGCTTGCTTTTCTTCTGCTGAAAATGCAAATTCTCCATCTGCTCCATAGAGTTTTTGTATAACCATGCTCTGTTTATACGGAACAGTCTGCATCTCAATAAAGGTTTCGTATCCAATTCCGTTTTTCATGTACATTGAACCGTAATTATTCCAGTCATTGCTTGCTTGATATTCGATGTAATATTTATTGAAATCATCCATGGCAAGATCAAGTCGTTTGAATTCACGGTCAATAAATACGTTTTGCTTGAGCATATTCAGCGATTGTGCTGCAATCCACTCACGGGCAGGTGTGCCTTCAATATCAATATCCAAAATGGAAGCGTCGGCAATTGCCGGATCATTGTTTGTGGTTACTGCTTTAAAGGTTGATTCAAGCTGATAATAAAGATATTTGCCTGCCGAAACGGAATCGCCATCAATTTTCATGACAGTTTCGGGATTATACCCGCAGCTTGTGAACATGCACAGGCAAACTGCGACTGCTGTAACGGCACTGAAAAGTTTTTTATAATTCAAAATCATACCCTCCGAATGAGTATTCTATAGTGTTTTATTATACACGAATATGACAGTCTTATCAAATTATTTTATTACAACTATTTAGGGCTGTGAAGAAACCGTGTTGCATAAAAATTCTGTGGCGGCATCTATTGGGGATTCGTCGGTCTTTACCTCAATGGCAATATAGCTTTTGCCTTTTGCGGAAACAAGGACTCGGCGCAGTCTCTTTTTAATGTAATCATCGACCGAAATATTTTGTATGTTGTCGGTGTAAAACAGAAGTGATTCACGATCTCGCTGTTTTACCTCGTATATACCGAGCCTGCTTGCCATAATTCTCACAAGTGACACAGAAACAAGAGCTGAAACACTTTCGGGAACATCTCCGAACCTGTCACGGAGCTCATCAATGACATCCTCCGCGTCTTCGGGAGTCTCTATTGCCGCAATACGCTTGTACATCTCTATTCGGCTTTCATTGTCGGGAATATAGGTTTCCGGAATAAATGCGCTGATAGAGATATCGACCGTGCACTCGACATTGTTTTGTACTGACGGCTGTCCGCTTTCATCGCTGATAGCCTGAGATAAAATTTTAAGATATGTGTCATATCCGACTGCCTGCATGTGTCCGCTCTGCTTTGCGCTGAGCACACTGCCTGCACCGCGAATCTGAAGGTCTCGCATCGCAATTTTGAATCCGCTTCCGAAGCTTGTGAAGTCACGGATAGCCGCAAGACGTTTAGATGATATGTCCGTGAGAACCTTGTCACGGCGAAATGTAAAATACGCAAAAGCGCGTCTTCCGCTCCGCCCAACACGTCCGCGAATTTGATACAGCTGCGAGAGACCCATTCGGTCTGCATCCTCAACGATTAAAGTGTTGCAGTTTGGCACATCGACGCCGGTCTCGATTATTGTTGTACATACGAGAATGTCGCACTCGTGACCTATAAGCTGTTTCCAAATTTCAGACAAGGCATCCTCGCCCATCTGTCCGTGTGCGATTCCGATGCGTGCGTCCGGCAAAAACTCCTTGAGCTTGGCGGCACAAAGCTCAATTGTCTCAACGCGGTTATGCAAATAATAGACCTGACCTCCGCGCGACAATTCGCGCTTCATTGCATCTGCGAGAACGGATATGTCATATTCCATAACATAGGTTTGAACAGGATGTCTGTCCTCGGGCGGCTCCTCAATGACGGACATGTCGCGGATTCCGCTCATTGCCATATTCAGTGTGCGCGGAATCGGAGTTGCCGACAGGGTCAATACATCGACGCCTGCGAAGGACTGTTTAAGCTTTTCTTTATGCGCCACTCCGAACCGCTGCTCCTCGTCTATGACAAGAAGTCCGAGCCTCTTGAATTTAATATCTTTTTGCAGAAGGCGGTGGGTGCCGATTGCAATGTCGACCGTGCCGTTCTTTATGCCCTCGACTGCCGCCTTAATCTCTTTGGGAGATGAAAAGCGTGACAGCATGGCAATGTTTATCGGGTATGTCTCCATGCGTTCACTGAATGTCTTAAAGTGCTGCCATGCAAGAATCGTGGTGGGAACAAGCACGGCACATTGGCGGTCATCGGTGACACACTTAAAAGCCGCGCGAAGGGCAACCTCGGTTTTGCCGACACCGACATCGCCGCAAAGCAGCCTGTCCATCGGCCGCTCACGCTGCATGTCCTGCTTTATTTCTTCGATGGCACGCAGCTGATCATCGGTTTCATCGTATGCGAATCTCGCCTCGAAATCCTGCTGCCATGTGGTATCCTGCTGAAATGCTATTCCTTTTTCCTGTTCTCGTTTTGCATATAGCTCAATAAGCTCTTTTGCCATCTCTCGAACTGCCTTGTATACGCCTGCCTTTGTTTTGATCCATTCTCCGGAATGCAGCTTTGCAAGCTTGACGTTGCCGTCTTCCTTGGGGGAGATATACTGTGACACCATATCTAACTGCGTCACGGGAACATACAGCGTATCCGAACCGCGATAACCGATTTTAATGTAGTCGCGAATAAAGCCGTGATGATCTATTCGGTGAATTCCCTCGAAAACCCCGATTCCGTGTGAGCTGTGCACGACGTAATCTCCCACGCGCAGATCTTCAAGTGAACCGAGTGACTTGCCTGTTTTGTCGACATGCTTTAATCCGTGCTTAGACGGCTTGTTTTCTCGTTTTGAGGCAATGAGGCAAAATTTGCGGTCTGTCAATTCAAAACCGCTGCTCAACGTGCCGACACATACCCCTACGGTACCCTGCAAAGGGAGATCATTGTCCAGAAGCTCAGCTGTTAGCCCCATATCCTGCAAATCATGACAGATGGCATCTGCGGCGCGCAGGGTGCCCGCGAGAACCACCACTGCGTAACCCATCTCAATATAGCCGCGAACATCCTCGACAAGCATTGCAAATTCTCCTCCCCATCGAGGAATAGAATTAGCTCTGACATTGACAAGTGCATTCAGTCGTACAGCACCTATTGTACGGGAAAAAACATCGGCGAGCACAGTTGCCCGATTTGGATCACTGATATTGAAATGTTCAAGATAAAATGGTGGCTGACCTTTTTTTAAAATACCCTGCCCGATTAATGAAACGATTTCTTCACTGTGCATTTTCAGCAGATTTTCATGTCGCTTTTCAAGGGCGTTCGGCTCATTTAAAAACAGGATTGCATTTGGCAGGTAATCGAGCAGGGTTTCCGGTCTCTCATAGACAGCAAACATATATCTGTCCGTACACGCCGGCATTACTCCGCTCTCAAGATTTTGTATGTCACGCACAATCATTTTTTCGAGTAAGTCTGATTTTTTCGAGGTGCTTAAAAGCTTTTTTAAAGAGGCAATTGCCTCATCGGGTGTTCCGAGTACAACCTCACGGACCGGGGTTATTGCTGCCGATTTTAGATTGGATAGTCTGCGCTGTGTCTTTTCATCAAATGAGCATACCGCATCTATTTCATCTCCGAAAAGCTCAATTCGAAGAGGATGCTCGGAGTGCGCGGGAAAAACATCGAGTATACCTCCGCGCACGGCAAACTGCCCTTTGCCATCAACTCTGTCCCCGCGAGAATAACCTGCCGCTATCAGTGATGCGGTGAGCTGCGAAAGGTTGACCTTTCCGCCCTTCTTAAGCTCACGTGACAGAGAGAGATATTGCTGCTTGGGGATCGTGTATTGGCATAGAGCTTCAAGTGAGCAGCAAACAACCGAGATTTTTTCCGAAACCAGTTGACCGAGTGCAGCAAGCCGTGAAATTTCAATTTCATGTGAGGTTCCCTCTACATCGAGAAACACAAAGTCGCGCGAGGTATAGGAAGAGCAGCCGAGACCAAGCTCTTCAAAATCCGCAGCGGACATCACGGCCTCGGCGTCTGTTTCACACACGAAAATTATCGGTCTGCCGAGACTTTTTGCAAGTGCGGCGGCATACAGCACACGATGTATCGGATGCACACCGAAAAGAGCCGCAGTGCCATTTGGCGTGAAGGCTGCCTTTAAAGTATCGAATTGCTCGCTTTTTATTATGGGGGTAAGAAAATTCATAGATATCTCTTTTGTTATATATTTATTCGGTAGCTTAATCAGTGCTTATTGCGCAAAGCTTATTGAGAACCGTGCTGTGCGTTTAGCCGAGCAAAAACTCGCAGAAACTCAGGATTTCTGCGATTGACTTATGCTGTTGACGAGAAGCATTAATTAAATCTGCTTTGAGCCGTTTGGAGGCAATCCTGTACCAACAACTCAACAGCTTCGCAGACGTCGTCTGTTCTTGCCTCTATCGCTTTTCGGTCAGCGCTGCTCGGCATTGACAATACCCAGTCGGCAAGGTCATAGTCGGGTCCGGGTTTCTGACCGACTCCGACTTTTATGCGTGGAAATTTATCTGTGCCGAGCTGTTCAATAAGGCTTTTGATGCCGTTGTGTCCTCCGGCGCTGCCCTCCGCACGAATGCGGAGAGCACCCGCGTCAAGAGAGACATCGTCGTATATGACAATAATATTTTCCGGGGCAACCTTGTAGTAGTTCGCTGCCTCGCGAACCGCGATGCCGGAGAGATTCATGTAGGTGGTTGGTTTTAAAAGCATCACTTTAGCACCGCTGATATTTACGGTGCCGCAAAGTGACTGAAATCGTGCACGCGTGACTTTAGTACCCAGAGAACAAGCAAGTGCATCCATCATTCTAAAGCCCGTATTGTGCCGCGAATAGTCATATTTTTTACCGGGATTACCGAGCCCGACAACAATATAATCAAGAGCTGAGTCTTTTTTCTTAAAAAACATGGTTTCTACTGTTCCTTTATTTCAAGTGTATCATCAAAGTAGTCGCGAATTACGCTGACATAAGTCGTCCCCGTATTTACAATCAAATCCGATCCGTCATCTTTTTTAAAGCTGAAGTCACCGTTCCAGTCCGGCTTTTCCCATGTGAGATGCTCATACCGCCCCTGTGAGAAATAATATCCTTCGCCGCCGTCCTCATAGTCGACATCGACAAGCTCGCTGTTGGCAATTCCGCCGATATACGCGAAGAGAACAAAGACATTATCGAACGAGAGCTGTGTATTGCCGTTTCCCGCATCAATCTGCTTTTCGCCGTCCTGCCATTTACAGTATTTTCGGTCGACCGCATTATACCTGAAATCCCCGTCATACTCGCCTGAAAATTCAAAGGTAAAACTTCCGGCGCTGCCCGTTCCCGGCATGACAGGAGTGTTTTCGTCAACATTGAAATTAAATGCAGGCGGCATATCTTTTTCGAGCTTCGGGTTCAGGTCAAGAGTTTTGATTCCTTTCGGTATAAGCTCGGAATTAGTAAATTTACAGTGCTCTGAGGCGTATGTTTTCATGCGTTCTCGGTCTACATATAAAAAGTCTTCGGTGTAATATCCGTCCAGCGTGTTTACGCCGTACATGTAAAGGCGCTCGTTGCAGAAATCAGAGGTTCCGATGTGTGTGATAATCGGATTCCATTGATACACACCCTCCAGAAATTGGTGACGCAGCGAGCGCACCGAGCCTATGTATCCGGCATCGGATACATCTGAAAAAATTGCCATAAGACGTGTGATACCGCCCTCGGTTTCAATTTCAAAGAGGATGTCCGCTTTTGATATTCCATACTGCGGCCAGCTTGCGTAATTATTATTGACCGACACAGCAATAGGACGCATACCGACGCGATCATCCGGAAGATCATAAAGTCCATTTAAATAGTTGTAGTTCAGCTTAATCGGTTCCGGTTCGGGCTCCGGCTCAGGCGCAACGGGTATCGGCTCGGTGACAACGGGCTCAGGCTCTTCTTTTTTGCAGGATGAAAAAAGGGAGAGAGCGATAACAGAACACAACAGTAAGGCAACAAGTCTCTTCATGGTGGTACTCCTTAAAATTCCGCACAGGTATGGGTGCATTATGCGGAATATACTTTCGGAACGAATTAATCGCATATGGTTATTGTATCGCAAAACGAACTTTGTTGCAATTTGTATGCAAAAGAAAAATCCCGAATCGCTTTGAACGAATCGGGATTTTTGCTGCAAAGTCTAATTAAGAAATTTCAAGTGAGCTTGCCTTTGTGTTACGGACAACGCCAAGATATGAAATACCCGCATTGAGGACAAGATCCGAGCCATCGGAGGTTTTAATCTCGAACGGGCTTGAGTAGTCACCCTTTGTCCAGGTTATTTTCTGATATTGTCCCTGTGAGAAGTAGTAGCCCTCGCCGCCTGCCTGATAGTTTACTTTTACAAGCTGTGTGCCATCAATCTGTGAAATTTCGGCAAACAGGATAAGCACATTGTCAAAAGCAAGCTGCTTGTTGTCATTGCCCGCATCTACCTGAGCTTTTCCCTTGTACTGGAATTTCTGATACTGCTTTGTTGCGGCATCATAGCGGAAGTCACCGTCGCCATAGCTTGAGAACATGAACTTGACATTGCTTGCCGCGCCGTCAGTCGGTGTAATGACTGTGCCCTCATCGGCGAAGTTAAACATCTTTTCGGTAGTAGTGGTTTTTTCTGTTTTGATGCGCGCCTCATCGAGAGCTTCATCAATCAGCTTACCTGATGTGAATTTGCAGTGCTCGGTTGCATAGGTTGCATTGCGGGCTCTGTCATAGTAAATTGCTCCGGGGATGTTTCCTCCGTCGAGTGTGCGGAAGTTATTCTCGGCAACAGCCTTGTCGGCATAAATAGAAGTACCGATATGGACGATAATCGGATCCATCGGGAAGATAGCCTCCATGAACTGGTCACGAAGTGAGCGGACAGAACCGATAAGGGGAACTTCACGGGTATCGGCATACATTGCCATCATACGCGTGATGCCGCCCTCTGTTTCCATCTCAACGATGACGTCTGCCTGCGAGATTCCATATTGGGGCCAGCAGTCGTAAATGTTGTTAACAGAAACGGAATACGGACGCATGCCTACGCGGTCACTCGGCATGTTGTGCAAGCCGGTAAGAGGATTGAGCGCGTCCTTGGTAGCGGCAACATCAACGGTGCCGTAGGTGTCCGAAAGACCGGCAAGCTCGTCAGCCTCTACATTCAAGTCAATCTGACTGTCATCGCCTTTTCCGCACGCAACAAGCGTGAGTGCGAGAGTCAGAACAAGAATTATTGAAATAATTTTTTTCATTTTTCACAATCTCCTTTTTTGAGTCGGTTTATATTATACAGGAACAACAGCCGAAAGTAAACCTTAAACGAATGAACAAAACGCCAAAATTCGGTCTTTTTTCCATTCCCCCTTTATGCTTATTGTTTTAAAAACACAGATTTATTCAAAAGTCGCCTGACGCAAACTGTAGTATGATTTTGCCAGTAAAGCTGCATTATTTTTCAATTAAACACATTATATAGGTTAATTCAAAAAATGAACTCAATGTAAGTCTGATTAATTAATGCCTGCGAAGTAATCGCAAAATTCGGGTGCTGCGCAGCTCCCAAAGCATTTTGACTGATCGGATTTCGGGCAATAGATATATAAGACGGCGATTATTATATGTATTTAAGTAAAAATGAGAACATAGTGTATTATTAGTAATACACTATAGATACATATTATATATACATAAAATATTTTTTTCAAGTAAAAAGCAGCTTATGCCACATGTTGAAAATTATGATATACTTTATTTAAGTAGTAAATTTCATCGTCTGTGTTGCAGGAGAGAAAAATGAAAACGAAAATCAGCGTAATGAACATAGTGATTATTGTACTGACGGTTATTGTGATTTCGGCGATGGCTGTATACGCGGTATTATTGTCAGGCAATGGGTTTGGCGCAAAAAGAGAGCATGAAAAATCAGCGTCGAGCGAAACAGGCAGGACCCTTATGGGGATAACATGCGGAACCACGGTGAAAATCGACGGGACTGACGCTGTCAGCTATGACGTGACCGATGCCGAGGGAGAGACCGAGAACTTTGCCGAGACGTCGGAGATGAAACCGTATATTGTAAAGCTTGCATCCTTTGATGATACGCTCTCGTTTGTCACCCGGCCGACCGAAAGCCTTGTTGTTGTAACGGACGAAAAAGACTCGGAGCTGTTCAGAGGTACGGCAGAGCAGTTTAACGACAGCTTTTCAGCTCCGTCAAAGGGCACTGTGTTTGTGGAAATAACCGCAGTGTACAGAAATGTTGAAGCGGAGTGGAGAAACGAAAAAAAGGACAAAGAGTCTGAAAAATACACGATGACAGCCACTCAGAAATATGCTCTTCGGCTTGAGTATGATGTTGTGATAGATTTTCATCTCTCATCCGAAAGTCTTTCACAGGGAGATGTGTTGATTTTTTGTGCGGATGGATTGTCCGACAAAGGAGACCTTTCAATTGAGGTTCCGTTCCCGTTCACGCCTACTCTGCAAAAAACAGAGAAGGGCTATTATGCATACATACCGCTAAACTATATGCGGACAGAAGGGGAGTACACAATAACTGCGACTTATAACGGAGAAAAGAAAGCGCTGAGCTTTAACATTACCGAACCGGAGTATGAGGTTCAGCATCTCACCGTAAGCGGGTCGACAACTTCCTCAACTATAGGGAATAACAATGCAATGGAGACCTACAACAGCACAATGGACAGACTTGGAAGCATGTATGATGAAACAGTGTACTGGACTGAGAATTTCATTCAGCCTGTTGACGGGTCGATAACAACAGAGTTTGGTATGAAACGATATACTAATAATTCGACAACACCCTCACGTCATGCAGGAATTGATATTGCCACGGCAGAGGGAACACCTGTTAAGGCGAGCAACGCCGGGAAGATAATATTTGCGGATTTTCTTGCGGTATCCGGCAACACGGTTGTTATTGAGCACGGCATGGGGCTGCACACTATTTATATGCATATGAGCGAGCTTGATTGTTCACAAGGTGATACTGTTGCACAGGGTGATATTATAGGAAAGGTCGGAACAACCGGATTTTCGACAGGACCTCATCTTCATTTTCAAGCTCAGGTAAATACTGCATGTATCAATCCGTGGTATCTTTTTGATGGAACATCCGGTGTGTATGGCATAAAGGAATATATTTCTTAACAATACTTGTGGCAATATAGTCAGCCGACATCGGAATTTCAAGCGACAAATACAGCAAAAAGGAAAAATTATGTATAATGGCATAGAATACTACTCCGAGTGTTTGCTATTCTCCGATTTGCTGATGGCAAAATATTAAAAAACACCCCGCTGCATTTGCAGCGAAGCGCTTTAGTGGTGACCCGTACGAGAATCGGACTCGTGATTCCGCCGTGAAAGGGCGGTGTCTTAACCGCTTGACCAACGGGCCTTATATGAGGAAAGTCGACGTAAAAATCGACTTTCCTTATTTTGCGTGGTAGCGGATGCAGGATTTGAACCAGCGACACCCCGGGTATGAACCGAGTGCTCTAGCCAACTGAGCTAATCCGCCAGATGCGAAATTTATTATACAAGAGATTGACCGACCTGTCAATAGCATTTAATTAAAAAACTTTATTTGGTAATTGGTATACATAGCGGCAAAATTGCCGCAGCGAGATTGCGGTGCTATCGGCGCTTGTTTTTCTGTAGGTAAAAAGAAATGACGAGCCGAATGACTTTCAAAATTGCTTTGCTTAAGACAGGTAAGCCTCAAGCATATTGTTGGCGCACGGATTAAAACTGAAAATAGACAAAGTTTGAAACTCCGAATCTGCCCGTGAGCATTATCGCCAATATCATTATTGCGGTTATTGCAAAGCGGGTATTTTTTGTGAAATTTCGAAGCACAAAGCAGGTATTTTTATCGGAGGTTTTATCTGTTGATTTATATATGAATTTATATTCGCACACAAGCACAAACAGTGCAGAGAGAGCCACAATTATGAGCAGGGCGACAATATACCCAAATGAGCTCACGGTATTTGCCTGCATAATCGCAAGACCTCTTGCAGCGAGTGAACGAGCTGAAAACTCGCTCACTTCAAAGCACCGTGTTATTGCGTAGATTGATTCTGAAACCGAGTCAAGGCGAAAGAACACAAAGGTCAAGCTCCATACAAAATATACACATCCGGTTTTTAATATCGACATAAAGGAACTTTGCATTTTCGGATGTTGTTTGTCTCTCTTGTTACAAACTGCCCGAAAGCAGTCCTCAATAATGCGCAGTGCGCCATGAAGCAATCCCCACACAATGAATCCCCATGCCGCGCCATGCCATAAGCCGCTTATCAAAAATACAACGGCGATGTTTAACAGCTTGCGGAAAAGACCCTTTCGGTTGCCGCCAAGCGGAATGTAGATATAGTCGCGAAACCAGCCTGTGAGTGAGATATGCCAGCGAGACCATATCTCCGAAAAGCTTTTTGAAAAATACGGTGCCTTGAAATTCTCAATTAAATCAATACCGAGCATTCTTGCGCAGCCGAGTGCCATGTCACAATATCCGGAAAAGTCAAAATAAAGCTGCAATGAAAAGAGAAGAACCGCCGCTAAAATTGTCAGAGGATTTTCCGAATGCAGCTTGTACAGAATAGCATTGTTAAAGGTGGCAAGCCAGTCTGCAACAACAGCCTTTTTCAGCAGCCCGTATATGAATCTCTGCGCTCCGTCTGTGAGATTTTCGAATTTGAATGCGCGCGGATTTTTGAGCTGAGGCAATAGTGAATTTGCCCGCGCTATCGGGCCGGACATAATATGAGGGAAAAAGCTGACAAAAAGGGAATAGTCAATGATGTTTTTCTCTGCGCAGACATCTCTTCTGTACACATCTACAAGATATCCTATTGTGGTGAAAGTGTAGAAGCTGATGCCGATAGGGGCTATGAGCTGAAGAGCGGTTGGGCTGAAGGTGCCGCCCAAATATGAAATTATGATTGAAATTGATTTACTGAAAAAGTTGAAATATTTAAACAAACAGAGCATGGACAGATTTAGAATTATAGTGAGCGCAAGAACAAGCTTCCGCCCAAACGGTGCCTTAAAACGTTGAAGGAGAGAACCGGAACAATATGTTAAAAATATTGACCCGATAATATACAAGCTGTATTGAGGCGCTGCGTAAGCATAGAAAAAAGCACTTGCCGAAAACAGCCAAGTGTTTTGCGTCTTACGCGGTAAAATATAATATAAAACAACTGTTATAACAAAAAAGAGTGCAAATTGTGCCGTGTTAAAGGACATAGACCACCTCATAACGAACAGTATAATCTACATAGAATATTACGATTCCTCGTTCAGCGGTTGTATCAGCGTGGCAATACATTCCGGTTTAACATGATATCCGTCATAAAAATCATCAATGGAAAGATTCGCTGCATGCGGGTTGAATGTGCCGGTATACTCAACTCCGTATTTTTCTGCAAGACTCGTGAACATATCCTGCGTTTTGAAAAAGTTCGAATAGCGATCTTCGGTTTTCATATAATCGTAGATGACAGGAGATAGTGGTTCGAGTAAAAATTCAACCTGAACACCGTCTTCAATCACCGTTTGAATGAACTTTTCGAAAAGCAGACGATTTTTGCTGTTCATATTTTCGTAATTTTCCAAACCTAAAATTGAGCTTGGAAATGAGCGCTCGGCGCGCATGATAATGGTTGCCTCATCCGCGTTGCGATAATCTGCCGGATAGCTGAAGCTGCCGTCTGCGCGGACAATTCCGGTTGTTCCGCTGTTTTCAGAGGTTTTGACAATTTTCGAATATGTGGCGTAGCTTCCGCTGAAATATTGTTGGAGCGATGTCTGAAAGTAGCTTATGGAAAACAAGTTCAGCTTAAGAGAATTACTCAGCTTGTACAGAGGAGTGCGCTCAGTATTGTTTATGTCATACAGACCGGATGGTACATAAGATGCAGTGTAATCCGCACCGATTCTTGTGGTGAGATAGTGGGCATATCCATCTCCGAAAGCCTCAAGTGCACGGGCGTCTCCGAAGTTGTCATTAAGAATCCAAGGGTCAATGCTTATGACCAGTCTGTGCGGCACAAGATTGTTCATGTGAAGATATCCATATGTTCCGATGATATCCTCAATTGAAGCGCCGGAAACACTCAGGTTGAACATATTGTCTGTACCGAGCATCTCCTTTGTGATAAGGGCACCGCGAGACGAACCGAGCACTACGGTGTCAAAGGGAGTATCAATGTGGCGCAAATATTCACGGTGAAGCAAGCGCTCGTTGTAATTCGAGAGATTTGCGACATTTTTGCCGTCGAGCAAAATCTCCACAGCTTGAATTTCCAGCGAGTCCTCGCGCCCGGTGTGATACAGTTTCGAGGGATCAATGTTGTAATTGACTAAGGGAACCGCTAAAACAAGCAGAATGACAATAAAAGCTTTTAAAGCCGAGACGATAATTCGCCGCGGCTTATTTGAACTCATGTCATTTTTATTTGATTGCGGCTGTTTTTTCATTTAAATTATCCTGAGGACGTAATATCGAAAATTTCGATATAATAGTCGAAGCTGATGTTTGCGGTAGCGACAGGTTACACAGTGGGCGGTCTTGCTGTATTTCTCAAATGCAGGACGTCGAATTTTGGTCCTGCATTTGAGTTCGTTTTGGATATTGTCGATGTCAGAGGTTTTAATTGTCAGTTAAATTCAGACGTAGTTGAAGCTCTCAGGCGAGAGTAAGCGGTCATATTTACAGACAGCTTTATAAACTTGAAATTTGTCGACACGCTGATTTCACTTTGAGAACTATTTTATGACAGTCACGCCGCCCATATACGGGACGAGAACATCAGGTACAGTGACGGAGCCGTCGGCATTTTGAAAGTTTTCGAGAATGGCTGCCGTTGTTCTTCCGACAGCGAGACCGGAACCGTTGAGGGTGTGAACCAGACGCACTTTGCCGTCCTCGTCTCTATAACGTATTGATGCGCGGCGAGCTTGAAAATCCTCGAAATTTGAACAGCTGGAAATCTCAGCATATCTGCCATAGCTCGGAAGCCATACTTCGATATCGTAAGTCTTAGCGCTGCTGAAACCAAGGTCACCGCCGCAAAGAGTAACTACGCGATAAGGCAGACCGAGAAGCTGAAGTGCATGTTCTGCGTCATGAGTCAGCTTTTCAAGCTCCTCATAGCTGGTTTCGGGATTGGCAAATTTGACAAGCTCAACCTTATTAAATTGATGCTGACGGATTAGACCGCGGGTATCACGACCGGCACTCCCCGCCTCTGCACGAAAACAAGCGCTGTATGCACAATACTTTATCGGAAGATCTGCGCCATTGAGTATTTCGTCACGATAAAGGTTTGTGACAGGAACCTCCGCTGTTGGAATGAGGTAATAATCAAGACCTTCAATCTTGAACATATCCTCCTCAAATTTCGGAAGCTGACCTGTTGCAGTCATTGATGCGCGATTTGCAAGATACGGCGGGAATATTTCGGTGTAGCCATGTTCACCCGAATGCAGATCGAGATAGAAATTGTATATGGAACGCTCAAGTCGTGCTCCGAGTCCTTTGTAGAAATGAAAACGCGCTCCGGTTACCTTCGCCGCACGCTCGGGGTCAAGAATTCCGAGATCTGCACCGAGTTCCCAATGTGGCTTTGCTGTAAAGCTGAAATTAGTGGGTTCACCCCAGTGGCGCATTTCTATGTTGTCATCGCTGTCTGTGCCGTAAGGCACTGATGAATGTGGCGTATTCGGAATAGAATATAGAATAGCTTTCTGTCTTTCCTCAAGCTCGACAAGCGCGGCACCGTCGATTTTTGCCTTGTCGGCAATTTCTTTCATCTCTGCCATAATTTCCGAAACATCCCCACCGCTCTTTTTAATTTGGGGAATTTGTTTACTTGCGGCATTTTGCTGAGCTTTCAATGAATCCAGTTCAGCTGTTTTCAGACGGCGTTGTTTGTCAATTTCGACAATTTCGTCAATGCCGGCGTCATAGTTCTTTGAACGAACCTTGAGACGCGCTTTGATTTCTTCCGGATTTTCTCTGATTGATTTAATGTCTAACATTATTTACTCCTAAAACCATATATTACTATTTTAATTGTTGAAATGATTATTGGCTTCTCACATCGGGTATTATTCAATGAATACCATATTTGTTTTTTAAGCGGAAAGAGCTTATAGCGTTGCGGTCCGGGATTCACCCTATTAATGCGGATGCAAATTGTACTGTATAATGCCTAATTGTGTAATCCGACTCAGCCGCCGAGCTTATTGGCAAATTCGAACAGCTGCTCCTTTGAATAAAAATTGACAGACAGGGTGCCCTTTCCGTCAATATAATCCACCTTAACCTCTACACCAAGTGAGTTTTTCAAGGAAAGCTCGACTTCGCTTGCAATGCTGTCTTTAGATTTCAAAGGCTTGACACGCTCTTGCTTTATCGGATTTTGACAAAGCTTTTCAGCTTGACGAACAGTCATTCCGTTTTCTGAAATCTGTTTGGCGGCGTTTATACGCATATCCTCATCGGTGATAGCAAGAATCGCCTTAGCATGGCCGATGGTTAATTTACCTTCTTTAAGCATGTCCAGCGCCTGAGACGGAAGCCCAAGCAATCGCAGTGAGTTGGCAACGGTAGGGCGAGAGCGTCCGACTTGCTTCGCAGCCTGCTCCTGCGTCAGACCCGAAACTTCGATAAGCTTTTTAAAGCCCAAAGCCTCATCCACGGGATTCAAATCCTCACGCTGCAAATTCTCGATGAGAGCAAAGGTCATTGCTTCAAGATCGGACAGGTTGCGGATAATGACCGGAATAGTTGTTTTCCCCGCAAGTCTGCTTGCTCGCCAACGGCGTTCGCCGGCAACTATCTGATAATTGCCGCCCGGCATCGGACGTACAAGAATCGGCTGTATTACTCCGTGCTGCGAGATAGAGTCTGCAAGTTCTTTCAGAGATTCGTCGTCCCATGTCTGACGCGGCTGTAATCGATCCGGCTCAATTTCATTGATACTTAGCTCTGAGCTGTTTTCATTCATTTCGGATGCGTTGTCGTAAAACAGTGCGTCAAGCCCCTTGCCCAAGCTGCTGATTGCCATTATTCTTCCCCTCCAAGCCTGCGGTTGTGTGACAGCAGCTCCTCTGCAAGAGCATCATATGCCTCAGAGCCTTTTGAACGAGAATCATAATATTTGATTGGCTTTCCAAAACTCGGAGCCTCAGAGACACGAACATTTCGCGGAATGGCAGTGCTGTATACCTTTTGCGGAAAGAATCTCTTGATTTCATTTACCACCAGAGTAGTTATGTTGATTCGCGAATCATACATAGTAATCAGAACACCCTCAAGCTCAATATTTGAGTTGTAGAGCTTTTTGACTTGCCGTATCGTAGACATCAGCTGAGACAGACCTTCGAGCGCATAGTATTCGCACTGTACGGGAATTAGCACCGTATCACAAGCGGCGAGCCCGTTTAATGTCAAAAGTCCAAGAGATGGGGGGCAATCAAGCAATATAAAGTCATATAACTGTTTTTTGGCAATCAAAGCATCGCGCAATCTATATTCACGACGGCTCATCTGCACCAGCTCAAGCTCTGCTCCCGCGAGATTTATATGCGCGGGAATCATTGTGACATTGGTATATTTTGTTGGCACGCATACGGTTTCGAATTCTTTTTGCCCGGTCAAAAGATCATATGATGATCCGGGTGTTGAGCGCTTGTTTATGCCATAACCGCTTGTTGCGTTCCCCTGCGGATCAATATCAACAAGTAAAATCTTTTTGCCGAGCGCTCCAAGTGCAGCGGCAAGATTAACAGCTGTTGTTGTTTTTCCTACGCCGCCCTTTTGGTTGGTAATCGCAATGATTTTCCCCATTTACTGTTCGCTCCTTTATTGTGTTCCACGTGGAACAAGATGGAATTTTATCCTGTTGATGGTTGCTTTGTTCCACGTGGAACATCAATCAACAGAAAGCATAGCTCAATCATATAATAGAATACGGCAAATGTAAATATAGCAAATCACAAATGCGCACCTAATATAGCAGTACTTTGAACGCAACATTTAGACAGATGTGACAAAACGCCATACAATTAAAAGATTTATAACAAATGAACAAAAAACTCCTTGACCTTACGGCGCAAAGATATTATAATAAATAGCACGGTTCAGCACCCTTTGGTGATGAACGACATATGGACAGGTATCGAAGTGGTCATAACGGCCCTGACTCGAAATCAGGTGACGGGCAACCGTCCGTGGGTTCGAATCCCACCCTGTCCGCCAAAACATTCCAAATTCGAACACCGCGTTTATATTTGTTGGTGACGCTTCTGGGACAATGAAAAGCAGACACGATTAAGTGTCTGCTTTTTTTATGCGCCCGGCATGGGCGATAACTTGGTGGTGAAAGTCCACTACGCACTCGGTAGCAGGAAGCGTTAGCCGAAGGCAAGGGTGTCTGTCGCGAGGCAGAATCTGAAGTAAGCCGGATGTCAGGGAAAAAACTTGGCGGGCAAAATCTCGAACCGACGAACAGAAATCGCATACAAGGCTGAATTAGGGTGGACGAGTCTGCTCGACAAGACAAAGTCCAATGCTACCCGAATCCTCTACAGTAAATGCAG
>JAVXQD010000010.1:0-59462 GCA_036644375.1 Oscillospiraceae bacterium
CATTCTGATGTCCATCAAGACCGCATCGTAGGTATGCTCCGCAGCGTCGGCAAACATGCGAAACCCTATTTCCCCATTTTCGGCAACTTCCACTGCGGCATTTTTGAATTCAAGCAGTTTTTTTGCCACCATGATGTTGAGCTGATGATCCTCTACCAACAAAATGCGCTTGCCGCTGAAATCATATATCTCACAATTCTTTATGGCTGCGGTCTCCGCATCTGCCTCACTGTTGTTTTGGGGAATTCCGAATGGGATTTCCACGCGAAAGGTTGTCCCGACCCCCGGTGTGCTCTCGACAAGAATATCACCGCCCATCAGCTCGGCGAGATTTTTGGAAATGGCAAGACCCAAACCGCTGCCGCCATAGCCGGAGCGAGTACCGTTATGCTCCTGAGCAAATGGCTTGAAGATATCCGGCAAAAATTCCGAGCCGATGCCAATTCCCGTGTCGCTGATGGTAAAGCGGATACGTGCTGTTTTTTCATCCGCGCTCATTTGGGCAATGTCCAAACGGACAATCCCTCCCGGCTTGGTGAATTTTACGGCGTTGGTCAGTACATTAATGAGAATTTGCTGCAATCTCACGCTGTCACCAAGATAGCTGTATTTGCTGCCTTCAAACCGGGTTACAACATAATTGACTCCCTTTGCCTCTGCCTGGGTTTTGATTATTGTGCTGATGGAGTCCAAAAAAGGAATACAGACAATCTCCTCGGTTTTCAGCATCACCCTTCCTGTTTCAATCTTGGACATATCCAGGATATCATTGAGCAGCTGAAGCAAATAGCGAGAAGCATATTGCGACTTTTCAATGCACTCGCTTATGAAATTCGGGTCATTCAGCCTCTGTGACGCCAGCTGGTCCATACCCATGATAGCATTCATGGGCGTTCTGAGTTCATGACTTATGCGAGATAGGAATTCAGACTTTGCTGCATTGGCTCGCTCTGCCATTTCAACAGCTGCAACCAATTCTTTATTCTTTTTCTCCTGCTCCTCCACGGCTGCTGTGATATCCACTCTGGTCATTAGCATGCTTTTCAGCTCTCGGTCGATATAGCTGAACCGCAGCTGCTTTTTGAGTATACCGCCATTGGGATTTGGCACACCGTAAAAAACACTGTAGGATGTCTCTGAATTCAGATGTTTAATCACCGTTTCAGGTTCAATTTCCTTAAGTACCCGCTCGACATCCTTCGGACAAACAGAGCGGCGCACGTAATCTCGGCTCTCCTCGACAAAATGAGTGCTCTCTTTGATATAGGTGTCGCCAAGGTTTTTTTGCGTGTAACGAACAGAAGTATTTCGAGGAATATCAGCCACCACCAAAAAATCATAATCGGTTTTTGCAATACAGTTCATGACCTGCTGCAAGGTTCTCTCACCTGTGATATCCGTAGAATAGAGGAAAGCGACGACGTCACCATTTTCCTTTTTCATCATGTGTGCGGTCATAATTGTCCAATACCGCCGCCCGCCGATCTTTCGAGTCAGCTCTAAGGACAATGTGGTTTTGCCATTGCCGAATTGCCGCAGGAGTGCGTCGCAATTGAAGACACGCGCACATTGCTTCTGCATCTCCTTTGTAGCCAGCTCGGTATAGAGATGGTCAAAGTAGGCTTGTGCGGTTTTTGCGGTCTCCATATATGCGGTCACTTCCGGGAATATGCTCTTATAGTCCAAAATTGTATTCCGGTTCAAATTCACATTGATGGACGCCATCGTTGCCTTTTGCATGGCCTCCCGATAGGACAGCTCGTCGCTATACCTCTTTTCCGCTTCCTTTTCCTTTGTGATGTCACGACCTACACAATAGGCCTTGACAGGCTTGCCCTCATCGTCAAAGGAGTTGGTGTAAATCACTCGCTCACACCAATATTCATCACCCCATGTGTTGCGCACCCAAAGGTCCGCAGTGACCTCCTTCTCACCGTTTTTAAGCCGTTCTAACATGTCAAACAGCAGGGGGGCACTGTCCTCGCGTATGTGACCCTCTGAGACAACATCCTGCTTGTAATTTACTACGATGTTGTTATTCGGATGCACCTTGGGTGACTTTGAAAAAATGGTCATGGTATCGGCGGCGTAGTCATATTCCCAAATGTTGATATTGGCGGATTTAATGGCGGCCGCATATCGAGACTCGCTTTCACGCAGTGCGCGCTCGACCTGCATCTGTTCATGAATATCGGTAAATACGGTGTACAGCACCGGAATGCCGTCCTGTCCTGCCATCACCTTGCCCGAAACACGCATCCATCGGTAGCTTCCGTCTTTTTGCAGAACGCGATGTGCATACTCAAATTTACGATTTTCGCTGCGAGCCGTTGCCACAGCGTCAAGGAAGCCCTGTCTGTCGTCCGGATGGAATACCGCCAAAGTAGATTTGCTTGTTACACGCGCATATTCATCCTTTGTCATATTGCAAAATCCATAAGCACCGTCACTCATAAATATAGGTGTAAATGCCTCGTCCAGATGATACATCCCCACGCCGCCCGGGACGGAATTGACCAAGGTTTCATATTTACTTGCGGTTGCGCGAATAGTTTCTTCCATCTGCTTTTGCGCCGTAATATCGGTATAGTAGGCATAGACCAGCTCATCTCCGTTATCATCCTGCATATGCTGAGAGCACTGGTTCACCCAAATGAGAGTACCGTCTTTTTTCACGACACGATAGGCAATTTCATATGGCTCGGGGGCTCCGCTGCGCAGCGCTGCCTCTGCCTTGAGCCGCTCAATATCCCCCGGGTATACGAAGCTCCACGCAGACTTTTTCGCATCCGGAAGCAATTCCTTATCAAAACCCAGCATTGCACAGAATGTGTCATTGGCGAACAGAATGGTGTAATCCGGATACGAAGTCACAATTATTACACCGATTGGAAGTGAGAGCTTTATGAGCTCTGATTTGATTTCCGAATACTGTTTCATGTTGCTATCCTTCCTCATACAGAAAGCGCTGCATATTGTTACCTCGCATTGTTTTGCTGTCCGCAAGTATTTTGTAAGCAGTGATATTTTTCGTGACGTCATCCTTCTTCATATCCGGACACCTCACTCCAGCGCAAATTTTTTCTGTCAATTCCCGTAACATCTACCGCTACCTCCAAATGAATGACGGTTCCGTTGCGGTTGATATTTTCGCCACGCATCAAAAAAATCTGCGGAGAAGCGGGAAAACGAAATAAGCGGGTATACATTTCGCCCTCCTCCATTGTGGACATGGAACAGAATTCACAGGGTTTCGTGCGGCGCATCAATACCTCATAGCACTTTTTGCCCTTGCAGCTCTCCCTCGTAACGCCCATGAGCTTGCAAAGGCTGTTATTGGCATAGATGAGATTGTAGGTGCTTTTATCGCAGACATAGATGCTGTCGCTAATTGCGTTGAGAACACTCTCCGCGTCATCCAACCATGTGCTGATGGAATTGTCGGGAGATTCCTCTCCGTAGATTGAGAGTGCATTTCTGCCTCGGCATTTGGCGCTGTAGAGCGCTTTGTCCGCATTGTGGTACAGCAGCTCAAAGCTATTGTCGGTTTCGGATGAAAATGCCATCCCTACAGAGCAGGTGATATTTGCGGTTTCACCGTCAATTGCGATACCCGTCATATCCGCGCATAAACCGCGCGCCTTTTTTTTCACCAGCTCCGCATCGGGAATATTGCAGACAAATGCGGCAAATTCATCGCCGCCCATTCTGGCCACAATATCGCCCTTTCTGAAATGCAGGCGAAGCTGATCCGCCACTGCGCAGATAACCTTGTCCCCGTAGTCATGTCCTTTGGTGTCGTTAATCTGCTTAAAGTTATCAATATCCAACATAACCATGACGGAGGTGCCCGCCGCATCGGGGAGCTGAAGTGCAATCTGCTCCTCGGCATTTGCACGGTTCATCAGCCCCGTCATAGAGTCCGTTTTCACCTGCTCTGATATGGTGTTGTACGCCCGCACCATCTCCTTAAATCGGTGTGAGGATTCCAGAACATTGTCCACCCGGCGTGTCACCACCGCCGGAACAAAGGGTTTAACAAGATAATCATTGGCACCGAGCGATAATGTGTCGGTTTGCTGCTCCGAGCTATCGTCGACAGTTGCCATTATGACAGGAATATCACTCAGCTCCGGTCGATTCCGCTTGTACTTCAAGAACTCCTTGCCATCCATCACCGGCATACTTATATCGAGCAGAATAAGGTCAATTTGATTTGGCTTCTCATTGAGTATTTTGATGGCTTCCTCACCGTTTTCCGCCTCTAAAAAAGCGAACTGTCCCTGCAATATTTTTTTGAGCACTGTGCGGTTAATTTCCGCATCATCCACAAGTAAAACAGTGTGGACCGTCTCGTGATCTGAAAGCCAGGTTGTCTTGTATTTTTTTAGCTCTGCGTCCAGCTCCCTGCGCAGACTCACGTCGGTCAGCTCGCCTATCACTATATGTTTTCCGCCCACCTCAGAGATGTAGTGGAGCTTTGCATGTATCCAAACAGGCGTTCCGGCAGTACGGAGGCGCCGATAGTCACACTCCGCCTCACTCTTCGTTTCGGCGCATGCGCGAAAGGCCCTGAGCAGTGCCTCTCTATCCTCTGTCTCGATAAATTCCAACCAGTTCCGCATGTTTGTGCGCATGTCCTCATGACCCAGCAGCGCATAGTAGGCTTCATTGACGCGGATTGCCTCAATATTCTCATCTGCGAACTCGTAAATCACAGCTGCTTGCCGTGTATTGTGAAAAATGGATTCCATCTCAGGATTCAGGGAAAACAGATCATCATAGCAATAATGGTTCTGATTTTTATCCGTCAGCAGCTGCTCACCGACATGCAATTTGCTGCAAAGCTGCTCGTATTCCGCAGCAGGCATAGGCCGCGCATAATAGTAGCCCTGAACATAATCACAGCCCACGCTGCGCAAAAAGTCCACCTGCTCAAGGGTTTCGGCGCCCTCTGCAATTACGGGTATTCCCAGCCATTTTGCCATGCGAATAACAGAGGCGATGATATTCTCACCTCGTCCCGGAAAGTCACTGACAGACAGAAATCTCATATCAATCTTAAGTACATTAACCATAATGTCCTTGAGCAGCGAAAGGGAGGAATAGCCGCTGCCAAAGTCATCCATCATAACCACAAAGCCATAGCTTTGCAGCTGTGACATAACTTTTTTCATGGTTGCGGGATTGTCCGTATAGGCGGTTTCCGTAAGCTCTAAATTCAGCAGCGAGGGTTCGAGTCCATAGCTCCGCACAAGCTCCAACAGCATCTCTACCAGGTTTGGATTATAGAGATTTACGCGGGAAACATTCACCGAGATCGGATATGGCCGACGCCCTTGCTCCTTCCATCTGTGAAGCCAACGGCACGCCTGGTCCCACACATAGTAGTCGAGCTTTGTGATAAATCCGTTGCGCTCAAACACAGGAATAAACACCCCCGGAGAGAGCATTCCCTTGGTTGGGTGCATCCAGCGCGCCAGTGCCTCAGCGCCGCAGGGCAGTCCTGTGTGAATGTTGTATTGTGGCTGCAAATAAATTTGGAACTGCCCGTTTTCCAGGGCAAAATTCATATCGTTGGTGATTTCCTGCTCGGCATTCAGAATAGCACTCATGCTCGCGTCATAATAGGCGTAAAAATTCACATAGTTGCCCTTACAGGTTTTGGCTGCAAGAGTGGAGCGGTTGTACATTTCCTCCACGGAAACAGAGGGGTCGTCTATCACATAAAGGCCGATGGACGGCACAATATCATAGTTTTTGTTAAATTTTGCCAATAGGTCTTTTGACCCGCGCACGATATTTTCCACATGCTCTTTTTCATAAGGCGTGCATATTGCAACAATATCCGATTCGATTCGTCCATAGGTTGCCAAACTGCATTTTTTAGCATCCTCCGCCATTTTTTCTGCGATATAAATAATCAGCTTATCACCCTCGGCCGCGCCGAAAAAAGAGTTGATGAGCTGAAAACGATCTACGTCAAAGCGCAAAAAAACAAAACGCTTATCCCTGTTCTCATCTAACATTTTGCGCGTCGCATCAAAGAATTTCTTCTTGTTATACAGACCGGTCAGCACATCATAATCGGTCAAATATTTAAGCTCCTTCAGCGCCGAGAGCTGGCTGCGGTCAATGGCGTTTTTGAGGCGGAACAAGATAATCTCAGCATCATAGGGTTTTGTGACAAAATCCCACGCACCAAGCGCAAGCGCCTTTTTCTCGCTGTCATGATTGCCATTTCCCGTTGTCACGGCAATCGGCAAATTGGCATAGCGATTATCCTGTCGGACTGCCTCCAATACGGCGTATCCGTCCATCACCGGCATAACAAGATCCAACATCACGGCCGCAATTTCAGCGTGATTCTCGAGCAATTCCAGCGCAACCTTACCGTTTTCCGCCTCCAGCACGGTGTACTGCTCTGACAATATTTTAGACAATATGGTGCGATTCACCATATTATCGTCTACCACTAAAACAGTTGTTAAAGCAGGCATATTAGTACCCCCCGTACCGTGAATCTCATACGATTTTTCGCAAGATTCAGTGCTGAATTTGCAAAAATTGATATTGCAGATTGTTTGATATATCCCGGTAGCTCAATCTGATATTCAAAGTAAAATCTTTTTTTCGACAATATATTTATGACTTAATCATAAGCGCTTAAATGTATGAAGTCAATCAAATTACATTAAGCCGTTACTAATTTACCATTATTCTGTGCAAAATGCTTACATGCAAATTTATCAGCTTCGGAATTAAAAAAATCCGATGCTGAGTAGAGGCTTTTTGTTTCAGTTTGCACTCAAAGAAAAAGATAACCACCTTTTCCTGCATCGAAGAGTGGTTATCTTTCAGGGATGTTAATATTTCTATTTTGGACACAATTCCAATATCGGCTGATTATCCGAACATATTTTCTCTGTTTCCTGTTATGAGTAGATTAGTGTGCTTAGCTTAATCTCTGCGATAACTGCCTTCTCACATACCGACCGCAGCATGGAATACAGAAAGCTAATTTTGCTGTTCGGTTTTGCATCCGGGTATTCTGTCCGTAACCTTATATACAAACGGCCTGAAAAGCTGCACCATGGGACCCAGAAGAAATGCGCAGAGTATTGTGCCGATACCGATATGCGCTCCAAGCTGTGCTCCGAGCAGCCAGCCAATCGCAAGAAACACAAGATCCCCTCCGATTCTGACCCAGCGATATGTCCAATGCAGCTTATCTGTAATTATCTGCGAAACAAGATCAATTGCACCCACTCCGAGCTTCGGTGTGGTATATACCGCAATTCCGAGAGCAATTATCGCACTTCCGACCACAATAAAAACAAGGCGCAGTACAAGCGACATTTCGTTCGGTATAAGCATAGTCAGCACATATTCAGTGCCCTCGGCAACATATCCGATAAAAAATATGGCAAGCAGCGAGCTGATGTTGATGTAGGAGCGGTCAATAAAAAACACTATCGCGAGAATCGCAATATTTATGATGGCCGCTGCCGTGCCGAATCCAACCCCGATCAAGTTTGAAAATCCTGTTTCAAAGCAGCTTGCAGGGTCCACTCCAAGCCTGCTGTAGAGAAAGATTCCCACACCGATGCCGGAGAGCGAAAGTCCGAGCGTGGCGACAAGAATACGGATTATAAGTGTAGATTTTTTTTCCAAAACAATACCTCTGCTATTCTTTATTGTGTATTCTATCCGAGCTTTTTCATTGCGGCAAAAAACGACTCAACAAACTTCTGTCGATCCACGTCAAACAAAACCGTGGTATTGCAGTCTACATCCTTGCCCAGAATTTTTTTAATATAGTTCACCCTGTCTATTACGGTCATTCCCGCAGTCAGCTCTCCGTGAACTTCAATATCCACATTGCAGTTTTCAGAGGTGAAAATCTCCGGATTTAAAAGTGCCGCAACAGCGCACGGGTCGTGAAGCGTACAGCCGGGAAATCCCTCAACCTCGTAGTGATAGCGACTGAAAAAATCTATCAGCTCTGCCGCAAGCACAGACTTTTCATTGCCCTGTGCACGCAGAACTTCATTTTCCTCACGCGTTACATATGCCCTTTGCGTGACGTCGAGACCTGCCATTATTATCGGCAGCCCCGATTTAAAAACAATCCGTGCCGCTTCCGGATCCCACCATATGTTAAATTCGGCAGCAGGTGTCCAATTTCCCATGGTTCCTCCGCCCATAAGTGAGATTCTCTCAACCTTTGCAATAAGGTCGGGTCTCACCGTAAACAGCATTGCTATATTTGTCAGAGGGGCAAGCGGAACAAGGGTGATTTTCTCATCTGACTCTTCAAGCAGCTTTATAAGCAGTTCAACCGCGCTCAGCTCAATCGCCTTGGCTGTGGGAATCGGCAGCGCAGGTCCGTCAAGGCCTGTTTGTCCGTGCACTATAGGTGTGCCCTCAACCTCAATCTGCTTTACAAGAGGTTTTGCCGCCCCGCGCGCAACAGGGATGTCCGTTCTGCCCGTGACTGTCAATATTTTCAGCGCATTGGCGGTGGTCTTGTCAAGCGTTTGATTTCCCGCGCAGGTGGTAATTCCGCGCAGCTCCAATTTCTCGGGATATGCAAGCGCCCACATAATTGCAAGCGCATCATCATGTCCGGGGTCACAATCAATTATAATCGGCGTTTTTCTTTCCATAAATCCTCCATTAATCAGTGCGTATTGCATAATGCTGTTCTCGATATTACTCACCGAGTATTATATACCTTTTTAAAAAATATTTCTATAACCTGTAAAAAAGAAAGCTGCAAAACAAGCCGAAGCCTCATGTACATATCATGAGATTTCGGCTTGCACTAAAATATAAATCTAAAGTATTCGCAGAAGTATCGACTCTTGAAATTCACCGGTGCGATTGGCTTTTCAGCGTTTTTTACGCGGCCTGGGCGTCGCTTGGATTCTCCGTCTGTGTATTTTCGGTTACTTCCGTCTCAGGAGCGGCCGGAAGTTTTTCCGGCTCAGGCGCCGGCAACGGAGTGGGCGCAGCCGCATTCTGACTTATGATTTCAAGTGATTTAGCAGCTAAAATTGCACTTCCGTCATCTCCTGCAAAATCGATTCTGACCGTATCTCCGACACTTACTATAACTGCAATCTCACTGTCATATGCGCTGACCGCATAAAAGCTGTCGCTTCCCTCGAGCTTGAGATAGTAGAAAGTGTTCCCCTCGATAACAGCGTCGCGGATTTCCGTGACAACACCCGTGATATCGGTCTTTACGCTTTCATTTGTCGAGCCGTCATCGGCAATATTGCTTTGCTTGAGGAGCTTGAGATAGGTCTCCTCGCACTCCGAAACTGTTGTGCCTGTGGCAACAAGCTGGTACTGACGAACATTGACCATGGCATATTGCTTCACAAGCCCTGCGTTGTCTTTTAACGCCATAAAATAGGTCGGCTGACCTTTGATGTTAAGCAGCAGCGGAAACGTCGAGACATAGTTCAGGTGCTGCACAACGCCCTCTGCCGAGGACATTGCCGAATATTCCTCAGCGCCCGCTATTGAGAAAAATGTCGTTTCCTTTGTGCGCTGATTAGAGAGCAGAAATCCGACGTTGGACTGGTCTGTACCCGCTGAGGTAACTCCGGTATAGACATAGACATCATCGTTCATAGCGATGTAATTGTAGCCCTTGGTTGTAATCGTCACACCGCGCTGCCCGAAAATAGAATTCAAAAATCCGTTTTGGTACATGCCATAATAGTCATATTGCTCAATAATGAGCTCGGCGGAATACACTCTGTCAACCCATTGCGGGACAGTCTCATAATATTGGCTTTCACCTGTGACCGCATTGACAATAACCGCACCCTCTATATCGCGTCCTCCGAACAAGCCGATGCGCTTGACCAGGCGCGGACAAATCCAGTAGGGATCACCGTTGTCATCTATTTCAAAGGTAGGTACATCAAACATGAACATAGGATAATTAAAACGCAGATGTCTCATAAGGTTGCGTGAGAAATGCTCTGTAGTGGTGTATTTCATGCCCTCTTTAAGACGCACTACCTCGGCATTCTGAGTTACCATATCAACCATTACATAGCCAGGCAGGCCCTTGCTGCGGTTTGTAAGCCACTTGATAAGATCTCCGTATTCGAGCGGAGTTACCCTGACCGGACGCTCTTTGTAATTTATCTGGGTGTAGTCGTCTGCAACCTCAAACTGGCTGACCATATCGGACAGCTCGCCCAGCTTTCTGTTTCCGAGCCGAGCCGCACTGTCTCTGTCAACCCTTGGAATCTGGTCAAATGAAACCTCGGCAACATCCTGCTGAAAGTTTCCGGTATTCACCTCAAGCAAATCGCGGTAGGAGCGGGCGCGTATAACAACACCGGAAAGAAATGTCCCGACAAGAATCACGACAAGAAAAACCGCGCAGACCGCGAGCGGAATTCTGCAGCTTTTTTTGACGGATGGCAAAAACTCGTCCTGTCCGCGCAGTCTCCAGATGCCTGATGTGATGATTGATATCCCCACATAAACGGCAGCCATTATGAAGAAGAAGAAATAAAACTCTTCGGCCTGGAAGTTCAGAGCCGGCAATTTGATATAAAAATAAACAAATCCGACAACAAAGGTCACAAGAATATTTATCAAAAATTTTTTGCCCCGCCCTTGCGGCTTAATATCAATGACTTTTTTCTCTTTTTTGGGTTTCGGCGCATTTTGGTTTGGCATTCCGCCCGGCGCATTATTAAACGAATCAAAAATTCCCATTCACAGTCTCCTATTTATTATTGTTGAATATTGTACGTTGTTCAGATGAATTTTTCAATGTATACTTATTATATAAAAAAACTATGGAGTAATTATGAACACGAGCGATATAATAAAGAAATACACAGGAAATGATGACGAGCGGGTTATGCTGTCCCGTATGTTCGACCTTGCCGCCCGCGCCGTATCCCGAAACACATACGAATTTTCCTCTTTTCTGTCACCCGCGGAGCGAGCTCTCACAGATTCCGTCTCGGAGCTTCATCGAATGTGCAGTATTTCATTTCAAGGCGGATATGACGGTGCCGAGCGAACCGTTGCGGTTCTCTGCCCTCAAAATATCGAATATGAACTGTGCGCACCGATATCCGTGCTGTCTATCTTCACAAAAGGAGAGCCATTGGGTCACCGAGATATTCTCGGCTCTGTTTTGGGTCTTGGCATAAAGCGGGAAAAAATCGGAGATATCATAGACAAAGCCGATCCGCCTATTTTCTTTTGTGATGAAATCATATCGCAGTATATTATTGACCACCTTGAGCGCGCAGGCCGAAACAGCGTGACCGTGCTGCGCGGATCTGTGGGCAGCATCCCAAAGCCAGAGTTTGATGAGATTACGGCAACGGTAATGTCCCTGCGGCTGGACAGCATAGTTTCTGAGGGCTTTTCACTCTCACGCGCCCGCGCAGCGGATATCATTAATCACGGTAACGCATATATCAACGGTCAGCAGATAAACTCAGTATCTAAATCTGTTGCCGAGGGAGATAAAATTTCCGTGCGTGGCTTGGGCAAGCTTCGCCTGGCCTCTGTAGGCGGGCAAAGCAAAAAAGGCCGCACGTTTATTTTGATTGAAAAATACAAATAGTATTCATATCCTGACAAATTTCCCCGACGCAAGGCCGGACTTAAGTGCATTTTTTTGCAGCCGCTATGAAATCAGACTTGTAAATTCACGAGCAATCGACCTGCTGTGACCGGCAAAAGCTTCGGTTTGTAAGCCAAATACATCTTGCACTGTCAGGTGAATGCAATTTATATGCATTTTTTATTTTTTCCTGTTTTCAATTCTCTGACTGCACATAAAAAGTTTAAAATGCAGCTGCGTGTAAAGGCAGCTGCATTATTTTTAAAACTTTCGGAACCTATCTGTATATGATATCCTCTCGGTGCGGACCGTTACTGATGATTTTAATCGGCACACCGATGAACTTCTCTGCAAAAAGAACATATTCTCTGCATTCCGCCGGAAGCTCGTCGAAATTTTTGATGCCGCGTATGTCCGTCTTCCATCCCTTGAACACCTTGAGAACAGGCTTTGATTTTTTGAGCTTGGCAGTGGTCGGAAAATGCTTTGTGACCTCTCCGTCTATCTCATAGCCGACACAGACGGGAATCTCGTCAAGATATGAAAGCGCATCCAACACTGTGAATGCAACCTGTGTCGCGCTCTGAACTCTCACGCCGTAGCGGCTCGCGACAAGATCAAGCCACCCCATTCTGCGCGGTCTGCCCGTTGTCGCCCCATATTCTCCGCCGTCACCTCCGCGCTCACGCAGCTCCTGAGCCTCGTCGCCGAAAATCTCGCTGACAAACTCGCCTGCTCCGACTGCGCTTGAATACGCCTTTACTACAGCAATGACATCAGTGATATCACCCGACGGAAGACCCGCGCCGACCGCACCGTATGCTGCAATTGTATTTGATGATGTGACCATAGGGTAAATTCCGAAATCAATATCCTTCAGGGCACCGAGCTGACCTTCAAGAAGGATACTCTTTCCCTCATTGTTCGCATCATAAAGAAATCTGAATGTATCCGCTACATATGGTCTGAGAATATCGCGGTATTCCATCAGCTTTGCATAAACCTCACCCGGCACAAGCAAAGGCTTGTGGTAGAGGTGGGTGATAAGCGCATTTTTAATTTCACAGACACGCTCGACCTTTTCGCGAAGATACTCGTCATCGTCAAAAAGCTCGTTTACCTGAAATCCTATTTTTGAATATTTATCCGCATAAAACGGAGCTATTCCCGAACGCGTTGAACCGAAGCTCTTTCCGGCAAGACGCTCTTCTTCATAGGAATCGAGGAGCTTGTGATATGGCATAACAACCTGCACTCTGTCAGAAACTAAAATCTTCGGAACCGGCACGCCCCTTTCGACAAGCATCTCAAGCTCAGACTTGAAATTCTCTACTGAAAGCGCAACGCCATTCCCAATTATATTTGTAATGTGGCCGTTAAAAACTCCGGATGGAAGCTGATGCATTGCGAATTTTCCATACTTGTTCAAAATAGTATGGCCCGCGTTGCTTCCTCCTTGAAAGCGTATGACGATATCCGCAGTCTCGGCAAGCGTATCAGTAAGTTTCCCCTTGCCCTCGTCACCCCAGTTTGCTCCGACAATTGCTCTAATCATAATTAATGTTTTCCGCCTTTTCTTTTTGTATAAAGCGGTGAAAGGTATCACAGCTTCATGTTACAATAGCCAAGCCAACGATAATTGTACAAAATACAACCACTAATTGTCAAATAAAAATCAATGTTTATCCTATATTTCACATTTTGTATAAAAATAAAAGAAATATTCGACAGAATCATTCAATCTTTTCGAATATTTCTTCACCGCATCCGAATTTACCGCTTATTTTCAGTGCTTTCGAGCTTGTCTTCAAGCTCACGGACTCTCTTTTCAAGCGTTGCCATGCTCTGTATCATCCCTCTGTTTATTCGGTTAAACTGCGAGACAATGGAGGTCAGCGAGAGCAGCAGCAAAAGTGATATACCCGCAAAGAGCAAAAACACACCGTTGACGGGATTCGAAACACCTATGAAATCCGAAACAACATACAGCGCCTTCGGACAGATTAAAAACACAATCAATACAATTCCCGCTAATATCCAGAACAGCGTGTATTTCAAAATCAGTCTGCCTTTTTTCAACATATAAAACAGCATGGCAAAATAAAAAATCAACCCGATGCCGAGAAATATTCTGAGACTTGTATCCATCAACGCTTCCTCCTTTTGACGGTGAACCGCGCAAGAATAATCGCAATTGAGACCTTTATCATAAAGTAGACCGATTTAAACGCACTGATTGATGAGGTCCCTGTTGCGCGTTCCCGCATGATGACAGGTGCCTCTCCGACAGTATATCCCGCCATTACCGCGCTCATGATTGCCTCCGGCTCAGGATAATCCTGTGCGTAATTTTCTGCGAAATAGGTAAATAAATCGTGGTCACAGGCGCGAAATCCGCTTGTGACATCAGTTACTCTGACACCGCAGGCGATATGCAGCAGCCCCTTCAAAAAGTTAATGCCGAATCTTCGCATAAATGAGGTCTGAAACCCGCGCTTTTCAATAAAGCGTGAGCCGATACACATATCACATTCGCCGCTTGCTACCTTCTCGACGATAATCGGCAGGTATTCCGGCATATGCTGACCGTCACCGTCCATCTGAACGGCAATATCGTATCCCCGCTCCACTGCATAGCGATACCCCGTCTGTACATTTCCGCCTATTCCGAGATTCACAGGAAGATTTATGTAATTCAACTTGTTATCGCGCAGAATTTCAACAGTTCTGTCTGTCGAACAGTCATTGACGACCACATAGTCGTATTCAGGACATATCTCTGTCAATTCATCAACAACGCCCTTAATACATTCCTCTTCATTATATGCCGGAATAATTATCAATACTCGTTTGTCCATATCTACCTCGCTTGCGGCAAAATTGTATTTCTGCTGCCGGTATCGGCAATTTTACTTTCGGTTATAGCTTTCTTTTGCCTCGAGCAGATATCTCTCAAGGCTGTCAATTATTTTATTGCGGTCAAAATGCTCTATGCAATACTTCTTAGCATTCATTCCAAGCCGCTCAAGCTCTTTCGTATCACATTCGGCAATTTTTTCAATCGCGCGACACAGCGAATCGCTGTCCTCTGCCCTTGCGGTAAAGCCGCACTCCGCTTCGGACACAACCTCTGACCCCGCACCGTTCATAAAGGACAGCACCGGTTTTTGCGCATCCATATAGGTCTGTACCTTCGCGGGCAGCGTTAGGTTAAGAACCTCGTTGTCTTTCAGACAGGCAAGCATCACGTCACAGAGACTAATATAATCCGAAACCCTGCCGCCGTCAACCCAGCCTGTAAATACAAAGCTGTCCGCAACTTCTGATTTCTTGCAAAGCTCTCTGAGATTCAAAAGCTCGGAGCCGTCTCCGACAATCAGGAATTTTACATTTTTGCTGTCTTTCAGCTTTGCCGCTGCCTCTACCACTTTTTCAAGACCCTGCGCCTTGCCTACATTGCCCGCAAATCCGATTACAATATCATCGTCCGAAAATCCAAGCCCAACTCTTGAGGGAATACCGACAGAGTCCGCACATGCCCTCATCGGCTCGGCGTAATTCGGAAAATACTCAATGGTATTGCTCAAATTCATCTCAGCAAGCTTTTGCCTCATGCCCTTTGAGCTGATAAGCAGTGTCTGTGCCCCACTGTAAAGCCAACGGCTGATTTTAAAGCTGATTTTGCGGAACAGAGTCTCTTTAGCCTCAATCGGCATATTCAAAAGCAGATACATTGAATCCGGCCAGATATCAAGCACAAACACAAGATATGGAATCTTTTTCCATTCGGAGAAAACCTTGGCGGGATATATTGCCGAAACCGGTGAATTGTTGAACACAAAAACGGCATCGTAATTTTTATTCCTGAATTTAGGAAGATGAAACAGGCTGTTAATCGCAAAGCTTGCGCAGTTTAGAGCAAGTCGAAGCGGCTTGTCTCTTCCTCGCTGAATCACATTTACGCGATCTAATTTTACTCCGTTATGCTCTTTTTCCCCATGCTTAAACCAGCCATAGCCGTCGTAGAATTTTCCCTCCGGAATATTCGGCACGCTTGTCAGCACATCTATTTCGTGACCGCGGTCGCGCAGACCCTCGCATATATCGGTTATCCTAAACGGTTCCGGCCAGTAATATTGCGAAACAACAAGAATCTTCATCTATATCTTTTTCCATACAACATCATTGATTATTTTCACATAACTCTCGATTATTTTCACAACCTTGACCGATACATTCACATCCTCATAATCGGGCACGGCAGAAAGCGGCTCATTGTTTTCATACATCGCGACACAGAGATTAACTGCATTTATGATGCTGCGCTCGTCAATTCCTCCGATTACAATTGTACCCTTATCCAGAACCTCGGGACGCTCTGTCGATGTGCGTATAAGCACACCCGGGAATCCGAGCATCGCGCTCTCCTCGCTCAGTGTGCCGCTGTCAGACAGCACACAGTACGCATTTTCCTGAAGTTTATTGTAATCCATATATCCGAACGGCTTCATGTTTTTGACATTTTTATGGAATTTAAAGCCGCTTGACTCAATGCGCTTGAGACTGCGCGGATGCGTAGAATAAATCACTGGCATATCATAGGTCTCAGCAACCCTGTTCAGCGCATTCATCAAGGACAGAAAGTGCTCCTCGATATCTACATTCTCCTCACGGTGTGCAGACACGAGAAAATATTTTCCCTTTTCAAGCCCGAGCTGCTTAAGGACAGTGCTCTGCTCAATCCGCTCTCTGTTGCGTACTATTACCTCGCGGATAGGAGATCCTGTCACATATATATGTTCCTTGCGAATCCCCTCGCTTATCAAATAGCGGCGGCTGTGCTCGGTGTAGGGCATATTGATGTCACTGATATGGTCGACAATACGGCGGTTTGTCTCCTCGGGGACATTCTGGTCAAAGCAGCGGTTTCCCGCTTCCATATGGAATATCGGAATTTTCAGGCGCTTTGCGCCAATCGCCGCAAGCGCCGAGTTTGTGTCTCCGAGTATAAGAAGGGCATCCGGCTTTTCCTTGTCCATAACCTCATAGCTCCGGGCTATGATATTGCCCATTGTCTCACCGAGATTTGTCCCGACCGCCTCGAGATAATAGTCCGGTTCACGAAGCTGTAAATCCTCGAAAAACACTTTGTTAAGCGTATAGTCATAATTCTGGCCGGTATGAACCATAATGTGATTGAAATAGCGGTCACAGCACTTCATAACCTCCGAAAGGCGAATTATTTCAGGGCGTGTACC
The DNA here is from genome assembly GCA_036644375.1 of Oscillospiraceae bacterium. Classification (GTDB taxonomy): domain Bacteria; phylum Bacillota; class Clostridia; order Oscillospirales; family Ruminococcaceae; genus CALWZE01. Next base: position 16,879 of record JAVXQD010000010.1, read on the forward strand.
TATTATAGTCATGACCTTAAGGCTCGATTTTGCCATTGGCTAAACCTCCAAATAAAATGTATCGGCGTTTTCCGGATCAAACAGCTCGTTTGCCCATATAATCGTAATCAGCATATCCGTATCCGATGTATTGGTAATACTGTGAGTATAACCCACCGGTATATCAACAACAGTGGGGTTCGCGCCATATACCTCATATTCAATTACCGTATGGTCGCTGATTTTTCTGAATCTGATTAAAGCTTGTCCGCTGACAACGATAAATTTCTCAACCTTCGTATGATGCCAGTGATTTCCGCGCGTAATATGCGGCGCGGTCGTCGAAACGCTCCACTGACCGTAGCCGTTTGTCCTGAAAAACTCGGCGAACATACCGCGCGAATCCTCATGCTTGGTCAGCGGATAAGCGAACCGGTCCTCGTCGTAATAACTCAAAAATGTCGAATACAGCGCCTTATCAAGCGGATTTTCAAGGCTCGGCATAACAAGGCTTTCCCTGCTCTTTTTAAATTCGTACAGCTTGTCGGGAATATACTGCAATGTGCATTCATATGTCACCGGGCATTCGCAGTAACCGTTTTTCGTCGGCTTGACAAGCCCGTCAATCGCCCCGCGCAGCAGTCTTAACAGCTCATCAATGTATATAAGCGTCATCACTCGGTCGGGCGCGTTGACCTCAACCGGCAAATCATGTGAAATATTGTGGCAGAATGTCGCAACCGCGCTGTTATAGTTCGGTCGGCACCATTTACCGAATACATTCGGCAGCTTCCACACATATACGGACACATCGTTTTCTTTGCCATAGCCCAGCACGGCAGCTTCTGCGGCAGCCTTGCTTTTTCCATAAGCATTGTCGAGCTCTGACTGCACCGAGGAGGTTATTGCAACGGGCACCGTGTTGCCGAGCTCCACAAGCTTATCAAGCAGAAAAATCGTAAAATTCGCATTGCCCGACACGAATTCACTCTCGTCCTTAGGTCGGTTGACGCCCGCGAGGTGCACGACAAAATCACAGGATTTCAGATATTTAAAGAGCGTTTCCTGCGGAGTGTCAATATCAGCGCACATAAGCTCGTAACCCTCAGGGTAATTGGCAAGCTCCGCCGCAAGATTCCGCCCCACGAATCCGTTTGAACCGGTAATCAGAACTTTTTTCATCACACCAATCCTTTGTCGTGTGCTTCCGCCTCTTCAAGCTGTGCTTTGATGTACGGAAGCGTGAGCAGAAGTTCTTTTATGCCTTTAATATCAAGCAGTGTCTGATTTGACGTATAATCATGCAGTTCCGTCACCTCAGAGTTTCCGCTGTCGGTGTATTTGTCATAGTTGAGATCACGGGTGTCATTGAAAATGCGATAAAAATTGTCGATTCGCTCAGCGTGAACAAGCTCCTCACGGTTAATGAGTGTCTCGTGTTTTTTCTCGCCGTGCCTCGTTCCTATAATGCGAACCTTACATTTTTTTTCGGGATCAAACAGCTCGACAACAGCCTCGCCCAAATCCTTTATGGTAGATGCCGGAGCAGTCGGTATGAAGGTCTCGCCCTGATTTCCGTTTAAAAACGCGTACAGCACAAGATCCACAGCCTCATCAAGAGACATCAGAAATCTGGTCATGTCCGGATCTGTGACCGTTATGTCCTTGCCCGCCTTTATCTGGTCGACAAAAAGCGGGATTACCGACCCGCGCGACGCCATTACATTGCCGTATCTGGTTATGTTAAATACCGTTCCTCCGTCGGGAATCGTCCTTGCATATGCGCGCACTACCTTTTCGGCGACCGCCTTGGTCATGCCCATCGTATTTATGGGATAAACCGCCTTGTCGGTTGAAAGCAGGACAAAACGCTTGACTCCGTTATGGTATGCCGCGCGAATTGCATTGTCCGTGCCATTGATATTTGTGCGGACGGCTTCCATGGGATAAAATTCGCAGGACGGAACCTGTTTCAGCGCTGCCGCATGAAAAACATAGTCGACGCCTACCATTGCCTGGTTGATGCTCTCATAATCACGCACATCCCCAATATAGAACTTCACCTTGTCATTCTGGAGCTTGTGCCGCATCTCATCCTGTTTTTTTTCATCGCGTGAGAAGATGCGAACCTCTTTCAGTCCCGAATTCAAAAATCGGCGAAGAACCGCATTTCCGAACGAGCCTGTTCCCCCTGTGATAAGCAGTGTTTTTCCGTCGAACTCGGGACCGACCTTTTTATCAATTCCCTGTACAAGCATTTTCAATACCTCTTACATATATTTTAATCGACAATTACCAAGCATCATTTATACTTATTATACTCAGTTCAGCCCAAGCCTTGCGCACACCTCTTTGAATCCGGGCTGAGACTTGTCCTTTTCGGACAGCAAGAGCTGCATATCTGTATTCGGCCACTCAACAGCAACCTCAGCATCATCATATTTAATTCCAAGCTCATCGGACGGGTCATACAGCCTTGTGCATTTGTACACAAACTCGGCGGTCTCGCTCAGCACCAAGAAGCCGTGCGCAAACCCCTCCGGAACAAAGAATTGCTTTTTATTCTCGGCAGACAGCACCGCTCCGAACCACTTTCCGATCGTCGGGCTTCCCTTTCTCATGTCAACGCCCACATCAAAAACCTCACCGCTTATAACTCTCACAAGCTTACCCTGCGGATTGTTGACCTGCATGTGCAGTCCCCGCAAAACGCCCTTGCGCGATTTTGACTGGTTGTCCTGTACAAATGTCAGATTAAAACCATTTTCTCTGAATTCCGCTTCATTGTAGGTCTCCATAAAATATCCTCGGTCATCACCGAAAACCGTCGGCTCGACTATGAACATCCCCTCAAGTCCCGTTTCAATAAACTTAAATTTACCCATATGTTTTTTATTCCTCACTGACAGCTTTGACAGTGGAAAGCATAAGCTTTATATCACTGAGAAAGCCAAATTTTTTGATGTATTCAAGGTTGTATTTCATTTTCAGAGGCAATATATCTTTTACATAAACCTCATCTGCATCTTCTGCATTCTCAAGCATATCGGCCTCATCCTTGAATTTTATGCTTGCAAGCGAGGTCACGCCGGCGGGCATAAGCAGCGTAGCCAGCATCTCATCATTATACTGCTCGACATATTTCCCGACCTCGGGCCGCGTACCTACAAACGACATGTCCCCGAGCAAAATGTTGATGAGCTGCGGGATTTCGTCCATGCGGCTTCCGCGAAGCCATTTCCCGATTTCAGTGATGCGGCTGTCATTGTCAACGGTAACAAGCGGTCCTTGCAGCTCCGCCCTGTCCACCATGGAACGAAATTTGAATATCTGAAATTCACGCATATATGACGTGAAACGCTTTTGTCTGAAAAAAACAGGTCCGCTGCTGTCGAGCTTTATTCGAACTGCAATAAACAAAAACAACGGGCTCAGAAGGACAAGCATAACAAAACTCACAAGAATATCAAACAGCCGCTTAAAAACAAGCTCCGTTCTCTTTTTTGCCAAAATATCATAATACACTTTAACCGATTGGTTTTGCATGCGCTCCGGCAGCTTTGCAAAGCTGATTAGCATAATGATTTATCCTTTTCTGTGAGCAATCGCATCAAGCAGTGTCTTTGCAGTATAATCAATCTGCTCATCTGACAGCGACGTGTGAAGCGGAAGCGTGATTTCCTTTTCAAAAAACTTATATGAGTGCGGAAAATCCGCGATATCAAATCCGAGATTTTTGTATGCCGTCATCATCGGCAGCGGCTTGTAGTGAACATTGGCGCTCACACCTTTTTTTGCCATTTCGATGATTATCTCATTTCTGTCCTCGCTATTTATCCCGTCCACGGTCGTGATGTAAAGATGATGAGAACCGATAAAACCATCTCCGCTGTGAGCTATGGGCTTTACTTCCGTTCCCTCGAAAAACCTGTTATACCGCGCCACCATCTCAAATCTGCGCTTGAGCATTCCGTCGTATCTCTCAAGCTGGGCAAGCCCTATACCCGCCATGATATCTGTCATATTGCATTTGTACGCCGGATAGATTATGTCATATTCCCACGCCCCAAGCTGAGTTTTCGCAAGAGCATCCTTGCTCTGACCGTGAAGCGACCAAAGCATCAGCTTTTTATAGATTTCGTCAGCCGAAACTGAGCCGATATCCGAAAAAGCTATTGCTCCGCCCTCGGCAGTTGTGAGATTTTTAACGGCATGAAAGGAAAAACAGCAAAAGTCCGAAAAGCAAGCTACATTTTTTCCGTTTAAAGAAGCTCCGAACGAGTGTGCCGCATCGGCGACAATGGCAATTCTGCCAAGTTCTTTTTGAAGCTCACCCGCAGGTCTAAAGCAGCTTTTCTTTTTTTCGATAATTGCTTTTATTCCGTTATAATCTGCGGGAACTCCGGCTATGTCAACAGGTATTATAGCTTTGGTTCTGTCGGTTATCGCATTTGCGACCGCTTGTAAATCCATGCAAGTCGAGTTCGGCAGCGTATCAACAAGAACAATTTTCGCTCCGACATGGTCGATGACACTCGCCGACGCGGTGTAGGTGTACGCGCTTGTGATTACCTCGTCCCCTGCACCTATTCCAAGCATACGAAGCGACAGCTCCATCGCCGCCGTAGCGGAATTTAAGCACGCTACTCGCTTAACACCGCAGTATTCCGCAATTTTCTTTTCAAATTCTTTCGTTTTCGGACCGGTTGTAATCCAGCCGGACAGTATAGCTTCTGAGGCATATTTTGCTTCCAGTTCGGTCATATCGGGCGGTGAAAAAGAAACATTCATTTTTTTGCCTTTCTCGAAAAATCGATACCGCTGAAATCCCCGCGTCCACGCACGCTGTAAGGGATACTTTTCATGAAATTTAATATTTTCTTTTTAATGAGCCAAAAAAAACGAGCCCTTATTTACAGTGTGCATATGAATCTACGGTCATATATTCTACAGCTCGGAGGCTTCATGCTTAAATGTCGGCACCATTCCGATGACCGCATCGACAATTTTTTCTCTCTGGTTGCTATACGCCAAAGCTTTAAGCTCGGCAAGCTGCCGGAAAAAAGAGTCCTTGTCAATATCTCCCGGATTCCCGATGAAAATTTTGTGAAGACTCGTATCCGTGATTCCCTCCTCGGACAACAGCAGCTCTTCGTATAGCTTTTCCCCGGGACGCAGACCCGTGAAATTAATGGGGATATCCCGATATGGCAAAAATCCCGCAAGCCGGATAAGATTTTCGGCAAGATCGAGAATCTTCACCTGATGTCCCATATCGAGCACAAAAATCTCGCCGCCTTTTGCAATTTCGCTCGCGCTGATAACAAGACTCACAGCCTCGGAAATAGTCATGAAATAGCGCACAATATCCGGGTGAGTGACCGTGACGGGTCCTCCTGCCGCAATCTGCTCCTTGAACAGCGGTATAACCGAGCCGTTCGAGCCCAATACGTTTCCAAAGCGAACCGCGACAAACCGCGTTTTACTCGTCTTTGCCATTGCCTGAATAATCATCTCACAGATGCGCTTTGTCGCACCCATGATGCTTGTGGGGTTAACTGCCTTATCCGTGGAAATAAGCACAAAGGTTTCCGCACCGTATTTGTGTGCGCTCTGAGCGACATTGAAGGTTCCGCAAACGTTGTTTTTAACCGCCTCCTCCGGGCTTGTCTCCATCAGCGGCACGTGCTTGTGCGCTGCCGCATGGAAAACAATATCCGGGCGCAACTCATTAAAAAGCGAATCCATCTTCTTACTGTCCCGCACGGATGCAATGCGCACATCAAGATTGAGTTTATCTCCGTACTGCATATTCAGCCTTTGCTGAATATCATAAGCACTGTTCTCATATACGTCTACAATGATAAGCTTCTTCGGGAAGCTTGAGGCAATCTGTTCGCAGAGCTCACTTCCGATGGAGCCTCCGCCGCCCGTAACAAGCACAGTCTTGCCGCTGAGACTGCTGCGAAGTGTGTTATCTAAATCAATAGTGTCCCGCCCGAGCAAATCCTCTACCTTAACCTCGCGCACACGTGTCAGCAGGTCTTTTCCGTCATTGATCAATTTGGCAATATCCGGAAGCATACGCATATTGCACGCTGTTTTTGAGCAAATTTCGAGAATACGACGCTTGTTCTCCTCATCCGCCGCAGGAATTGCAATCAAAATCGTGTCGATGTCACACTGAGAAACCAATGTCGGAATATCCTCTGAGGTACCCATGATTTTAATACCCATTATCGTGCGTCCGACCTTTTGCTTGTTGTCATCGACAACACACACAATGTTATAGTCTGTTTCCGCATCGCGAAATATCTCGTGCATAAGCATCGAAGCCGCATCACCCGCACCCACAACCATTATGCGCCTGCGCTGACGTCCCGCATTTGTAATTGTTGTATTGCGCACCATTCGGTAAGTCAGGCGCGTGTATAATGTTATCGACGACGCAAACAGCGCAGACATAAAATAGACAGAAATCGGAATTCTGCGCTCTGCGTAAATAATAAGTGTAATCACCAAAAACGCCGCTATCGAGAGCATCGACGCCAGCGCACATCTGAAAAATTCGTAAATTTCCGCATATCGCCACAGGCTGTCATACATACCCATCATAACGTAAACAATGATGAAGCAAAGCACAAAAAGAACACAGCTTGAAAACAGCAAGCTGCGATATTCATCAAGCGAAGCACGTCCTGAAATAAGAACCCATGTTACAAGATATGCCGCTGTGATGCACGCGACATCAAGCAACAGCAATAGCAGACGTCTGTTTCGCTGTATAAAGCCCTGTTTATTATCATTCATAAGCAACCCACTTAATTCTTGGCGTTATCTTTAATATTATACATATTTACAGTCAAAAAATCAAACCGAATACAGTTCCTGTAAAAGACTAATCCCCCTGCACCGAATTTTCAGTACAGAAGGATTTTGTGCATATCAGCTTGATTTCAGAGATTAATTCCATGTTCCCAAGCTGCACGATGCTTATGCGCCCGAAAACATACGCATAAGCCGCCTAATAAAACGGAAACGTCACGCGTCATAGCTGATGCTGTTCTTGCCGAAATTACGGTTGTAATAAGGGTCGCCGCCCTCTTCGTAATAATGCGGCCATTTATCTCTGAGAATTTCCTTTTCACGCTCCATTCGAAGCTTTTTCTCTCCGGATTTGTCATATCCGCGCGAGCGGCTCTCGTGGTGATAGCACTCCGCAACCGGGTTGAACACGATAAGATATCCTTTTTCTCGGATTTTAAGGCACAAGTCAACATCATTGAATGCAACCGCCAGCTTTTCATCAAAGCCGCCCACCTCGTCAAATACCTCGGCGCGAACCATAAGGCAAGCCGCGGTACACGCCGACATGTTACTTGCAATGGCAAGTCTGCTCATGTATCCCTCGTGCTCGCGAGGATACAGCGGGCAAATATTTGCCGCACTGCCGCATACACCCATGGCAATTCCGCCATGCTGTATCGTATCATTCGGGTAAAGGAGCTTTATCCCGCACGCACCGACATCTTTTCTCTGGGTGAACATCACCATCTCTTCAAGCCATTCCGGCGTAATTACCTCGATATCGTTGTTGAGAAAAAGCAGCTGCTGTCCGCTTGCGGACTTGCGCGCAAAATTATTTATCGCAGAAAAGTTAAACTCGCGTTCCCATGTCACAATCCTGACATTCGGGCGTTTTGCAAGCTCCTCATAATACGCGAATGTCTCGGGACTTTTGCTGTTGTTCTCGCATATTATCAGCTCGTAATTTTTATAGGTGCTCAAGGTCTCTATCGAGTCAATACACTGACGAAGCACCTCGACGTGGTCAAAGTTCGGAATAATAATTGATACAAGCGGGCTGCCGATGATATCGTATATCACCCTCATCATTGGAACGGCTCTTGAATACACCGCTTTCCCCGCAAGACCTATGCGTTCAAGATGTGACTGCACCGCCCTGCGCGCCGCGTCATATGCATATGGCTTGACCGAGATATCACTCGCAACCGAGCCGGCATGAATCCGCCAATAATAAAGCGGCTTTGATATATGATAAATCTTCTTTGCTTTTTCTGTGATGCGCAGGGTCAAGTCAAAATCCTGACTTCCGTCATACTCGTTGTCATAGCGTCCCACTGTTTCGAGCAGCTCGCGTTTGATGACCGACAGATGACAGATATAGTTGCATCCGCGCAGATAGTCCGGCGAGTAGTCCGGCTTCAGGTGCATCGAGCGGCTGTCCATCGGTGTCTTTATAAACGTGGCCTCATCCGAATACAAAAAATCCGCACCAGTCTCGTTGATTGCCTTTACCACCTCAAAGATGGCATTCTCGGCAATCAGGTCATCGTGATCGACAAGCGCAATATATTCGCCGTCCGAAATCTCAATGGCAGCGTTTGTGTTTCCCGATATACCATCGTTTTTTTCGAGTTTTTTATACACGATTCTGCTATCGGAGCGGGAATATTCACCTACCGTTTTACCGACCTGCAAATGCGAACTGTCACTGCCGTCGGCAAAACAAAGCTGCCAGTTTTTATAAGACTGAGCTTTCACGGCATCAAGCAGCTCGCGCAGAAAATTGTCGGGAGTGTTATAAAGCGGAACAATAAGGCTTATCTTAGGCATAAAGGCAAAAACAACCCTTTCCTGATATGCCCGATTTTCCGGCGTCAGATAATACTCTTTTTTCAGCTCTTTCAGCTTAAAATATCTCTTGGTCACATATCTTGCTGCAAAAATCGTCTGCCTGATTCCCTCGTTTTTTATCATGCGGACAGTCTTGTATCCGAGCTTCAAAATCTGATTGCTGTTTGCCCATTCTGGCACGGGCTGAGAACCCTTTTCCATATGCGATAAATTCCTTATGTATGTTTATTTTTTCTGTCCCAAGGTATTCTCCGCCGTTTTTTCAATCAGAATTATCAATCTGAAATCCGAGCGGCTGGTTTCACTCTGTGCAAGCTTTGTAACCCCTATATTCCACACACCGTTTGTCAAAAAATTGCCTTTTTCAGTAAAACCCGCCTCTGCAAGAGCCTTATCCCAGCTTTCAAGTTGCTCTTTTGTCACAAGATATTGAGCGCGTAAAGTGTTTTGGCTCTCCCACTTTTCAGAGATAGCCGTCTCAAAATTCAGTGTCGGAACCCCTATCGGAAAGGTGTCGTTTGCGGGTAATTCCCCCTGCTTTTTATCGTCCGGGTCATTGTCGTCCGTTTCCTGCTTTGTCACCGGAGGTTTTTGCTCCTTTGAAGTATCCGTGTCATTTTTCTCCTGCACTTCCCGCTGTTCAAGGTTCGGTGACTTTATCTGCTTCAAAACAGTATCATAGCTCGCCGATATGTCACACGAGCAAAGCACAAGTGCAAGGCATACCGCAATTATTGCGGCAACCGATTTATTCTTCGTAATAATACCCTCCTTGTCAGAGTGAATTTCCGACCTTAATCTTGGCTTTCTTTTTTGTTCTGTTCGATAGCGGTTTTTTGCGCAAGCGCACTGATTTTGCTATCAAGCTGGCTTATCTTTGCAGTCATTGAAAACAGCTTGATAAAAAGTATAAAAATCATTATCAGATAGACAACGTTTATCGGAGACTGCATTCCCAGAATTTTGGCCGCCCAGAACGCAATCTGCGGAAACAGACTCAAAACAATCACACATGCCGAAAATAATATCCAGAATATCGAATAATCAATTTGAATTTTAGATTTCCGAATCTTCCTGAGCATGAAAGCGGTGGTGCATATCGCACCTAAAACAAGTACTATGCGAACAGCTGCGCTCATCATTTTTCCGCTGCCTCCTTATTCTGAAAATCTCTCGGTATATCGCGCTTTCTGAACCACTGAATAAGAACTATGGACATCATCATTTTTATCATATATTTCATCGAGCCAATCACGTTGAGATAGCTTGTGCCCGCGATGCGTTCTGACATTTCGACCTGTACCTCACATATCCTCGCACCGTTTTTAATGAGATAGCTGATTGTGTCGGGTTCGGGGCCGTAATTGACATTAGTCGCAAATTCCTCTATAAGCGCCCGGTTAAACATTCTCATTCCGCTTGTCGGATCGCATATTTTTTGTCCTGCCATAATTGTCATTGTCCAGCTGATGAGGTAGCTGCCCACCATTCGCATGCTTTTCGGCTTTTTTCTGCACAAAAATCGAGAGCCGATAACTATATCATAGCCCTGTTTTATTTTTTCAAGCATAGACTCTATGTACTCGGGGTGATGCTGTCCGTCCGCATCAAACTGAATGGCACAGTCATAGCCCTTTTGCATCGCATAAATAAGTCCGGTTTGGAACGCATATGAGAGTCCGAGATTCACCGGAAGATCAATAAGATTATAACTGCGCCTGCGGCATATCTCGGCAGTGGAGTCCGCCGAGCCGTCGTTGACAACAACATAGTCGTGCTGCGAATAGTTTTGTATCAAATTATCCACGACTCGTTCAATGTTCTCCGCCTCATTAAAAGCGGGAATGACAATAAGCAGTTTCATAAAGCCCCCCTGTGTTTACCCGATTGAATTTGCAATATTCAGCAATGCATCGGCACTCTTTTCCCATGTGAATTGCGCGCATAGTTTTCGGTAAGTTTTATCGGCGGCGTTCCTTCGCCACTTCTCATTTTCGAGTGCAAAAACACATGCCCTTGTTATTTCGATTTCCGACATATCGGGAATAAGCACACCAAAGCTTTCATCCTGCAAAAGCTCGGTACTGCCGCCTGTAGATGTGGTTATTATCGGCGTTTTAAGCGCGGCGGCTTCAAGCACGGTGCTCGCGAAGCCCTCGGACCGCGTCGGAAGACAAAAAACATTTGACTGCTCGATGAGCGACAGCGAATTTTCATAGGACTGCTGTCCGAGCAGATACACGCCCTCATATCTCTCTTCTTTCAATCTCTCAAAAAGATTCCCGCCGCCCGCGAGCACCGCAACGGCGTCCGGCACGCTCTCTCGTATTGATTTCATTGCCGCACACAGTCTGTCCGCTCCCTTTTCGGGAATTATTCGCCCCGAAAATCCGATGATTTTCGCGCTCGGTTTAAGCCCCAGCTTCACCCGCCAGTCTTTTTCTCCTGTTTTGGCAAGCTCGGCTATTTCCGACGGAGACACGGCATTGTAAATCACTCCGTCAGCCGTGATATCAAATGTGTTTTTCAGCCAGCGCACGCCCTCGCCCGACACCGCGAAAAAATGGGTGCAGCTGCGTTTTATCAATTTTGCCGTCAACCACTCGTACACCCTGCCCATAAGCACAAGCACCTGATTGCCCGTCATTAAATACCGAGTTCCGTGGTTGATGAGTATTGTCGAAATCCCGCGTTTTTTTGCCTGTCCGACCGCATATATCGAACTGACATAGAATAGATTGTTTGCGATGACAAGATCGATTTTTCTGCTCCAAAGTTTTTTTTCAAGCAGTCCGAACTCGCTGCAAGGCTTTAAAATAGGGAATCTTCCGCCCATCAGCGGAATCACAGGCAAACGAAAAATCTCAATTCCGTCCGCATCCGTCTCATGCTGCGGCAGCCCTTCAAGCGCCGAAGTCACCACAATTGCTTTGTGCCCGCGCACAATCGCACGTTTGGCAAGGTTATAGGTATAGCGCTCGACCCCGCCGACCGTCGGCAGATACTGTGCCGAAAAAAAGCATAAAGTCATATTGCCACCATAATTCAATTATAATACAGCTGTTTTATATATTCTGTGCTCATTATATTACAAAACTCGTCCGGGTGCAATTGCAAAGCGCATTTACGTCTTTTTTTATAAATCAATTGACTCCTTGCAGCCGTGCGCAATTTTTCAAATCTCAGGAACAAACGAACTGCATCGACAGCTGATTTTGCCGATGCAGTATAGCTTCCTGTGATTTTTTCACCAAGCTGTGTAATATCCCATTTTATTTAATGAGCTTCAATTACACGAAAGTCTAAGCCTCAGTGCCTCAACAGCAAGCGCATAGCCCTGTAGCCCCTGTCCGATTATTGTCTTGAAGCACGCCATGCCTGCATATGAAAGCTGCCTGAAATCCTCACGCGAATTCAAATCGGATATATGCACCTCGACAGCCGGAATATCAACCGCTTTGAGAGCGTCTAAAAGCGCGATGCTCGTGTGGGTAAAGGCGGCCGGATTAATGACTATCCCATCGGTTCCGTCATGATATGCAGCTTGAATTCTGTCCACAAGATCACCCTCGTGGTTGCTCTGAAAGCACTCGCACTCAAACCCGTTTTTAGCGCAAGCATCAGCAACTATCCGCACCAAATCCTCATATGACTCATTTCCGTAAATGTGTTTTTCGCGAATTCCGAGCATGTTGATATTAGGTCCGTTTATAACAAGTATTTTTTTCATAAAACCACCCCGCATACGGCACTGACAGCACTTTCGAAATCACAGTTGTTGTCAACAGTGATATCCGCATATTTATTATACAGCGGAATACGCTCTTCACACAGCTTTTTAAGCGCGGCCGCATCGGATGAAAGCGGTCTTCTGTCCGTATCAAGCCGCTCAACCTCCCGCTTGAGGTAGACGATAATCCCGTTTTGCCTGAGACTCACGTAATTCATCGGGCTTTTGACAATTCCTCCGCCTGTCGAAATGACGAGCCCGCTTTTTTTGCCGCATTCCGCCGCAACCTCAGCTTCGATTTTTCTGAATTCCGTCTCGCCGTGCTCTTCGAAAAAGCGCGGTATATCCATTCCGATTTTTTCTGTGATGAGAGTGTCAATATCGCAAAAATCACGTCCGAGCCTGTGCGCCGCAGCTGCGCCCACCGAGCTTTTTCCGCACCCGGGCATGCCGATAAGAACAATATTCAAAGCTGTCTTTTCTATTTTTGTCTTTATTTCTTCAATTACACTATCGTCAATATGTCTGTCTTCAAAAAGCTCACAGGCTCTTTTTGCCTGTGCCACAAGCATCCTCAGACCGCCTGCATATGGTATTCCAAGCTCCTGCGCCTGCATGAGCAGACGCGTCAGATGAGGATTGTATATCACATCAAAAACCGCCGAGCAAACCGGGAATTCGGACAAATCCACCGGCTGCTGCCCATTGCTCGGAAACATGCCAACAGGCGTGGTATTGACAATGATATCGGCATCTGCGTGCTTTTGTATATTATCGTAGCTGTCCTTTCCGCTCCTCGAAATTACAATTGCATCGCCTTTGCTGTCACGCACGGCGGCGCATGCTGTCAGGCTTGTTCCTCCGCTTCCGAGCACAAGCACTTTTTTACCCGAAAATGATACTCCTATTGCATTTGCCATGTACAAGAATCCGTAATAGTCGGTGTTGTAGCCGTGAAGCTCGCCTTTTTTATCAGCGATTACGGTGTTGACGCTTCCGATTTTTTTCGCCTCATCCGACAGTGTTTTGCAATAGGATATCACTGATTTCTTGTAAGGGATTGTAACATTAAGACCCTGGAAACAGCCTGAATGCATAAAATCTTTCAGCTTGTCTCTCTCGGTCGGAAACATCTCATATTGATACTCTGCAAGCATCCCATGAATCAGCTTTGAATAGCTGTGACCCAGCTTTTCTCCCAAAAGTCCATACATATTGTCCCCTCACTCACACTTCGGCATAAGCTCCGAGAAACTCGAATTTTTCACTCTGCCGCTCCATATCCCCTATTACCTTCACAACATCGATATCGCTCACCGACGCATCAATGTCAAAATAAAACATAAATTCAAAATCGGTTCCCTCAATCGGCCTGCTCTCGATTTTACACAGGTTTAAGCCGAGCGCCGCAAATTTGGCTATCATCCCATACAGGGAACCCGGCTTATGCGGCAGCGCAGTCATAATGCTGATTTTGTTGGCACCCGCAAAAATGCGCAGGCTCTTTGAGATGCAGATGAATCTTGTGTAGTTATTTTCGCTGTTCTGAATTCCGCTTTTGACAGCCGAAAGGCCATATAACTCCGCACAGCAGTGCGAGGATATCGCCGCCAAATCCGCTCTTCCCGATTCCGCGACAAGCTTAGCCGCCACGGCCGTGTTTTCACAGTGCGTAACTTTAATGTTCCTGTTCTCGGCTAAAAATTCGCTGCACTGGCCCAATGCCTGCTCGTGGGAAACTATCTCCTTTATATCGCAGAGCTTCGTACCGTGATTCGCCAAAAGATCATGGCTTATGCGAAGCTTTGTGCTTCGCGCAATATAAAAGCTGTATTTTTTCATCAGGTCATAGACCTCGTTCACCGAGCCGTATGTGCTGTTTTCAATCGGCAGAATTCCATACTCACACATTCCCTTTTCAACAGCGTTGAAAACCGCCTCAAACCCGGTAAAATACATGATGCTCGGAAGTGCAAACAGCTTGTCACATGCCTGCTGTGAATATGCTCCCTCGACGCCCTGACACGCGACAATCGCCTTTTTCGGAAACATCTCCGGAGTGCGCGCCCTCGCCTCGTCTATGCGCTGTGAGAAGCTCGAATCTCCGTGTGAAAGCATTGCGGACTGCTTGGATCTGCTCAGGTCAAACAGAGTGCTGAACAAAATTTTGGTGTAAATTCCGAGCTCTTCTCCGCTTCTCCCTGTCACCCTGTCGAGTATCTCTCGCTCACGTCCCGCATTGAGAATTTGAATGTTATTCTCGGCTTTGTATTTTGCAACCTCGGATACCGCTCTCATCCGCTCCGCAAACAAATCGGTTATCCTGTTATCTATATCATCAATTTCTTCCCTGCACTGCTTTAAATCCATCTGTCCGAATTTCCAATCTGTTTTATTATTATATCACACCGGTTATATTGACCCGCAGGCATAACAGCCGCAGGTTCCGCTTATCAAATCATAAATTGCCACAGCCGCGGCAGCTTCGACACATGCAACAGCACGCGGAACGACACACGGGTCATGCCGACCCTGCACAACGAGCGATGTGTTTTGCCCTGTTGCGAGATTTACCGATTGCTGCTCTCTTGCTATGGACGGTGTCGGCTTGAATGCCGCGCGGAAAACAACCGGCATTCCGCTTGCCAGTCCGCCCAGAATTCCACCGTGATTGTTGGTTTTAGTTCTGACATGCAGTCCCTGATAATAGAAAGCATCGTTGCTCTCGCTTCCGCGCATTTCGCCTGCCGCAAATCCCGCGCCGAATTCAATTCCCTTTACCGCCGGAATTCCGAACACAGCTTGTGAAATCCTGTTTTCTATACCGTCAAAAATAGGTTCCCCTATACCCGTGGGTAGCCCAAGCACGCAGCACTCAACCGACCCTCCGACCGAATCTGAATCACCGGCAACCTCGGCAATCAGCGCCTTCATCTTTTTACCCGCCATATCGTCGATAACAGCAAAATCCTTCTGTCTCACGGTGTCAAGCTCACTTTTGGAAACAGTTACGGCGTTGAATCGGATATCCTTTATTGTACCGATTGACTCGATGTGCGCACCCACATAGATACCTCGCTTTGCCAGCAGCTGTACACATACCGCGCCCGCAAAGGTGAGCGGAGCCGTCAGACGCGCCGAAAAATGGCCTCCTCCGCGAATATCATTGAATCCCCTTGTCTTGACATACGCAGGATAATCCGCATGTGAGGGTCTCGGGATATTGCGGAGCTTGTCATAGTCCTGTGAATGTGTGTCGCTGTTCTTAAACGTCGCGCAAAGCGGGGCACCGCAGGTCATCTCATCAACTAAGCCCGACAGAATTTGCGGCTTATCCGTCTCTTTCCTCTTTGTCGAATACGCATTTTGACCCGGCGCGCGCCGTTTCATAAATTGCATAACCTCGTCCATATCAATGCGTTCGCCCGCGGGTAAGCCGTCAATTACAACTCCGATTTCCTCTGAGTGAGATTGTCCGAACAACTGTATTTTTATATTTGTTCCGAAATTAGACGACATCTGCCTTACCTCCGAGACTGTTAAAATCCCGCCAAAAATCGGGATAGGATTTGTTGACCGCGTCGGCATTTTTGACAATGACCGACTCCTTACACATAATGGAAGCTATCGCCGCAGCCATCGCAATCCTGTGGTCATTTTGGCTGTCAACAACCCCTCCGCGCAGAGTTTTCATGCCTTTTATCACAATAGAATCCCCATCTTCACGCGCATTGCCGCCAAGCGAGTCTATCATATCGCACACCGCTTTAATGCGGTCACTCTCTTTCAGCCTCAGACGCGCGCAGTTTTCGATTATCGTTGTGCCGTTTGTACCGCATGCAAGCACGCACAGAACCGGAACAAGGTCCGGTATGTCGCGGGCATCAACGGTTATCTCTCCATTCACGGTTCCTTCTGAAAAGACCGTTACGCCATCTTGAAAATGCTGCACGCGAGCGCCGAATGCGCACGCCAAATTCTCAATTATTTTATCTCCCTGTACCGAATTCTCCGAGAGATTGTATATCTGTATGCATCCTCCGAGTGCACCTGCACCGAACCAGAAAGCCGCATTGCTCCAATCGCCCTCAACATGCACAATATCGCCCGCGGTATATTTCTGATTGCCGCGTACTTTCCACCCGCACTGCGTTTTCAGCACTATAATTCCAAACTGTTTAAGCACCTGCCTTGTCAGTTCCACATAGCCTGCACTCTCAAGCGGAGAGGTCAAAACTATCTCGCTGTCGCTCGAAAGCATCGGAAGAGCAAACATAAGTCCGCTTATATACTGTGAACTTATATCCCCGCGTATACTATATTGACCTCCCTCAAGGATTCCGCCGACATGTATAGGCAAATAATCCGAATCAATTATTGCCCCATGCTCGCGCAATAGACCGCAAAGCGCATTCATCGGACGTTTCGGAAGCCTGCCTTCCCCTACAAAGTCAGCTTTGATTCCGAGAGCTGCCGCCACCGGCAGCAAAAAGCGGAGCGTTGACCCGCTCTCGCCGCACTCAACCTCAACTGCTTTGTCCTTACCGCACAGCCCGCCCGAAACCATCACCCCGCTCTGTGTGTGCTCGACAAGTGCACCGAGAGCTTGCAGCGACGATATGGTCGCCTCTATGTCCTGCGAACCTCCGTCAAACAAAATCTCTGTCTTCGTTGAGCAAAGCGCAGAGCAGATAAGCTTGCGGTGCGTGTCGGATTTGCTTGCTATTGCTTTTACTCGTCCTCTGAGCACACGCGGCTCAATAATGATATCCATAAGATATAATCCTATTCCATGCCTATTTTTATAAAGCCCTCAAGCATTTCTGTTTTCAGCTTGTAAAGCACTGCGTGTCCTATTTTTTTCGGCACGACAATTGTTATCTCTCCGCCGTCGCGCTTTTTGTCATTGAGCGCAGCCGACGCAAGCTCGTGCGCCGAAAAAGCGCAGGAAATGGGAAGTCCGTTCTTTTCAAATGCGGCGATTATCTCATCCAGACAATTTTCATCTGTAATTTTCAGCTTTTGCGCTGCCCTTGTAATAATCACCGTGCCGATTGCAACGGCGTGCCCGTGCGGAATTGCATATTCGCTGCACTTTTCAATCGCATGTCCGACAGTGTGTCCGAGATTCAAAAGCTGGCGTTCACCCGAGTCATATTCATCATTTTTTACTATTTCGGCCTTGATTTTTACGCATCTCTCGATTACATCCTCAATGTCGAAGCCGTCATGACACAGCATTTCAAAAAGCTCCGAATCGCACAGAATTCCGCATTTAACGGCTTCGGCAATTCCGCAGCTGTATATGCTGTCCTGAAGGGAATCGAGTGTGCCCGTGTCGCACAGCACCATTTCAGGCTGATGAAACGCACCAGCAAGATTTTTGCCCTCGGGCAGATTGACGCCGGTCTTTCCTCCGACAGAGGAATCCACCGCAGCAAGAAGTGTTGTCGGAATCTGGACAAACCTGATTCCTCTCATATAGCACGCCGCGGCAAAGCCGCCCGTATCACCTACTACGCCGCCACCGAGTGCCACCACTATATCGCTTCTGGAAAGCTTATTCTGCGCCATATACTCAAGAATTTTTGAAACCGTTCCAAGATTCTTTGACTCCTCACCGTGCAAAATCACATATCTGCATACCTCAAAGCCCTCGTCGGCAAGCGACCTTTCAACGGTCTGTGCATACAGCGAATCAACGATATCATCTGTAACTATGCACGCCCTGCATGGCTTTATAACTGACTTAATCAGTCTGCCGACCTTGTCAATATAATTGTTTGCAATAAGCACCTCATATGGCTTTTGTGTGTTGACCTTAACTGCTCTCATTATTTTATATCCCCTTTGTCCGCTTCTTCCTTACACTCGCGCCCTTCCTTCAGCAGCTGCTTCAGTGCTTCGAAGTCATCGTCGTCGATTGCTTTTTTATATTGTATCAGATTATCAATGATAGTTTCAATTTCAGAAGACAAAAAGTCCCTGTTTTCTAAAAACAGTTCCGCCCACATCTTCTCATTAAGTCTCGCAACACGTGTCATGTCCTTGTAGCTTCCTGCCGAAAATCCATGCTGAGTGAGCGCCGTGCTGCTTTTGACATATGCGCTCGAAACCACATGTGCCAGTTGAGAGGTGAACGCAATACGCCTGTCATGCTCCTCGGGCGAGGTAATTTCAACATTGGTAAACCCGATTGAACCCCAGAATTTTTTCAGTTCGCACAGCTTTTCAATATCAATCCCCTTGGGCGGAGTCAAAATTATCGAAGCGTTTTCAAACATTGAGCCCCGCGCATTGTCAAATCCGCTTTTTTCAAGACCGGCCATCGGATGTGCACCTATAAAACAAAAGCCCTTTTGCTGTGCGAGAGGCATCAATTCATCGCAGATATAGCTTTTTACTCCTCCGCAATCCATCACAATGCAGCCCGTCTTAAAATTGTCCGCATTATCGGTCACCCACCTGACGATGTCTTTCGGGTAAAGCGCAATAATCAGAATATCGCAAATTTTCACTCTGTCTTCGTTCAGCTCAAGGTCGATTGCCTCAAGAAGTCTTGCCTTTTGCACAATAGTATTGTCTATATCAACACCCATGACGGTGTGCGAAGTGTTTCTGCAAATAGCCTTTGCAATAGACCCGCCTATAAGCCCCAGACCCACTATCCCGATATTCATGATTTTCCGCTCCTTGTTTCGATTGTATATTTGTCATGCAGTTCTCCGCATCATGTAAAATGCAGTGGCATTTCACTTATCTGCAATTTTGAGCCGCATTGCCAAACTGTTTTGCCCTAACACATTTTGATTTGTTTGCACTCACTTGCAAATTTTGCCTCTCGCATTTATTTATCCGTTAATTTCCTGTGAAGTCATGGCATATGGGCGTATGGCAAATACCGCCTTTGCGACATCTGCAAACTTTTCCGGCGTGAGCGACTGCGGTCCGTCACACAGAGCGTGCTGAGGGTCATTGTGTACTTCGATCATCAGCCCGTCACATCCCGCTGCGGTCGCCGCCAGTGCAAGCGGCTTAACAAGCGCATAGCTGCCGGAAGCGTGACTCGGGTCTACAATAACAGGCAGGTGTGTTTTCTTTTTCAGTACGGGTACTGCCGAAATATCAAGCGTATTCCTTGTGGCTGTCTCAAAGGTTCGGATTCCGCGCTCACATATCACAACATCGTTATTTCCACCCGCCATAATGTATTCCACACTCATAAGCAGCTCTTCAATCGTGCTGGCCAGCCCGCGTTTAAGCAAAATAGGCTTGCCGACATGTCCCATCTCCTTTAGCAGCTCGAAATTTTGCATATTTCGAGCTCCCACCTGTATCATATCCACATCATCAAAATATTTCAGCTGAGAAATGTCCATAATCTCTGTGACTACCGGCATTTTCGCCTCGTTTTTCGCCTTTATCAGAAGTGCTATTCCGTCGCCGCGAAGCCCCTGAAAGGCATACGGTGAGGTTCTCGGCTTAAAGGCACCTCCTCGCAGAATTGTCGCCCCCGATTCCTTAACACTGTTCGCAACGTCACACATCTGCTTTTCGGTCTCGATTGAGCAGGGTCCCGCCATTATCTGAAAATGCCCTCCTCCGATTTTCACTCCTCCGATATCAATTACCGAATCCAACGGGTGGAATTTCCTGTTAGCATTTTTATACGGCTCCTGAATTCTTTTTACATCCTCCACAATATCCAGTGAGCGGATTAAGTCCATATCCACCGCCGAGGTATCTCCCACAAGTCCGAGTATAAGACTCTGTACGCCCTCGCTCCTGTGAATTTTGATATCCATACTCTCGATCCATGATGTCAGATTGTTCAGCTGTGCCTCGTCGGGATTCTTTTTCAACACTACTATCATTTTATATGACCCTCCTTTTTTTCATAAAAAAGGCTCCGCAGCGTGTGCTGCGGAGCCTGATGTTTCTTCGTCAATCACAAGGATTGTTGCAAACAATCAATTACGCTCTTTTGCCGCAGAACACGAATATACCCCGCCATAATAAAAATCGGCGAAGCAAAAATAAAAATATTCGGCTGCGAAATTGTGTGAGCGTATCATAATTATCTCCATATTTCTCGTATGCTGATAAGTTTAGCACATAAGTTTGCTAAAGTAAAGACCCGGAATTATTTTAATCCTCGAGTTTGCAAAGGTACTTAAAGTATTATATACTGAAATAAATTACAGTCAGTGGGTGCGTGTTAATTATGAAAAAAGTAATCGACAAGATTAAAAATCACAAAGTCGTTGCACTTGCCGCAATAATTTCCCTGTTATTTGCGTCATGCTCATATGCTGTGTATAAAAACAGCATTGAAAGCTCATGTGACAAAGCCCTAAGCGCTTATGTCAATGATATTTATGACGGCGTGCCTATTGAGCTTTTAAGCGGTACGTCGGTAAGTCAGGAATTTACATCCTCTGAAAATATACATGCTGTCGGCTCGGTCTTTTACAATTCGGACCGCGCATCCGGCACCGTCATCTGTCGGCTTTCAGACGCAAAAACCGGTGAGAGTCTTGCGTCAAGCTCGCGCCCCGTAAGTGAGCTTACACCTAACCAATATTCCATGTTTCCCTTTGAATCCGAGGTGGACTGCTCCGATAGGGTATTATCCGTTGAGTTTTCTGCCGATTGCAGTGATGAAAACCCCGTTTCGATCGCCTGTTCCGATGCCCATACAATAAATCACATGCTTAAAATCGACGACACGCCGGCGGATGCAACCCTTGCGCTCAAGGTTTCCTATGACAGAATAGGGACCTTTGCAATAGCAATGTTCATCGTTTTGTCGGCAGTCCTTACAGTTTTTATCGGAGTCATATTCTATTTGCACAAGAAAGAAAAACTGCCCGCTCACAGATTTTACTTCATTTCGGTTTTTGTGCTGTGCCTCGTTTATTGTTTTGTTCTTCCGCCATATTCCGCTCCTGATGAGGCGTTTCATATAAACCAGTCCTTCAACAATACCTCGATTGTACTAAATGGAGTTGAGCGAAGCAATATTGTCTGGGGTGACAATTACAAGCGTCCCTCGGATACAAACAGTATTGTGGAAAACAAAAACACCACGGTCTTTACCTATCGTGAAATAGCGGATAATTTTTTCAGCACATCGCCCGACTCCGCCTCGGAAACGCAACATTTTGCGCAGGAGGAGGTCGGGGGCTTCAATCTCCTGTACCTGTTCAGCTCTTTAGGCGTATTACTCGGGCGCATCCTTCATTTCGGTTTTGTCCCTACACTGTTTCTCGGTCGATTGTTTAATATTGTTTTTTACGCTCTTGTCACTTCACTCGCAATAAAGCTGACCCCTGTCGGAAAATCCGTCTTTGCGGCAGTCTGCCTGCTGCCGATGAATATTCACATCGCCGCATCATTCAGCCGAGACTGTGTTTTGCTCGGAATAGCGGTGCTTCTGACCTCCTATTGTCTATACCTTAAATATGATGATTCCTCGGAGAAAATAACGCCTAAACAGCTCGTGATCCTCGGTCTGCTCTGCGCTCTGCTCTCTCCGTCAAAGCTTGTCTATTTCCCGCTCTGCTTCCTGTTTTTAATAATACCCGCATCGAAATTCACAAGTGCTAAATCCTCCAAGCTCGTCAAAATTGCATTGTCGGCAGTTGTTGTTTTTTCGAATCTCCTTTTGTCATCGAATATTATTTCGGCGCTTCTGAGCTCCATTACTTCCTTAAGTGCTCAAACAGCCACACAGGCCGCAGTCTCCTCCGTGGCTGTCAATCCGGATTATATAACGTATAATCTCAGCTACATTTTATCCCACCTCAAGGACGCCGTTTTAATCTTCATAAATACTTTTGTCGAAAACACCTCTTTTTATATCAAAAGCTTAATCGGAGGTTCACTCGGATATTATTCGCTTGACCTTGATTGGATTTGGACTGCCGGATTCGGTTTTCTGCTCACCCTGTCGGTCTTTGATTCAAAAGACCGAGCTGTGCTGAGCCGCAGAGATAAGGCTGTCGGGTGGGTTATTGTTTTATCGGTTTTTGCAATGATTATGTACAGCGTATTTCAGTGGACCCCGACATATTACACCGAGATTTACGGCTTACAGGGCAGATATTTTATGCCGATTATACCTCTTGCCCTTTTGTGCTTACAGCGCAAATCGGTATCTCTGACAAAATCCCTCACAAGCGAATTGATATGGTCATGCAGTGCTTTGCATTGCTTTACTGTTTTAAACATTTTTCTTGTAATTCTATCCCGTTGATGTTAAGCGCAAAATCATTTTATACTTTTTGAGGAAAAACCACTTTAAAAAAGTCTTAGCTTATTGCTTTTTATTGCCGCAACAGCAGTCGGCTGTTTGTTGTGACCTTTGTCTCTTGCGGAATACACGCTGTCAAACATGTTTTTGTTTTTTTGCATCCTGTATTTTATTGGGCTGTTTATTTCATGCTTTAGATAAAATGCCGGGGATAACGAGTGAATATTTTTACATTTTTCAGTAAATAAGCCGAGAGCCCGACACATTGATTTCGTGTCGGGCTCTCTTTATATGATGTTGTATTTTTAAGCTGCGGCACATTCACAGAATAATACACACCAGTCCGTTACAGCCGTCGTTGATAATTCTCTCCAGTGTCTCCTGAAGCTTCATGCGCGCATCGGACGGCATTCTGTATAGCTTGTTTTGCAATCCCTCATTTACAAGTTCATTAAGGGATTTTCCAAAGATGTTGCTGCTCCAAATCTTAATCGGATCCTCCTCAAACTCGCGCAGCATGTAAACCACAAGCTCCTCGCTCTGCTTCTCACTTCCGACAATCGGGCTGACCTCTGTGGTGATGTCCGCGCGAAGCATGTGTATTGACGGTGCGGATGCTCTCAGCTTCACCCCGTATTTTCCGCCCTGATGAACCATTTCCGGCTCTTCCAGGCGAAGCTCGTCGATTGAAGGCATCACAATTCCATAACCTGTTGCCTCCACCTGTTTCAATGCGCCCTCGACCTTTTGATACTTCTGCTTTATCCTCATCAGCTCCATTATGCACGGAAGTAAGCTGGTTTCGTCCGTGATTTCCAGACCTGTTTCCTCCCCCAGCACCCGATAAAACAAATCGTCCTTCAACGTCATGGCAAGCCGCACCTTGCCGCTTCCGAGATCTGTTGCCGTGCGTTTCGCGCATTTTACATACTGACAGTCGCCAAGCTCGAATAAGTGCTCGGCGATATCGCTCATTCGCACAACATTTTGTGCGAATGACCCCACAGTCTCGTAAATCGCAGATTTGAGCCAATGCTCCTTTTTTAGCGAAGACACCCACATTGGCATCTCTATATCAATTTCCTTGACGGGAAATTCATTAGTGATTATTGACATGATTCCTACAATGTCCTGCTCCTCAATGTCGAGACAATTCAGAGGTATGATAGGAACCTGATATTTTTCACGCATTGCCTTTGCCAGAAAATGACTCTGCTCACTTTTGGGATCGACACAGTTCAGTATCACGACAAATGGCTTGTTAATCTGCTTTAATTCATTGATTACCCGCTGTTCCGCAGGCTCATAATCCTCGCGGGGGATATCGCTTATAGACCCGTCTGTTGTGACGACGACCCCAATTGTGGAATGCTCGTTTATAACCTTGCGCGTTCCTGTTTCGGCGGCAACATCAAATGGCACAGCTTTATCAAACCAAGGCGACACCACCATGCGTGGCATTTCATTTTCAACGTGTCCCAACGCACCGGGCACAATATATCCCACACAGTCTATCATTCTCACCCGCAGACTTACATTCTCCTCAAGCTCAACCGTAACGGCTTCCTCGGGAATGAATTTCGGCTCGGTTGTCATGATAGTCTTGCCTGCGGCGGATTGAGGGAGCTCATCAATTGCCCGTTCGCGCTGCATTCCGACGGCGATGTTCGGAAGCACCAGCTTTTCCATGAACTTTTTTATAAAAGTGGATTTACCGGTACGCACGGGACCGACGACTCCGATATACACCTCGCCGTTTGTCCTTGCCGCAATGTCCTTATAAATACTCACGTTATCCATAAACCTCTCACCTCATTAAATTTGGGTATTTTTCGGGGCAAGACATACTGTGCTCGTCATCTGAATTACCCTTTCGATACATCGTTCTTTCAAATTCTATGATGGTTTAATCGTGATTATGTTCTTGTAAGGCAAGCCCCGAATCAAAATTTTGCCGTATCCAATACGACCGCATGCATCTGACATGCATGAATCGCAGAACGTGTGCGGCTACCTTTACCGGTTGCGCATAATATCATAATTGGCTATATATTGTACAAAGCCACAACTGATTTCTTATATCAAATCCCGAAGCTTTTACTTTGCGAAAATGCAAAAAAACTTCTGAATTTGTAACTCGTAAACATAGCTAAACAACTATCAAAACTGCCGATAAATAGTATTTTACAGTAAATCAGTGTCCATGCTATACTGAACCGGATGGATTTGATTTTTCAAATTCTCTGCATATGCAGATAAATTCTTCAATAGACGACGTCAGATATTTATTTTTATGGTATACAAGGGAGAACTCACGGCTCATGATTCCATCTCTTATCGGAATGCTGACCAATGTTTTCCTTGAAAGCTCTTTGGCTACAAGGCGGCGGGAAATTACAGTCAGCCCCTGATTGTCAATCACGGCATTTTTGATAGCTTCGGAATTATTGCATACCCAGCTCTCGTTGATGTGAATCCCGTGAAGCAACAGATAATTTTCGAAAAGTTCGCGGGTTCCGCTCCCCTTTTCACGTACCACCATCGGCTCTGATGAAAGATCCTGTGCATTGACAGACGAACACGCGGAAAGTCGATGCTTCGGAGAACAAACCAGCAGCAGCTCATCGGAAATGACAGGCTCATAAATCAAGTCCGAGCTTTTCACCTTGCCCTCAACCAAGCCGATATCCAGCTCGCTTCTCATGAGCTTTTCCTCAATATCTCGGGTATTTCCGATTTGGACATGGGCTGTAAGCTCGGGATTTACGGATTTCAATTTATTCAAAATGGGGCAGATCACACAGGTTCCCACTGTAACTGTAGCTCCGATTTTCAGGATTGCAGCGGAAGCTGAGTTTTTCAGCTGAGTGTCCATTTCGTCATAAAGCGAGATGATATGCCTTGCATACCCCAACAGCTGCTCTCCGAGCGGAGTCAGGTATAATTTTCGCGATAATCTTTCAAAGAGTTTTCCGCCGTACTGCTCCTCGATTTCAGCTATTGCCTGACTGACAGACGGCTGTGCAATGTACAGTTTTTCGGCTGCGGCGCTCATTTTACCATTTTCCGCAACAGCGATAAATACGCGAAGATGTCGCAATGTCATAATGCTCTCCCATAATATATAGTTAAAAGGCTATGGTTATGATATCATATTAGAACACAGATATTGCTAATTAATATACTGTTTTTGAAAAAGAGACGTAAAAATGAAAATTCTTATTGTTGGCGGCGGCGCCACAGGTACTCTCCCGCATGGTCACCGATTTACTTGTTCAAATAATGTCGGTGCTGCGGCAATAAAACAAAGGTGCTTGAGGGCGGTACTACGTTCAACAGCTTTGAATAATAACTGAATTTAACAGGAGAAAAATTATGGCACAGATTTCTGCAGAGGATATCAAAAGAGTAAAGGGCTTTGGATTTTTGCACAACAAGAACACCGATGATTTGTTTTCGGCTCGTGTTATCACCGAGAATGGAATGCTTAACTCAGATCAACTTGCCGGCGTAAACGAAGTATCGAAAAAATACGGCAACGGAAACATCGCTTTTACAACGCGTTTGACGCTTGAGCTGCCCGGAATTAAATATGAAGACATCACCGCCGTTCGTGAGGAGCTTGCAAAAATCGGAATGGCAACCGGAGGAACCGGCTCACGCGTTCGTCCCATTGTAGCCTGCAAGGGCAGCGTATGCGGCTACGGCAATGCGGATACACAGGGCATCGCAACTCGCTTGCATAAGGAATTTTACGAGAAATATTATGATGTAAAGCTTCCGCATAAATTTAAAATCGCAATCGGCGGCTGCCCCAACAACTGCATAAAGCCCTCGCTCAACGATCTTGGAATCGTCTGTGTGAACATACCCGACTATAATGCGGATTTGTGCGCCGGCTGCAAAAAATGCGGTGTTGAGGCGGCGTGCCCAGTCGGAGCAGCAAAGATGAAAGACGGCAAGCTTTTCATTGACAGCGAGCTGTGCAACGACTGCGGGCGCTGTATCGGAAAATGCCATATGGATGCTCTTGAAGGCGGTACGAAGGGCTTCAAAATTTATCTGGGCGGACGTTGGGGCAAGCAGATACAGCACGGTACGCCTCTGGCGAAAATTTATACGCTCGATGAGGTGTTTAAGCTTATCGAAAAAGTTCTTTTAATCTATCGCGAGCAGGGTGTAACAGGAGAGCGCTTCGGAGCAACTCTGACGCGTCTCGGTATGGAGCATATTGAGCGGGAGCTTGCTTCCGACGCCATTCTCGACAGAAAGCAGGAAATCCTCGATGCAACGCTTCATCTCACGGGTGGGCTGCCTGTAGGTTTAAACCGATAATTCAAAAATTAAAAAAGAACCTATTGAAAAAAAGGCTTAACCGCCATTTTTCAATAGGTTCTTTAATTTTCGAGAGCCGCTATTTCAAATATGCTATTGCCTCGACCTCAATCATGACGTCCTTGGGCAGCTTGACGACCTGATAAGCTGCGCGCGCCGGCAGTACCTCACCCTTGAAATAGTTTGAATACACCTCATTAACCGCCGCAAAATCGTCCATGCTTTTCAGTAATACGGTTGTTTTTACAACGCTCGAAAATGAGACGCCCGCAGCTTCGAGAATTGCACCGATGCTGCAAAATACGCGGTTTGCCTGCTCGGAAATTCCACCCTCAACAATGTTTCCCGTTTCTGGGTCGGCGGGAATCTGTCCTGAAACAAATAGCATATCCCCCGCTTTTACTGCCTGAGAATACGGTCCTATCGCCTTAGGCGCTTTATCGGTGCTGATTTTCTCTATCATTTTAATACCTCCGCTGAAATTGTTAGAGTTTAATGTTATCCCGAATTGCACCGTATGTCAACAAAACGACTTTAACTGGGAATATTTTCTCTGTGATTTAAACGGCCGTTCGTGCCAATACTTTTTGCATATCAAGTTTTTGAGGAGAGCAATATGCAAAACTGTAAGGTCGAAATCTGTGGGGTTAATACCTCAAAGCTCAAGGTAATGAAGGAAACGGAAAAAATTCAACTGTTGAAAAAAGCTCAAAACGGCGACCTTGCCGCGCGTGATGCTCTTGTTTTTGGAAATTTGCGTCTGGTGCTGAGCATAGTCCAGCGCTTTTTAAACCGCAACGAGCTGCCTGATGACCTGTTTCAGGTGGGCTGTATCGGGCTTATAAAAGCAATAGACAATTTCGATCTCAATCTCGGAGTGCGCTTTTCCACATATGCGTGTCCCATGATAATAGGAGAGGTTCGCAGATATCTTCGCGACAACAATTCAGTACGTGTCAGCCGCTCTCTGCGGGATACCGCATATAAGGCAATGCAGACCAAAGAGCTGCTGCAACGCAAAAATTCAAAAGAGCCGACAGTCCGCGAAATATCTAACGAGATGAATATCTCCTCGCAGGATGTTGTGGCGGCTTTAGAGTCTGTGGTCGAGCCCATCTCCCTGTATGAGCCGCTTTTTTCGGACGGAAACGACACTGTTTTTGTCTTTGATCAGGTGGGAGACGAGGGAGGAGAATCGGACTGGCTTTGCGAAATCGCTTTCAAGCAGGTTATCCAAAAGCTGTCAGAGCGCGAGCGCACAATTCTGAATCTGCGCTTTCTTGATGGCAAAACTCAGATGGAGGTCGCAGGCATCGTCGGCATAAGTCAAGCGCAGGTAAGCAGGCTTGAAAAAAATGCCCTTACACGAATTAAAAATGAAATTTGAATTAAGCTAATCGGATTGCCGACAACCGATTTCTTAAAATGCGGCATATGTCGAAAGTCTTTGCCGTATTAAAGCACTGTGTTTTCACTCTTCAATTTTTTCGAGTTCTTTTTTCAATTTTCTTATGATGCGTTTTTCTAACCGTGAAATGTATGACTGAGATATTCCAACCATGTCGGCGACCTCTTTTTGCGTGTGCTCTTTTGTTTCAAACAAACCGAATCGCAGCTGAATTATTATTTTTTCCCTGTCGGGAAGTTTTTTTACTATCTCACAAAGCAGCGACTGTTCGGCCTCCTGCTCCATCTGGCGATAAACCGTATCGTTCTCGGTTCCGAGTATATCCGAAAGCAACAGTTCATTGCCATCCCAATCGACATTGAGAGGCTCGTCAATCGACATTTCCTGTTTTTTGTTCGAGCTTTTACGCAGAAACATCAAAATCTCATTTTCGATACATCTTGACGCGTAGGTTGCAAGCTTTATGTTTTTTTCGGGACAAAATGTATTTACCGCCTTGATCAAGCCTATTGTACCTATTGAAACCAAATCCTCGACATTAATTCCCGTGCTCTCGAATTTTTTTGCAATGTATACCACAAGTCGGAGATTATGGGTTATCAAAATCTCCTTAGCCTCCTCGTCTCCGTTGCTCAGCATTGCAAAAACTCGCTTTTCCTCCTCGCCCGATATCGGAGCCGGCAGCGTATCCGGGCCGTTTATGTAAAATATCTCTCCGTTATTGCAAATTTTCGAGAGCAAATTTGCCAGTAAAAGCCGCAGTCTCACAAATAATATTCTCACTGAAAATCAATCCTCCAATATATCTATGCCTATTATTCCATCGCAGTTGGGTAGTTTTTTTTCTTCCACAAATCCGATATACGGCTCGCTGATCACTTTTTTCTTCTTTTTTGAACCTTTTACACTGCAATTGTCGGCTTTAAACGCAAGTATAAGCCCATCTCCGCTGACAGTTTTAAAAGGAACTATCGAAAATGCGCCGCAATCGGTTATGCTTTCCGATTTCATTTGATGCGCGTCAAATGCCTCAAGTGCTTTCAGCTGTTCCCTGCTCAGTATTTTCTTTGCATAGCTTTTTTTCAAGATAATCACTTCCTTACCGGATAGAGGTTCTTTTAAATTTTTGCCGCTGTCCGCCAATAACTCGGCATTTTCCGAAACTCCGTTTATGCAGATAACCGAGGTATATTTCCGGCTTATCTGTGACGGTCTTTTGAACAGAAGCTCATAGGCGCATAAAATCAAATAAATAATCAACGCGGCAATCACAAGCATTAGCGGCTTTATTTGAATGTAAAGGCCAAAATTATTTACGAGCATGCTGTCCTTGCCGATTTGAGCACTCAGCACCGCGATAAGACCCGCAAACACAGCCGAGCTTAAAAAAAGCCCCGCGGTATTTCTGACAAATACTCTGAGACTTGCTGCTCCGAACGCCATGTAGGAAATCGTCACGCTTCCCGCCAGCTTGAGAGCTACAGCGAGAAAAAAATTCAGCGGAGGAAGCAGCACGCAAAGTGAAAACAGTGAGCCGACAAATGCTGCCGCGGCAAACCTTTTACGCTTTTTTACCTCTTTTGTGAAAAAGCAGGTTCCCAAAATTAAAAAGTAGTTGAGAATTGCGTTGATTAACAAAAGAACATCTATGTAGATAACCTTCAAGTCATCACCCCTTGATTACCTGATTGTATAGCTTTCAGCAGCCAATTTTATGTCGATTGAGCGAATCAAAAAGAGGATTTACAAATGTCTTTTCGACATTTGTAAATCCTCTGCTGTTTCAAAGCTCGAAACACAGCTTCAAATATTGTTTTATCTGAGCTTTCGCCCCGTGAACTGATTACTTAAGCTCAACTATTGTCACGCCATCCTCGCCCTCGCCGTATTTTCCGAGACGGAAGGATTTAACGCATTTCAACTTTCGCAAGCACTGATGAATGCCATTTCTCAGCGCGCCCGTTCCCTTTCCGTGAATGAGATACACCATAGAAAGATTTGACAGCATGGCATTGTCGATAAATTGCTCTGCTTGCATCACTGCCTCATCGACATTCATTCCGATCAAATTAATCTCGTTTTTTCCGCTTCGCTTTTCCTCGACTGATGCGCTCTCCTTAAAAGTGCGAATTGCCTTGGTCCTTTTTGATTGCGGCGGCTTGCGCAAATCTCCGATATTCACACGGGTTTTTAACAACCCCGCCTTTACTTCAACACTTCCCTTGGCATCGGGCGGACCAATGGCGACACCCGACTGTCCGAGTGCAACTACATAAACCGAGTCCCCTGCCTTAACGCTTTTGAGCCGCTCCAAATTCTCCGCACTGACTGCCTCAACGGGATCCGCAAGATCAAACAGCTTCGCACTGTCGTTATTTGCAATTGCCTTAGCGCGCATTTTCGCTGCCTGTCTGTCCTTTTCCTTTGTGGAATCAAGCAGCTTAATCTCGTCCAAAAGCTTGTAGGCCCCGGCTGTGACATCACTTACAAGCTGTTTTGCCTTAAACCTTGCAGCATCCAGCTCGGTTTTACCCTGAGTGATGAGCTTATCATATTCGTTCTTTCCTTTTTTTATAAGCTCCTGCGCGGCATCTCTCATGCTCTCTATCTCGTCTTGCTTTTGCGAGAGCTCGGATTTTAATCGCTCGATTTCGTTGAGCACTTCCTCAAAGCGGCTGTCCTGAGCGCTCATGTTGAGCTTTGCCGAGCTTAAAAGAGCCTTGTCAAGTCCCAATCTCTCTCCGATAAGAAGCGCATTTGAACGCCCGGGTATTCCGATATTGAGCTTATAGGTCGGACGAAGTGTGGCGACATCAAACTCACAGCTTGCATTTTGCACTCCCTTCGTCTCGAGCGCGTACATCTTTATCTCTCCGTAGTGGGTCGTTGCCAGCACTCGCGAGCCGAACCCGCGCAGACGCTCAAGTATTGCCACGGCAAGTGCGGCACCCTCGGCGGGGTCTGTTCCTGCTCCGAGCTCGTCAAGCAGAACAAGTGATTTGTCGTCTGCTGTTTTCAAAATCTCGGATATATTCTTAATATGTGAGGAAAAGGTTGACAGGCTCTGTTCAATGCTCTGTTCGTCGCCGATATCCACAAGCACCTTTTCAAACACGCACACAAGGCTGTTTTCCTTTGCCGAAATAAGCATTCCGGACATTGCCATCAGCGTCAAGAGACCCACGGTTTTCAGCGTGACCGTCTTACCGCCGGTATTCGGTCCGGTTATTATCAGAGAGGTATATTCTCCGCCGAGCGAGATATTTATCGGAACAACATCTTTTTTCGAAATAAGCGGGTGGCGTGCTCGCTGCAAGTCAACGATTCCATCTGAATTAAGAATCGGCTTTGTGCCATCTATCCCAATCGCATATTTTGCTTTTGCGAGCGCAATATCTATCAGAACAAACGTCTCGTAGCTGTTCCTCAGCATCTCCGCAGACACGCCGACACGGTCAGTAAAAGCGCCGAGAATTCTGTCGATTTCCTTTAGCTCATCCCCGTGAAGCTGCATGATCAGATTGTTTGCCTCAACGACAGCCGCAGGCTCGACAAAATAGGTCGATCCGCTTGACGAAACATCGTGGACAAGCCCCGACACCTCGTTTTTGTATTCCATTTTTACCGGTACGACAAATCGCCCGCCACGCATCGTAACAATTGCATCCTGCAAATATTTCTGCGTGGATGCGGAGCGAATCATAGAATCGAGTTTCTCGCGAATTGAGCTTTCGGCGCGCCTGATTTTTTTGCGTATTTCGCGCAGCTCCGAGCTTGCATCATCACTCATCTCGGTATCGCTGAGAATACATTCGTTTATCTCCCGCTCGAGCGAATTATCCTCGTGCAGCAGATAAAAAAGCCTGTTTGTAAATCCGTCTTCGTCCAGTTCCTCAGAGTACCATGCCTGCAGCATCCGCGCATTTCGAAGCATGGTTCTGATTTTCAAAAGCTCGCCCATTGACAGCACTCCGCCTTTTTGCGCCCGCATACATATTTCGGATATGCTGTCGACGGAAGCTATTGACGGATATGAGTTTGCCGTTATCATTTTAAACAGCGAATCGGTAATCGCAAGCTGCTCCGAAGCTGTCGAAACATCTGTCGACGGCACTGTATCGAGCACTCTTTTCTTCGCCTCATCGCTAATGGCAAGCTCGCTTACACGCGCGCAGATTTTATCAAATTCCAAGCGCGTTCGGTAAGTTAAATCCAAATTATCCATTTTAATTCCTTTGCAGTTTAAGAAATCGACTTGTAAAACTCTAATGTAGCCGGGATTCTCTCAATATGCGTAATGACATATTGCTCGCTTATGGCGTTGAGAAGGCGCTGAGACTCCTTATTCAGCTCAAATGAAAATGCCTTCTTCAAGTCCGAATAAATAATATGCCTCATGGCAAATAGCACAGACCTCGAACAGTTCACCTGCTTCGCAAGCAAATTGGCACAGGCTTCGCACATCAATGTCCCGTTTTGAAAATCGAAGCTTAACCTGTCCGACTCAAAAGCGCCACACTCCGAGCACTCTACAATATCCGGCATATATCCTGCATATGACATAATTCTAAGCTCGAACACAGCCTTTATCAGTGCCGGCGCCTTTTTTTGCTCGTTTAACAGGTAAAGGCAGTTCATCATCAGAGACAGAAAGCCGCCGGCGTCATCCTCAATGGGCGCAAGCAGTTTCAGGAGCTCGCAAAAGTACGTCGCGAGAGAATATCCCTCAACGTCGGAAGACAGCTTTATAAAGCGGTTCAGCGCCTGTGCGTCGTCGACCGTATACATGTTTTTACCCGAAAACAGCTCAAGATTTGAAAACGTAAGCATTGCGGTTGAGGATGTGAGCTTATTTTTCGGACGAAGTGAATTTTTGGCATATGCGGAAATAACGCCGTCCTTGGTAAGCAGCGTTATCACCCTATCTGCTTCGCCTGTTTTGTTTTCCCAAATCACCAGACCGTCGGCAGTTGTTTTCATTTTTTTCAAGCCCTCAGCTTATTGATATCCCAGGTTTCTGATAAAGGATTCCTTGTTGCGCCAGTCCTCTCGCACCTTTACCCACAACTTAAGATTTACGCGGCACCCGAGAAACTCCTGAATGTCCGCACGTGCTTCACCGCCTATTTTTTTGAGCATCAATCCCTTTTTACCTATTATCATGCCCTTGTGTGATTCCTTTTCACACAGGATTTCGGCATCAATATCAATAAACGGTTTGTCCGCTCGCTCCTTAAACCGCTCAATTGAAACAGCGCATCCGTGAGGGAGCTCCTCAAACAGATTTGTCAGCAGCTTTTCGCGGATAAGCTCGGCCACAATAACCTTTTCGGGTATATCGGTCAGAGTATCATCCGGAAACATGTGCGGTTCTTCACTCGCATGCTTATCTATAAGAGATATCAGCTCGTCCAGTCCGTCACCCGTCAGCGCACTCACGAGAGCCGAGTCGCAAAATTGAAACTTGGCGCATAGCGTTTTAATCAATTCCTGTCCTTTTGATTTGTCAGACAGTGTATCCGACTTGTTCATTACAAGAATGGTCGGGGTTTTCGACGCTTTAAGCTCATTCAGCAGCGTCGTTTCTATTTCGTCGACCTCGTCCTTTGGATATGTCACGAAAAGCGCACAGTCAATATTTGAAACGGAATCGCGAACCGACTTGACCATGTGCTCACCGAGCTTCGTTTTAGGCACGTGAAATCCGGGGGTATCCAAAAAGACATACTGAGTCTCGCCGTTCGTGACAACCCCCATAATGCGATTGCGGGTTGTCTGCGGCTTTGGAGATGTAATCGCTATTTTTGCCCCTACCATCTTGTTTAGCAGAGTTGATTTTCCCACGTTCGGTTTTCCGACTATCGCGGCGAAAACGTTTTTTTCGATCATATTGTTATCTATGTTTATATTCTCCAATTTTTCAGTCATCATCTGCTACATAGCTCATTCCGCGCGGCAATCCGAGCTGCTTGAGAATCAATTCCTCACGCTCGCGCATTCGCACCTCCTGAATACCGCCGCTCTCGTGGTGGTGTCCAAGCAGGTGAAGCATTGAGTGCACGGTCAAAAAGGCAATTTCACGGCTGAGCGAATGTCCGAACATGTTTGCCTGCTCCACTGCTTTTTCTATTGAAATAACTATGTCTCCGAGCGTAACCATACCTGTTTCGGGTGTTATTTTATAGTCTCCGTTCTCAAACAGCGGGAACGACAGAACATCTGTCTCGATGGGTTTATTTCTGTAGTCTCCGTTAATTTGCTTGATTTCCTCGTTGTCCACAAAACTCACGCTTATCTCTGCCGGTTCGGTGAATCCCTCGTTTTTAAGAGCCGCATTGCAGCAGCGGCGGATTAAAAGGCGTGTACCTGTGGGGATTTTCACCTTTTGCTGCCTGTTTGTAATCAGTACTTTATTTGACATTTGTATTTTCTCCTCTGTTTTTTGATGCCGCTTTTTCATAGGCTCTCACTATTTCTGCGACAAGTCTGAATCTCACGACGTCTTTATCCGAAAACTTTATCTGCTCTATACCGTCAATATTTTTCAGTATTCCGGTTGCCTCTACCAGCCCCGATTTTTTTCCGTCCGGAAGGTCTACTTGTGTTATATCCCCGTTGACAACCATTTTTGAGCCCGTACCGAGTCTTGTCAAAAACATCTTCATCTGTTCGGGCGTGGTGTTCTGTGCCTCATCCAAAATCACAAATGCATTGTCAAGCGTTCTGCCTCGCATATATGCGAGAGGTGCAACCTCAATAACCCCTTTTTCAAGCTGTCTTTGAAAGCCCTCCTGCCCCATAGTATCAAATAGTGCATCGTACAGCGGCCGAAGATACGGGTCTATTTTCGTCTGGAGGTCGCCGGGTAAAAATCCAAGCTTTTCTCCCGCCTCAACTGCCGGTCTTGTCAAAATAATTCGCGCAACCTCATGATTTTTCAGCGCGCGAACCGCCATCACAACCGACAGGTAGGTTTTTCCTGTTCCCGCGGGTCCGATTCCGAATACAATATAATTTTTTTCAATAGCGGTAATATATTTTTTCTGCCCTAATGTTTTTGGCTTAATCGGTTTACCCTTTGAGGTTATAAAAACGCAGTCGGACGAAAGCCCCCGCAGTCCGCTTTCCTCGCCTGACTTGACCATGTTTATACAATATCGTATTGTCTGTTCGTCGAGAACGCCTTTCAGGCGAACTATATTCATCATCTCATCAATAACACGCCCGGCTTCAATCACATTTGACTCATCTCCGGACAATACGGTACAGATTCCCCTGCCTGCAATATCAACAAGAAATTCCTTTTCGAGCAGTGCAATATTCTCGTCGAGATTGCCGAACACAGCAGATGCATATTCCTGTGTTTCCAAATCGATCTCTTTTTGCAGCTCCATCACCGTCCTTTCGTTATATCTATCTTAATCCTTAATGAATTATAACACAAACTGTGAGAATTCAACATAATTTAAAAAATTTTATGGACAAATACACAAACCAATGTTTTCCTCACACAAATATTCGGCATACAGCACAAATTTGCCATCTGCTTCGAGGTAATTGTTAATACGATTCAGTATTTTACTATTTGAAAAGTTATTCTTTTCGTATTCGGATTGTTTTGTGTTCAACAGAGTTTTTGCGGTGGCAGCGTCAGCGTTGAGTGTTTTCTGCTCAACTTCATAGAATTCGGTGACCGCAATGCTTATCGGAAGCTCCACATCGAAAATGCGCAGCTTTTTTTCATAGTCCTGTCTGTCAAAATAACGATAATCACATTTCGGTTCGGTGAGATAATAGGCTTTGTGCGTAAATCTTATTCCATAACCCGCCGTCTTTTTTCCCGTTCGCGTGCGCAATACATATGTGCTGCGCTGTTCGAAGCTTGCGGTGTATTCCGTATATGCGATAATATCAGCATTGACAGTGTTGGTCCATGACCCATCAAGGGAAAATTCATTCGCAATTACAAGCTTCTGCCCTTTCGTGACAACCTCTCCCGCGCGCACCGCCGCCGTTCCGCTGAAGACCCTGATTGATTTTATTTGCGCGTCCTCGGCAGCACAGATATATGCCCCTGAATTTGCTGTTCTTTGTTCCTTTCTGTCGAGCTTTTCCCATATTTGAACCTCGACTCCGCCATAATGAGGATTAATTGTCATCCATGACAGACTGTCATATTCAATGAGTATTTTATTCACAATCGTATCGGTGTCCAGCCCTGATTTGAAGCTGCCCACAGTCAGTCCGCATTTATTCAGACTTTTTAAAATTTCCGGTTTTGGTATTGTTGAATTTCCCGAAATTTCCACGGTAAAAACCATGCTGCCCAAAACAACAAGCAATGAGGATAGTATAATCAGACCGACAAGCAGCGGAGCCGCGTGCTTCATGCGATGCAAAATAAACGGAAGGCCCGATTTCCTTGTAATTCTCATTCTTGAGCCGCTTAAACGGGCGGCTTGTTTCAATTGTTTGTACCCTGAAACGGTTGTCGAAAATCTCGCCGACGAGTTGCGATAATGGATATTTCTCAAATCTATGCCGCTGTTGAGAGCATAATTAAAAAAAACTTTCGGAATCCCGCCTGTGAGCTCAGCTTGTATATATCCGCCCAATATATACCTCAGATTTGCCCTTCTCATCTCGAAGCCCTTTTGTCGAACGCAATTGAGGAAATGCCGCCTGTCACGTTCATAACCGTTTTTGAGAGATTTTCCATTACAAGCTCGTTTCCGAACAGTGATATTTCAAATGCACCGAGATTTATTGAAATTCTGTTGCTTGAATACTCAATCAAGCCCTTGCAGCCCTCGATTATGGCAATATTGCTGCCGACTATTCGGACTGACGGAATGTCAAAAATCGCATCTACAGGATAGTCCATCCCATATGCTATGTCGGCTATTTTTTCGCTGACTGCCGATTTTGAGCTGTTTTTCATATTTTGCTCACCTCTTATTCATATATATTTACCATAAGAGAAATTTATCCCCAACGAGGTGCAACGCATGAATATAAAATATCGAAATTCCGCAAACAATATCTACATAACAATATGCATGATTTTCGTTATCTTGCTGATATGTTTTCCCGCAATCGGAATTAAAGGCGTAAAAAGCGGCCTGTACATCTGCTACAATTCAATTATACCGTCGCTTTTTCCATTTATGCTGATTTGCGGATGCCTTTCCTCCCTGATTGTTTTTAAGTCCTCCGGCAAATCCCGTTTTGCTCCGGTTGCCGTCGCAGTTCTGTTCGGTCTTGTCGGAGGATTTCCCGTTGGTGCGGCAATGCTTGTCAGACTTGCGGAAAACGGATTTATCTCAAAAAAAAGAGCAGCCCTGTTGCTTTGCGGGTGCGTGAATGCAGGCCCCGCATTTATAATCAGCAGTGTGGGAATCGCATGCTTTGACAATGCATTGGTAGGTGCTTTGATGCTGATTTCTCTTTTATTTGCCTCAGTTGTCTGCATATTGTTTTCCCTTGTGTTTTTCCGCGGTGGCGATACAAGGACAATTGCACTGCCGAACGCCGCAATCCGATTTTCTTTCAACGATGCTGTTTGTCAGGCAGTCAGGTCAACAAGCACGCTTTGTGCGTATGTTGTTTTTTTCGCATGTGTAAACGCTTTTTTGCAGCAGCTGCTCTTATTATTGAATGCGTCTGACGTCGTGCAATGGGCTTTATGCTCATTTCTTGAGGTCACCGCAGGCTGTGTCAAGGCATCGACAATTGCCGGTTCTGCCGGTGCATTGCTCGCCTGTGCCGGAATTAGCCTTTGCAGTGTGAGTATTATAATGCAGATAAAGAGCATTTGTACCGGAACCGGAATTTCTTTGAAATATCTGATTCTCTCAAGACCCGTTCACTGTGCGCTGTCAGTTATTATGCTCAGTCTGCTGCTCGGAAGATATGAGCGCTCAATGCAGGTCTTTGCCGTGATTGGCTCAACTGCCGCATCACTGTTTTGCGTCTCTCCTCTTTTCAGCCTTATGCTTTTTTTCCTCTGCTTCACCGCTCTCGTCGGAGAGCGAAAAAATCTCGGGTTTACTAAAGGCTGAAATTGTAATATAATATTTAATTGAATAGTACCGTTCTCTAACGTCATTGCGTTTTAAGTCCGAAAGACTTGCAATCCGCACAAACACAAACTGACTGAGTTCGAGACCATTGATTGCCCCTGTAAATTTAATTGCGATATTGTACTTGACACACTCTGAATTATTGCCGGTATCAAAATACTTATAACGGAGAAAACCATGAGCTACAAGCTGTTCGACAAAGAGATCACACCCGCGTGCGAATACTGTGAACAGGGGGTATCAACCCCCGACGGCACAATGGTGGACTGCAAAAAGCGCGGTCTCGTTTCGCCGTATTTCAGATGCGGAAAATTTCACTATTCCCCTGTGCTCCGCCAACCGCGTCAGGTGCAAAAGCTTCCGAAGTTTGACCCTGAGGATTTCACTTTGTAACAGAGATTGATTGCTCATAAACAATGCTTACCTAATAATACCGTTTGCAACCTAAATTGTGTTTTAAGTTAAAACCCGCAGTATTTCAATTCGAAGCCCCGAAAACAAAAAACGGATATCGCCTCGCAGAATTAACGCTGCGGAAGCGATATCCATTTTATCTTTTTAAGCCCTTGTGAATTTTATATAGCCATCTGCTCCGATTGAAAATGCCGCATCGCCCTGAATCGTATGGGTTCTTAAATAGTCTCTCCAAAGCGCATATCCCTCAGGTTTCATGTGTATGCCGTCCGGCTGCGCTATTTCCTGCGGCATATAGCCGTCCGGCCCGACAATTGCGGCGTGTACATCAAGAAAATACACTCCTTTTTTCATTGCAAGCGCTTTAAGCCCGTCGTTGAACGTCTTAATTCTGTCCTGAGAAAAACCCGTTCTCTTTGTGGCAGTTTCAAGAGTGGTCGGTGTAATTGACTCAACCACGATTTTGCATGACGGCAAGCGAGTCATAATCTCATTCACAAGCTTCTCATAAGAGACAAGCATCGTCTCCGGGCTGTTCCAGACCATATCATTTGTGCCTATCATTATATATACAATCTGCGGTTTTATAAATTCAATATGACCAATTGCCGAAAGCTTCTGACCGTCTATCACATTCGGAATTTCCTGATACAGCGTTGCCTCTATTCCGAGCCCGATGGCGGTAACCGTACGATATCCCGGAAATATATCCGCATACACCCTTATTCCGTCGCAAAGCGAGTCTCCGACGAACAGCGCATTCGCAAAATAGCTGTCGTCCACCGCCGCCGTTTCGGTCAAAACCGTTCCTCCGCTCATTTCCGACTCAACCGCCAGAGGCGTGAGATCAAGAACCGCCGGCTCAAGCCCCGAATGAAAATCATCGTCTCCGCTCTTAACAAACTTAATGACTGTTGATGTCAAAATCGTCGCAACAAATAACGATGCTGTAATTATCAGCACAATTTTATTCTTTTTAAAAACATCTCCAAACGTCTCTCTTGCAACCCTTTTAGTTTTTTGCATTGATATCTCCCGCACGCCGATTATATCGGCATGCTTTATATAGTAAAGTCAGGACTTTTATATTATACCATCAAAAAATGAATTTTCAACGCAAATTACGCAATGCCCCTTGACTAAACCGCAAAAAAAATATAATATACATAGAGCGCGCTGCTGATATTACTCGGCAAACGCCCTGATTCCCTATGCTACTGTGGCTCAGCTGGTAGAGCAGCTGATTCGTAATCAGCAGGTCGTCCGTTCGAACCGGATCAGTAGCTCCAGTCAAAAGCCCTGACACGCAATTCGCGTGTCGGGGCTTTTGCTATGCCTTAAATAAAGTGCTCGCGTCGGAAGCATCTTTATTGACCAACCTTGACACAAGAAAACGACGACTCCGGTGCATGTCGACGCTTTTTGAAACTACATGAGCTGAAATGGACATGCATTGAGGAGGCTTGCCATATCATTCGCTGTTTCATGTCGAGCGCTTTGTGCAGTGGACTATTATATTCCGGCAGCTCATTCCGCCTCCCGCAGCCGCTCCACAATGCTGTCACGGTGCATGCTATGACAGCTGAAATAGGGTACCAAAACGGAGATAGCGGCTAAAATGGGCAGGCACAAAAGGGACGGCAGGACGGTGAAATGCGGGCTCATATACGCCCCGCCGCCGGTTAATCCCCCAATGGCAAGATACCCGAGCACGCTGCCCACGGTCAGTGCAAACACGGCGGTAAAGACTGTGTAGATAAGACCCTCAAGGATTAGCATGGTTTGAGTCTGACCCCTTGTCATGCCAATGCTTTGCAGCATTGCAAGCTCCCGCCGTCTGGACACGATGGAGGTGACCACGGTGTTGATGAAATTCATCACGCCGATAAACGCCACCAGCACGCTGAGAATCAGCCCCACAGACTGATAGGTGCGCCGGGTGTTTTCATATTCCGCCACCAGCGTCGCCTTGGAGCGGTACTGCATATTTTGGTCGATATTCTCGCAGTAGCCACGCAGATAGTTTTCCATTTCCGGCTCGAGGACATCCGTCACCTCAAGGGTGGTGAGCATGGGGGCTTTGGCTGCAATGTCCCGCAGGAATATCTCGGTGGACAGAAAAAACTCCGGCGCAATGGCATGAGAATGCTGCACGCTGATGTTATATGGCATCGCCGCAACCGCCAACACCTGATATTTCTTGCTCTCGCCCGCCGCATTTGCGATGGTCACCTTGTCGCCCACATTGTAATAATTGAGTTTCCCCTCCGTGTCATAGGGTGCGGCGACCACATAGTCACCGCTTTTCAGCTTTTCAATATCAATGCTTCCGGAAAAGACCGTCAGTTTGGAAAATAGTGGCTCGTCCAAGCCATAAATATGCTGAATTTGGGTGGGGTCTTGTATCCAATCCTTCAAGCACTGCAGATAGTCCGCACGCAAATCCAATGCCTTTTCGGCTCTTGCGGGCAAATCGGCAAGGCGCGGGTCGGTGGCAACGAATGGCTCGTCAAAATAGACGTTGCTCATGCTCTCCACGCCCTCCTTTGCAGCAAGGGTACTAAGAAAATCGGGACTTAGCGTGTCTTGATTGGCATAATCGAGGTGTACGTTAAAAAATGAAACATCGCCCACGGCAAAGTCGCTGCCAATCATGTTGTTCAAATATTTATCCATATCAAAGCTGTTTGCCATAGAATAGGCGCAATTTAAAAGGATAAGACTCAGTGACAGAGAAATGGTGACCAAAATCGCTTTTTTCTTGTTGCGGAGCACATTGCTAAGCGCCATGCTCCAAAGCTTGATGCCACCGCTTTTCTTGCTTGTTTTCCCGGATTTTTGTGCACCGTCGGTGCTGTGAAGCGCCTCAATTGGGCTGACCTTCGCCGCCATTTTGGAGGGCTTCCGAATGCTGATCACCACCGTGAAAACCGCAAAAAACGCAGACAAGAGGAACGCAATGGGATTTGCCGTGATTTTAATGACGTTGGTGTTGAGCATGGAGAGCACGATGGGCGTCAGCAATGCGCCTACAAAATAGCCGGCGAACAGCCCCAGGGGTACGCCGACCAAGCAGAGCAAACTTGCCTGACTGCGCATGAAAAAACGTATTTGCTTGCCGGTGGTGCCGATGGTTTTCAGCAGTCCGTAAAAGCGGATGTCCTTGGCAACGCTGATGGCAAACACATTGGAGATCATTAAATATCCGCAGAGCACAATCATCAAAATAGCGCCCGCGCCGCCTAAAATCGTGCCCATATCGGCGGAGCCGCTGTTGCCGGTGTATGCCCAGTTGACACCATAGGCGATTTCATCGGGCGTATAACCGCTGTCTAGGATGACGCTGATGAGCTTGCTTTCAATGCGAAAGGAATTGCTAAAGTTCACTTCTGCATTGATTGTTCCGATGGGATCGGATTTATTCTCGGGGGCATAACCTGCAAGCTGCTTTTCCACGTAATCGCGCGAGAGCCACGCCTGACTCGCCGACATTAGCTTGTCCCCCTGCCAAAAGCCCACCAGCGTAAAGCTGCCCGTGCGCTTTTCGCCGCCCACCGAGTATTCCAGCGTCACCTTTTGCCCAAGCTCCGCCGGAATGCCCAAATGCTCCAGCACCAAACGGTCGGTGGCAAGCTCATCCTCATTTTGCGGCAGTCTGCCCGTGGTGGGGAGAGAAAACATGGCTGCCGCTTCGATTTCGTCGTTGGCATAGCGAATTTC
Organism: Oscillospiraceae bacterium; assembly: GCA_036644375.1. Taxonomy (GTDB): domain Bacteria; phylum Bacillota; class Clostridia; order Oscillospirales; family Ruminococcaceae; genus CALWZE01. Next base: position 59,460 of record JAVXQD010000010.1, read on the forward strand.
CGT
>JAVXQD010000011.1:0-56233 GCA_036644375.1 Oscillospiraceae bacterium
CGCTGTTTTGTAATTTCAAGCAGTTTGATTCGAACACCAATACTGAATTGCGGGAGTTATATCAAATCTATGGGATTGACAGCTCAGAAGATATTGCTTCAATTTCCCATACTGACTGGAACAAAAGAAAGATTATAGGCAACAAAGTAACGGATATAGATGCCATCGCAGAGTTTTATACAATCACGACTTCTCTTGCAAGCTACGGAAACGATGATTTTCAGGCAGAGGTGTTTGATGAAATCCCGGAAGAGGAACAAGCTGCCGCAAACACCGCCTTTGCCGATGATAATACTACCATCTGTATTGAAACCACATCTGGGCTACGCTTTTTCATACAAGTTTATCCGAGTTATCATTGGATTTATGGTCACGGAACAATGAGCTATTACAAAATGGATAGCGCGATGCAAGCGTGGTTTAACAGCAATATAAAATAGGATTCCAAACACTTTCTTGTAAAGATTGATAACCCAAGCTAATGCGCTGACCACATATCAGGCCGAAATCGACTTTACGAAAGCTAATCTTGTTAATAGAGATATTGAGCCGACAGCATTTTGATTTAGATGCTGTCTGCTCTTGCTATCTTTATAGACCAAGTACCGTCCAGACTATTTTGGGTATGTAATGTGAAAAGGCACTGTGCTAAATCGAATAGCACAGTGCCTATTTTCGCAATTAGTTATATTTCACCCGGTAGCCCAAAACAAAGTGATAACACAGGGTGTGCTCATAATCTGCATAACAAATCGGAATTTTTAAATCTCAAGTATCTCAACAGTAAAGCTGCGTTATTCTTTCTTCCGTGTCAGCACAATTCCCACAATTCCACCTATAAGAATAATAGGGGCTAACCTAAAAAACAGCCATTCAAAAGCGTGTAAAGCTGTTCCAACAACGGCAGTTTCAGGATTGGTAAAATCCCAACCCAAATAAAAACTATTTAGTGCAATTAAGACCACTGAAATTACTATTATAACTGCACACAATGAGATTAATAACCAATGAAAGATTCTTCGCCTTGAAATGTTTCTTTGTGAAAGTTGTAAGTTAATAACCTCCAGTTTCTCTGAAATTGCTTTTAAGTCATCTACTTTCGATTCAACAATAGGTTCTCCAAGTAATGTGCTTACAGAGGTTTCAAAAACCTCTGATATGAAAATCAGCATTTCAGAGTCAGGAACTGACAATCCTTGTTCCCATTTAGATATGGTTTGTCGTACCACATTAAGTTTAACAGCGAGTTCTTCTTGCGAAAGTCCTTTTGACTTTCTTATTAATTTAATGTTTTCGTTTAACATTGCAAATACCTCCTTGGCTTATGTTCCAATTATAGTTGATATTTGCCCGTTGCCACAAGCAACGCATATTAACATTTAGTATAGCATCCCTAAAGAGAATATAAATTTTACCTCATTGGGTATTTTTTCGACCACTGCCGTTTCGCAAAAATTTTCTCCGATAGTGACATAGAATATGTCTGCCATATTAAAGTGATAGCTTCAACTTTTAAATTATGAACAATAAAAACAAGAAAACCCGCCTTGAAAATGACTTTACGAGCCATTTTCAAGGCGGGTTATTTTAGTAATGCGTTTTAAACCGAGTCTGCTGTAGCGATACCTTTTTCGGATGACGCTCACATGGCGATTGAAGATTCGTATTGAAGTCTCAATCCGAGCCGTAAGTTATTTGCGGATAAGATGTATCGCAAACCCGCCGATTTCCTCTTTCAGGTAGATAAACGAGAGACTGCCCGACGGCTCGCGCTTCGCGGTGTCCTCAAGGAATTCATACCCCTGTGCGCTCAGATATGCATAAGCGCGGTCTACAGAGTTGCAGGCAATTGCAAGATGTCCGTTTGTACCGCGTCCGCTGCCGGACATAAATTCAAACTCCTTGCCGGAAAAGCATGAAGCGCTTTTTTCCGAGAGAGGCAGACCCAGAAGTGCGGAAAGCTTTTTGGCCTCTTTAGCGGATTCGGCGGCGTTTGCACAGTTAATACCAACATGGCAAAGCTCAAATCCAAGCATTTTGTGAACGGCTTCTCTCGATATGCGCTCGACCTCATCAAATCGTTTTTCCTTGATTAGGCTGTCCTTTACCATCCAGGTACCGCCGCATGCGATTATTTTATCGAAGGCGAGATATTCGTTAAGGTTATTTTCATTTACACCTCCGGTCGGCATAAAGTGAATTGTGGTGTATGGGGCACAGAGGGCTTTTATCATTGAAAGCCCGCCGCTTTGCTCTGCGGGGAAAAATTTCAGATTTGTCAAACCGAGCTCAAGGGCCTTTTCAATGCTGCTCGGATTGTTGCAGCCGGGAATAATAGGTACATTTTTTTCAATGCAGTATTTTGCGGTTACTTCATTAAATCCGGGGCTGACTATGAACTTCGCACCGGCATCGATAGCGCGGTCAATTTGTTCACAGTTTAAGACAGTGCCTGCACCCACAAGCATTTCGGGAACTTCCTTTGAAACAAGCCGAATAGCTTCCTCGGCGGCGTCGGTTCTGAAGGTGAGCTCAATACATCTGAGTCCGCCGGCCACGAGGGCTTTTGCAAGGGGTACTGCATCCTGCGCATTGTCAAGCTTAACAACGGGAACTATGCCGAGTTCGAAGATTTGCTGAGCAACAGTTTTCATAAATTACCTCTCCACAACATACATTTCATTTCTGTGATATATCACGATACCTATATAATACTACTACCGTCGGGCAGGGTCAATAGTGTGCGGGTGCAATATTGCAAATTTGCTCAATATAAGGTGAATGGATAATCGGAGAGCGCTCAGTTATCATACTTGCTGAATGACGGTGCGCAATTATTTGAGGTGTTTTCGGCACTGACAGGTATATCCTGCTCCGAAGAGGTCTCGGCGACGGCGAGCTCGGACTGATACTGCTCCGAATTTTCAAGATTTTGAAATCCGATTTTCGCAAGCTCGCTTTTCGGATAGAGCTTGGCGAGCTTTTCATAGCTGTCACGCGCGGCAGAGAAATTTTTAAGCTTGCAGCTGCAGTATGCGATATTGTTCAACGACATCTCTGTATATGAAATTTCCGAGGTGTCCAGCATAAAAAATGCGCGGTATCTGTCAATCCACGGATATTCGGAAAAGTAGGAAAAGCTCTTTTCGAATTCAAGCTGAGCCGCGGCAAATTGTTTCATGCGAACAAGCTTCATGCCTGCGCGCTGATATCTCAAAAAATACATTTTGGCAATTGTGGATAATATAAAATAAAGAGCCAACCCGCATATAAGAGCTGTCGCCGCGGGCTTAACATAAATGAGGAACAGGCAGCACAGCAAAATTATTATTCCGACATTAATCAGTATTGATGTCATGGATGTTCGGCTGAAGGTTCCGGATGACTTAGGCTTCTGCTTTCCTTCGGAAGCTGTCTTGCGGGTGCTTGCGGGCTGATTTGATTCTTTTTTGCTCATTAGTTTCCTCCGTGTTGAAAAATGTGATACAATAACCAAGCGGGTATTGTGAGCTTTTTCGGATAAGTAATTATGTATATATGCCGATATACGCAAGCGAATGCGTTTTGCTTATTGAATTCATACGCCCCGCAAATGCTTTAAGTTCTTTGGCATATCAGCTATTATAATACAAAATCGTGCGGAGATAAACCATGAGTATAGAAAAAGGCGCTTCAATTATAGTAAATGACTGGCTTCAAGCTGAGAGAGAAGAAGTTTTACACTTTATTACGGATGAAAATCATAAGGCAGAGGCAGTGGCATTCGAAGAAGCTGCGGCGCAGCGCGGAGCCATTACAAAAGTGACCGTTCTCAAGTCTGACGAGATACAGAATGGCGATGTGCTTGAGGAAATGCGCAACACAATGTCATATGCCGATGCGATTATCGGAGCTACAGACTATTCCTTTGTCACCACCAATGCGGTTGAGTATGCACTTAAAAGGGGAACTCGCTTTTTGTCTATACCGATGCACACAAATGACGGGCGCTCACTGTTTGAGTATGATTTTATACAAATGGATCCTAAAACAGCGGAAAAGATGTCAAGACCGCTCATCAAGAAGCTCAACAGGGCAAGCGGCATAAGAGTGACAACGGAGCTGGGAACCGATATCACGTTCGGAAAAAGCGGGCGCAATGCAGGGCTTTTCAATGGGGTCACGGCAAAAAAGCGGAGCTTTGGTTCGGCAAGCTTTGAGGTATATGTCCCGATTGAGGAAACAAAAACAAACGGAAAAATTATTTTAGACGGTTCACTCGGATATATCGGAACTGTGAATGAGCCCGTCGAGCTTTGCTTTGAGAACGGATACCTTGTGAAAATCGAGGATAACGCCGACGGTAAGAGACTTGCAGAATATCTCAAGAGCTTCAACGACAGCGAGATGTACTGTGCCGCGGAATTCGGTATAGGTCTTAATCTCAAATCCATATGCAGGGGCTTTTCGTATATCGAGGATGAATCGGTGTTCGGAACCTTTCATGTCGGAATGGGTCGCAATCTCGCCCTTGGCGGCAGCCATGAGGCAGAGGGGCATTTTGACATAGTGACGCACGCTCCCGACATATGGTCGGATAATGTGAAAATCATGACAAAGGGATTAATAAACAAATAAATCGCGGAGATTTTGTGAGATGTGACAAAGTAAATACAAAATATTGAAAAAAGATGACATATTTATGAACAATATCTTGTATTCAACAGTAAATTGTAGTACATTATACTCTAAGCTTACTGCGATTTTCGAGCAGTATAACAAAATTCAGAGGAGGATATGTCTATGGAAATACTCAAGCTGATTGGCGTGGTTATCGTCATCGTGGGCTTTGCGCTCAAGTTTGACACCCTTGCCACCGTTGTGGTTGCAGGTCTTGCAACAGGGCTTGTTGCAGGAATGACACCCGTTGACATTCTCGCTACATTGGGGAATGCTTTTATCACAAACAGGACAGCGACACTGTTTGTACTCACCTTGCCGGTTATCGGTATCTGTGAGCGTTACGGACTTAAGGATAAGGCCGTTGACTTTATCAAGAGCATGAAGCATGCGACAACAGGAAAGGTAGTCTCCATCTACCTTGCAATCCGCGCTCTTGCGGCGGCGTTTTCGCTTCGTATCGGCGGTCATCCGCAGTTTGTCCGTCCGCTCATTAATCCAATGGCACAGGGCGCGGCAATTGCAAATTATGGAGAGATAGATGACAAAACAGAGGACGATATCAAGGGTCTCTGCGCCGGGTCGGAAAACTACGGTAACTTTTTCGCACAGAACTGCTTCCTCGGTGCTTCCGGCACCCTGCTGATAGTTACAACACTGACCGAGCAGAACATCAATGTCGATGCGCTGGGCATTGCGATGAACTCTATTCCGATAGCTGTTATAGCTGTTGTTGTGGGTATTGTTTACAACCTGCTGTTTGACATGAAGATGAAGAAAAAATATGCCAAGAAAGCGGAGGATAAGAAATAATGGATACAGTATTGAAATTATCCGAAATCTCCACATGGGGACTTTCAAAGACCGTTGGCGAATTTTTCTACATAGTAATCGGAATTATTTTTATCCTTGTCGGCATCAAGGCGATTAAGGACACAGAGCTGAAAACCCGCTATTTCACGGCAGCATTCTGGTTCATAGTGGCATTTACATTCATTGCAGGTCCTTATCTGCCCAAATTCGTCACAGGAATCTGCGTTATAGTTATGGCCGCGCTCACAGCTCTCGGCATGGTAAAACAGAGCAAGAGCGATACTCCGTCTCCTGAGGAAACCCGCAAAAACGCGGACAAGCTCGGCTACAAGGTGTTCATCCCCGCGCTGACACTGGCGATATCCGCCGTGCTTGTCGCAACGTTCTGGAAAGATCTCGGAGCGAACAATGCAATCGGCGCTTCCGCAATCATCGCACTCGCTGTTGTGCTTTTTGTCACAAGGTGCAAACCGAAATACACATCGGTTGACGGAGCCCGTCTGATGGACAACGTAGGACCTGTCGGTCTTCTGCCGCAGATTCTTGCTGCGCTGGGCGCACTGTTTACGGCAGCCGGAGTCGGCGACGTTATTGCGTCAGGCGTTAAAGCGATCATACCTGAGGGCAGCAAATTTATCGCGGTTGCGGTATACTGCATTGCAATGGCGCTGTTCACGATTATCATGGGCAACGGCTTTGCGGCGTTCTCGGTTATCACAGTCGGTATCGGCATTCCGTTCCTGATTGCAAACGGTGCAAATCCGCTTGTTGTCGGTGCTCTCGGACTTACTGCCGGATTCTGCGGTACGTTGATGACCCCGATGGCGGCAAACTTCAACATTATGCCTGCTGCACTGCTGGAAACAAAGAACAAATACTCGATAATCAAGTCGCAGTTTCCTGTTGCACTCATAATGCTTGTAATACACATCGGTCTGATGTACGTTCTCGCATTCTGATAGGCGCTCAGTCATAGTTATAAATCAGGGCTGTGTGGTGTTTTTAACTGCACAGCCCTGTTGTTCACAATATGAAAGGAAGATAAAATGAAGCTTCTGTTAACAGCGTTCGACCCGTTCGGAGGAGATAAAATCAACCCCGCACTTGAGGCGGTTAAGCTCGTGAGGGACAAAATAGGTGAGGTTGAAATAATCAAGCTTGTGGTTCCGACCGTATTCGGAAAATCTATAGATACCGTTGCTGAGGCAATTGAGAAATATCTGCCTGACGAGGTTCTGTGCATAGGTCAGGCGGGCGGACGTTTTGATATTACACCGGAGCGGGTGGCAATCAATGTAGACGACGCGAGGATTCCCGACAATGAGGGCAATCAGCCGATTGACAAGCCGATATTTGCAGACGGAGAACCGGCATACTTTGCTACAATTCCGATAAAGGCTATATCTCAGAGAATAAAAGATGCGGGCTTGCCATCAAGTGTTTCCAATTCGGCGGGTACCTTTGTATGTAACCATCTGATGTACGGTGTTCTCTACACACTTGCAAAAAAGTATCCCAAGATGCGGGGAGGATTCATTCATGTTCCTTTCATTCCCTCTCAGGTTGTAGGGCGGCCTGCGCCTGCACCGTCACTCTCAATCACGGATATCACCCGCGGTCTTGAGGCCGCCATTGCGGCGATAGAGGAGCACAAGGACGACATTTTAACTTCTGAGGGAAGAGAGTCATAAATATCCTCGGAGTAGGTATTTGCCGGGATTTTTTAAAGCTATAAAAGTGGCTGCTGCAGATGAAAATTTGCAGCAGCCACTTTTTTTGAATTATCAAATCATATAGGGAAATTTTTGCCATGACGGCTGAGCTTGTGTGCTTTCGGGCAGTTAAAGTGAGTCGACAAAAGACTGAAAGATATTGAATTGATCTGCGAATCTCGGAGCGAGAAATTCAGGATGCCATTGAACGGCGAGAAAAAACTTTTCACCGCTTTTTTCTATAGCCTCTGTTATTCCATCAGGTGCGACAGCAACAGCGCGAAATCCGTCGGCAATTCGGTTGATTGCCTGATGGTGCATTGTGTTGACCTTGAATTCACCTGAGCCGATTATTTCCTTTAACAGTGACCCATCTGTGGCACTGACGGTATGCACCCGCTTTGCGCGGTTTTTAATGTCCCAATGCTTTATATCAGCGTTTTGAGTGTCGTGAACTATGTCCTGGTAAAGTGTCCCGCCAAAGGCCGCATTGATAAGCTGAGCACCGCGGCAGACGCCTAAAATCGGCTTTTGGGATTTTGCCGCACACATGAGAAGCTTCAATTCAAAATCGTCGCGCTCATCGCACACCTCGCCGCACCAGGCTTGCTTTTTCTCACCGTAAAGCGCGGGATTGATATCGTCTCCGCCCGGGAAAATAAATCCGTCGCAGTCACGTACGAACTCTTCAACCCTGCTTTGATCTCCCGTCCATCTCAAAACGCGGACGTCCGCACCGGCACGTTTAAGTGCATTCAGATATTTCTGCTGTAGATAGCGTCGAATAAGACCCTTGCCGAGATAAACAAAGCCGACAGTTTTATTGCTCATAAATAATCTCCGTTCGTCTATGCATAATTTGCAGTTTTAAAAGAATCATTTGACACTGACAAGCGCGCCCACACCCATCAGCACCGAGGCGACGACGATGAGAATCTGAAACGGCATAGAGCCGAATTTTCCGCATATGGGGCTTGCACCTCCGCTTTCACGGCGGGAACGGTTAAATGCCACGATAAGCATAAGACCCATGAGCATTGATATGCCGCCGACAATTCGTGTGAAGAACATAAATCCGCCTATACCCGAAACGGCAAGCAGAAGGGACGGCAGAGTGGCGATGACCCAGCAGAGTGTTGTGCCCGCCTTTGTCTGTTCGGAAACAACATCGCGAAGTGACAGTGAGATTGACCAGAAGGTGGTAATGAGCGCGAGAATTGTAAAAATATTTCCAATCCATGCCGCCCATCCGCCTATGCCATTGCTCCAGCCGATAAGGCCTACCTCGGTCACCTCGCCTTTGGTTGCCGACAGAGCTCCGAACGTGACAATAAGCACGGCAACAGCCACGACAGAAAGACCGAGCACGATGGAGGTGCGGATTTTCTTGGTGTCACCCTGCAACCCCTTTACCGCCTGTATGACAGACTGGTTTGCCGCCATTGCGAACATCATCATTGAAAATAACGCAAGAGTTGCGTTTAATGAGGCAGTCTGTGTCGGCAGCGGCCGATGGTCGGCAAAAACAGATGCGACACCGAGTGCGCCGATAACTCCGATTATCATGCAAACCGAGATTTTCTCGCTGACACCGACCGCCTTGAGGCCGAAAAACACAATTGAGCTTGCAGCGATGTAAAAAATCAGCTGCGCCGCTATGTACGGAATCGGGAGCAAGCCGACAATGACGTCCGCGGCCCCTGAAATGTATCCGCTTAGATTTATCATCATAGCAAACCCGAATACTATGAACGCGAGCATCGTGAGAGCTTTTTTAGCTTTTCCGACGAACACGTAGCGCTCCACGCAACCGACGACCTGCAGTCCGCCGCAATTGTATGAGGTCTCGGCAATCATGAAGTGGAGAACAATATTAAACAGCAGGGAAAGCGCAGTGATTAAAAGAATCACAGGCACACTGTTTTTGGAAGCGAGGAACGGCACTGCCATTATTCCCCCGCCGATACTGTGACCGATGATTATGCTCGTTGCCTCAAGTAAGGACAGCTTTACATCTGATTTAATTTCCATAATGCCCTCCGCAATACTGATTTGTTATTATATTATCACAAATACGGCCCTGTGTATATGCGAATAATGCGGTGTACATCCCCGATAAAGGCATAGGAGATAGGAGCAGTCCGTTTATTCGCTGCGAAGAGCTGTTACACAGAGATCAAATGACCGAATTAAAATACTCCGAAGGCTGTTGGCCTTCGGAGTACTCTGTAAATATATTAAAATCAGATTGTGTTTTTTAAGCGTTTTCCGCCGCTGCGCTTGCTTTCAGATCGCTTATTTCCTTGTACGGCTTAATAAACATGACCGCACCGATAATGGCAAGAGCCGCGAATGTCAGAAGCATGATGAGCTTTGAGGTCTGTGAAAGATAACCCATCAGTGTTACCGCGATAACACCTCCTGCATTTGCACACGCGAGAACAGTTGAGCTGAATCGACCCGTTGCCTGATGAGGAGCGACGAACGAAAGGTCGCTTTGAACATGCATGGAGATGAAGCCCATGACCACCGCGAGCAGACCTCTTGAAATGCTGATTACGGTGAGTGACGGGGAAACCATTATTCCGAAAATCGCAAAGATGAGGCAGGCGGCCGCAAACGGAGTGACCTTGGTTGTCTTAAGCATTTTTGCGGCAATTGACGGGAGCACAAGGTATGCTGCCATCTGAGCAAATCTGCCGATTGTATTGGGGATGCTGACCTGCATTCCGGTAAAGCCCTTGCCCTGCAAATATGCGGGCATCCACAGTGAAAGTGCAATGCCGACACCCATATAGCCTATGTAAAGAAGACACAGAGATATGCAGCTGTTTCTTTCGGGAGTGGTGTATTTGTACGCTTTTGCAAGCTGCTTAGAGCCGTCGTCATTTTTCTTTGTAACCGTAATATTTCTGAAATCAATTTTAACACTTGAGAGAAATACGAGACCGATAACTATGATGACAACAGAAATCGCAAAATATACGAAGAAGGTCTGTCTCCATGAAAGGCCGAATTTCTCAATCAGCACTGCGGCGGTTGCTGCGGTTATCATGCCTGCGGCCTGCTGACCGATGAGGTTTATTCTCAGAAGCTTTGAGGGATTGTCGACGTTAAGAGCCTTGAGCATCTGCGTGTTGCAGGGAACGCTCATTGCCGTAACGAGGCAGTTTATTGAAAGGAAAATCATGCAGCCGACCGCTGAGCGCGCTAAGCCAAACAGACCTATTGCAAGCAGCTCGCCGACGGCAATTATTATAAGAGCTTTTTTTGCGCCGATTTTGTCTACCAGACGACCCGGAATAGTAAATGCAAGTGCAGTGAGCAGCCCGCCCATTGAGAAGAAGATACCCATGATTCCGGGAGTCATATTGACGTCACCGGCAAAATATGCCGCAAGAGCAGAAGTCAGGGTGCTGAATATACCCGCCACAATATATGTGGCACAGCTCATTATAAATACTTTGATTTCGCTTTTGATTTTCATTACTGTACTCCTTGTTTTTATATTACCAAGCCCATTTTCCGTCTATAAAGATGTCTTCCCATGAACCGTCTGTCAGCTGACCTTTTATGCTCATATCATTTGAGCCGACCATAAAGTCCACATGAAGCTTAGATGAGTTGTAGCCGTGCTGGTCATTTTCCTCAGGGGTCGAATAGGGACCAAAAGTAAATCCGATAGCGATATGACAGGATGCATTTTCGTCATAAAGTGTGGTATAAAAAATTCGATGCAGGCTTGCAATCGGTGAATTTTGGTCAATGAAAGCCATTTCGCCGATATAATGAGTGCCCTCATCGGTGTCGATAATCGCTTTTAGAAGTTCTTCACCGGTTTTTGCCTCATATTTTGATATGCGCCCGTTTTCAAACCAAAGAACAAAATCATCAATAATCTGCCCTCTGTAGTTGAGAGGCATTGTCGATGCGACGTGACCGTTGACCTTGTACTTGTGTGGAACCGTAAAAACCTCTTCGGTGGGGATATTCGGCACAAATACGCGCTCGCCGACAAATTCGATACAGCCTCCGTTCCAACGGTGATTTTCAACCGGAGAAATGGTTAAATCGGTTTTGCCGCTGCTGTAGCGGTAAGCTTGATATTGCTTTTCATTTAACTTTGCTTTTCGTTCGCCTGTATCGACGATGTATTTTCGCCATGCGCCCACGGGGTCGGCTTCCTTGCATCTCACACAGGTCAGCACCGCATCCCAAAGCGCATCCATTCTCTCGCTTTCCTCAACGTCGGGAAAGACCATGTCGGCCCATGATTTACATGGCACACATGCTATTGTATGTCCGCCGTGACCTTTGGAGGCTCTGAAAATTGATCTGATTTTTGTCTCCGCCAAAGCCATTTCGTTTATCTTTTCGGGAGAGATGCCCTTGAACGCATTGATATCGGGACAGTCCAATCTGATGTAACCGGCTCCGTTGTCAGCGTAATAACCGGCTACGGCAGTGTCGCAGTCCAACACCTCTATTGTCTGATGCTGTACCTTGACACGGTCGACAGCGTCGCTTTTCCAAATGACATGCAGCTTGCTGCAGCCCGCTTTATACGCCTCCTCGGCGACTATTGAAACGAAGTCGGACTGTTCAATCGGAGCTTCAATGCAAAGCATCTGATGCTCCTTCAAGGCTATTCCGATTTTAATTAAAACCTCAGCGTATTTGTGCTTGTAATAATTTAAGTCCACCGGTTCCCCTTTCTCAATTATCAAAATTGTCCGCAAATATTCGAAAATTGAATTGGATTTTATTCAGCTTGTATTCTGCAGATACCAACTGATTGAAAGTATAGCATTGCAAACAAAAAAACTGAAATTCAAAATTTCAGTTTCTCAAGGCGCACTTATTCGATAATGACATTACAGATATTATCAAAAGAAATTTGATAACAAAAAAATGTGTCTGAAATCAGGACATTATCGCCGCTGTAAAATTGTGCTTATTCATTATTTTCATCACTGCATACCTGCTTTAAAGCGCTTATTAAATTGTTGAGACAGGGGTTGAAATTGTTCTTTTTCCAGACAAGAGAGGTATTTACCGACGGCACATTGCCCGAAATGAGAATCGGCTTAATGGATGAAATGGTGCTTGCCTGATTTGCGGTGCTGTTTAAAATCGCAATTCCGTCGCCGTGAGAGATTGCGAGCATAACATCCATCACCGTATTTTCGTATTTTACATTATGAGGAACAAAGCCGTTGTCCAGGCAGACTTTCAGCCTGAAATCGAAAATTTCAGGATAAATACTTCTGTTTGGAGAAACAAACCGCTCGTCTGCAAGCTCGGAAATGCGCACGTTTTCCCGACAGGCAAGGCGGTGGGTTGTCGGCACGATTACATACCACTGCATGGGCTCGATAACCTGCCACATCAGCTGAGGATAATTTTCAAGACCGCAGTCAAGCATGAACAAGCCGTCAATTTCCTCATTCATCAGCATTTTCAGGTTTCTCTTTATGTCCCCGAAGGTCATGCTCATGTTCAGCTCCGGATATTTTTTGCATAGGATTGCTTCGGATTTCACATAGAGATTCAGGACGTCGGGATAAGAGTTATAGCGCAGCTTCAAGGTGCCCGCCATACCTTTTTTGTGCAATTGTGAAGAAAACAGCATTTTGCTGTATTCCTCGCAGATTTTGCGGGCGTGTTCAAGCACGATTCGCCCCTCGTTCGTAATGGATACCGTCTTTCTGTTTCGCTGAAAAAGCTCAACACCGAGCTCCTTTTCCATCTCGCAAATTTTTCTGCTGAGAGTTGGCTGAGAAATATAACATTTTTCCGCTGCCTGAGTGTAGTTGAGCGTTTCCGCCAAAACCAAAAAATGCTGTAAATTGCTGATATTCACAGTAACCTCCGTAAATCAGGTATAACCTATTATCGTAATTTTAGCATTATCTCCGCCGATATTACAATGGGTCTGCAAGCAATATCGGCTATTTGAAAGCCGAAGACAGGTGCCTTATCGGTTAAATTGAAAAATATCCGAGAAAAAACGAAAAAACAAGTATATTGATATATGAGCTGTACACTTATCGCGGAATTTGAGTTATAATTAATATGTAAATATGCATGGCGAAGGAGATACTCTGAATGAACAGAGGAAAATCGGCGGCAAAAATATTGGGAGTATTGGCAATTCTCGCCATTGTGACCGGAACTGTGTTTGATTTTTCAGCTCAGTTAAAAAAAGTTTTGTATAATGAAGCATTCAGGACGCTGACCGAGTCGTCAGAGCATTACAATCAAGCTTTTATAAGCCGAATAGATTCACACATAACCACTCTTCATGTTATCTCCGGCAGCCTTGCGCAAATTGATAATCCGACAAGGGAAAAGATGAGCTTGCTTTTGCAGAGTGCGGTGGATAACAGCGGGTTCAAGCGTATTTCCTTTGCCGATTCAAACGGAACCAGCTTTTCAAACGACAGCGAGGTGATAGATGTTTCCGAACGCGATTATTTCCAAAGGGCACTTAAAGGGGAAACAGTTGTAAGCGAACCTCTCAAATCTGCGCTGGACGGTGCGGGCATCATTGTAATTTCGGTGCCGGTGTACCACAATGGCAAAGTGGATGGGGTTCTTTACGGATCATATTCGCTGTCGGTTGCGGGAAACAAGCTGTTGGATTCATCCTATTACGGTGACGGATACGGCTTTGTGCTCTCAAAAAACGGAGATATAGTTCTATCAAGCGACCACGCGGACAAGCTGTGCAACGAGAAGAATCTGTTGAGCTTTTTAGATAAAACAGATTTCGTGGACTATTCACCGACAGAGCTCAGAGAGGATATGAATGCGGGGAAAAGAGGGGCATTTGCCTTTATCTTTGAAGGGGAGCGCAGATTTGTCAGCTTTATGCCCTCAAAGGTAAACGACTGGTACACGTTCAGCTTTGCGTCCGACATGCTGGCGTCAAGGCAGGAGGCAAACACCAACGGGATAGTGCTGGAGCTGATATTGAAGCTTCTTTCGGCGGGAATTTTGCTTTTGATTTTGTTTGCGGTCGACAGCCGCCGACATAACAGGGAGATATTGGCGGCAAAGCAGCAGTACCAATCGCTGATTTCAAATATCAACGGCGGAGTTCTTGTGACCGCTTATGCCGCCGAGCCCGAGAAAATTGTGCCTGAATATACAAGCGACGGCTTTACTCAGATGACAGGCTATACATCGGAGGATATAAATCAGCTTTTTCAGGGGCAATATATTCTGATAATTCATGAAGAGGACAGGCAGCGAGCATTTTCGGAATACCGAAAACAGACCGAGACAGGAACGACCTACCGCATGTCCTACAGAATTATCACAAAAAGCGGTGCCGAGATATGGGTGATGGACACAGGCTATGCGGTACAGGATGAAAACGGAAAAATGCTCAACCACAGTGTCCTCACGGATATCACGGTTATGAAGCGTCAGGAGGAGGAGCTGCGCCTTGTGGACGAGCGCTTTCGCATCGCAATAAATGCGTCAAATGCCGCGGTTTTTGAGGCGGATTTGCAGAACAGGGCATATCTGTACTTTGAAAACACCGAGCCGCTTTTGGGCAGCACACCGCAAGATCTATTAAAACAGACCGAATGCCTTGCGGGGATGAGCATTGAAGAATACGGGTCGGCGGTCAAAGGCATGTTCTTTCACCCGGATGATATCCGAGTGCTGAGCGAGGCGTTGGAAAAGGCATTCCGAGGTGAGTCGGTCAACCTTGAAGCGAGAATTAAAAAAGCCGACGGAGGCTATATCTGGTGTAAAATAGATGTCGGGGTTATATCGGATAAAAACGGAAATCCGATGCGTGCCGTCGGGTACATGACAGATATCAGCAGTATAAAGCACAACACAGAGCTTTTGGAAATTCAGATACAGACAGATACCATGACGGGGCTTTACAACAAGGTTGCCACAGCCGCTCTTACGAATGAGCTGATAGAATCCGAATCTGAGGGACTGCATGCGCTGATAGTGCTTGATGTTGACAACTTCAAGGGTGTAAACGACACACTCGGTCATGCTTTCGGCGACGCAGTTTTATTGGATGTGTGCGCGAAGCTCAAAGCCCTGTTCCGAAGCGATGATATTGTCGGGCGCGTCGGTGGTGACGAGTTCGCGGTTGTTATGAAAAATGTGCCGAATGTCAGCGGAGTGCTGAGAAAGGCGGCGGAAATAGCCGGTGCATTTCGTCAGACCTTTATCGGGGAAAAGGGAGACTATAAGATATCCTGCAGTATGGGAATCATAATGATTGAAAGTAAAAATGACCGTTATGAAACTCTGTTTCCGAAAGCGGACGCCGCTCTGTATCAGGCGAAGAAAAAGGGCAAGGATTTGTTTGTCCTATACCGTGAAGAGGACGCGGCGAACTATCCGATAGAGAGAACTCGAGTGAATGACACGGAGCCTCAAACCGGAAACAGGCCGTGGAATATTGAAGAACGCATTTTGGAGCTGATGTATACCTCAAAGGACTTTTCAGGCAGTATAAACATGGCGCTGTCCATGATCGGGCAGCAATATCACCTCTCACGCGCCTGCGTGTTTGAAAATGATGAGGACAACATCGGCACCTGCAATACCTTTGAGTGGTGCAATAGCGGTATAGAGCCTCAAATCGACAAGCTCGGCAACGTAAAGCTCGCAGACGGAAATGAATCTATACTGAGCTGCTTTGATGACAAGGGACTTTTTTATTGCAATGATGTGCGCACCTTGCAGCCGTATGTAAGGGGGCTTATGGAGTCACAGGGTATTTTGTCCACGCTGCAAATGACCATTGTAAACGACAATAAAGTCGGAGGCTTTATCGGGTTTGATGAGTGCAGTGAATACAGAGCGTGGACGGCGGATGAAATAGACTCAATATCTTTTTTAGCGAAGATACTGAGCATATTTCTGCTCAAGAGAAGGGCGGAATCCGCGCTTAAGAAAAATCTCGTGAATCGGATAGAGATTCTGGACAGCCTGCCCACATGTATCTGTGTAATTAATCCGGAGACACATTCAATCGAATATGCAAACAGCAAAATGCTCGAGATTCTTCCCTCGGCGCACGGAGGGGCACTTTGCTACCGCACCCTGCGCGGCGGGCAAAATGCACCGTGTAAAAACTGCTTGGTTGAACAAATCAAGCGAGGTGACACGAAAAATCTCGAAATTGTCAGTGAGGATAAGAGTCTGCACCTGAATGTGAATGCGTTGTTTATCAACTGGTCAAAAAACAAAAAAATGGTGCTGATTTATGAAACCGATTTAATTCCGGGCAGCGGAGAGCGGTGATGTCGGTGAGCGTGCATATAGTATCCGGCAGCTTAAAGCTCAGGCTTTTATTGCCCAGCGCAATTTTGCGGAGCGCGCGCGGCTGTTTGAACTGCATTCTTCGGGCGATGGACGAATGGGGTCAGGCGCTATTTCGCGGTAGATGCCCTCGCGAAAAAACTGCTTAAAGGATTTTTTGACGAGCCTGTCCTCACCAGAATGGAAGGATAAAATTGCGATGCGCCCGCCCGCTGCGAGAGCTTCGGGCAGCTTTTCCAAAAATTCGTACAGCACTTCGAATTCGTTATTCACATCTATTCGCAGCGCTTGAAAGCAGCGCTGACAGGACTTTTTTATTTCGTCTTTACGCTCGCGCTCAGGTATAAATTTCAGTGCGTCGGCAATTATTCCCTCCAGCTGCTTTGTGGTTGCTATAGGCTGTCCTTTTTTCAAGGCGGAAATTACGGCGCGTGAGATTTGCTCGGCGTGGGGCTCGTCCGAATTCTCTGTCAGCATTCCCCGAAGCTCGTCCGTGGAGCAGAGCTTCAGGCGCTCGGCCGCAGAGATTCCCTTTTGCGGGTTGAGCCTGAGATCGAGAGGGCCGTCCTTTTTAAAAGAAAAGCCCCGCTCGGGATTGTCTATCTGCATAGAGGATACACCTAAATCCGCCAGCACAAAATCCAAGGGCCCGGATTCTTCAACGATTTTATCTATATTTGAAAAATTAAGCTGCTGAATTTTTATCGTGTCGGAGCCGAAGCCCAGATCGGCAAGCCGCGCCCGCGTACGCGGAAGCTCGAGGGGGTCTACGTCCACGGCATACAAAAAGCCATTGTGATTGAGACATTTAAGAATTTCGAGAGTATGCCCCCCATATCCCAAGGTTGCGTCCAATCCGGTTTGACCGGGCGCAACCTGCAAAATCTCCAATATTTCTTTAACGCAAATAGGGCGGTGCATACCGGCAGGGGTGCTTCCGCGCTGAATTACCTTTTCAACATCCTCGGCGTATTTTTCAGGCTGTAATTCCTTGTATTTCTCCCGAAATGCCTTTGGATGGGTCCCATTATAGCGAACGCGTCTGTGATGCTCTTGATTTTCCATTTTCTGTCCTTTGATACAATAATTTATTAAATGAAGCCATTAACCTACGATACCAAATACGGCATATAATGTCCAATTTTATTTGCCGAAATTCGGAATAATATCGAAACTATTTCTGATTGACAGAGGATTAACTATGATTAAAAAAATAGACCATGTTGTAATTACGACCGACAATATCGAGGAGTGCATCAACTTTTACAAAAAACTCGGATTTGAAGCTCAAAATGCGGGCGGGCGATATGAATTGTATTCGGGGGATTTTAAAATCAACGTGCACATAAAAGGTCATGAGCTGCTTCCGCACGCGGAAATGGTGCAGACAGGCAGCGCCGATTTGTGCTTTGAAATATCGGACAGTGTGGAATTGCTGAAAGAAAAATTAGCCGAAAGCGGAATTCACACAGAGCTTGGCGTTGTGCGCAGGACGGGTGTAAGGGGAGGCATGAGCTCAATATACCTCAGAGATCCGGACGGAAATCTCATTGAGCTGTGCAGCTATTGATATCTGATTGTGATTTTTTGCGGACTGCATAAAGTTATCGCTCAAGTATTGCGGTTTTATTTCATATGTAATAATATAGAGCCATGCAGTTTATCAGCCCGAAGCAAAGGAGAAGAAAGCATATGGAGCACATAATATCAAATGGCATTTTGCAGGTTGCGGTCAATGATTTGGGCGCGGAGCTCATGTCGGTAAAGGCTCACGGGATAGAGTATCTCTGGCAGCGCGACAAAAAATATTGGAAAGACAGTTCAGTGACAATATTTCCTTATGTGGCAAGGCTGACAGACGGAAAATATAAATATGACGGAAAAATTTATGAGCTTCCTATACACGGATTTGCGCCTGAATCCGTATTTGAGCTTGCTTCATATACTGAAAGCTCAATGGCCTTTCGTCTTGTGTCTGACGATGGCACACGTGAGTGTTACCCATTCGAGTTTGAATTCCTGCTGACATACAGGCTGGAAAAAAATACTTTAAAAATGATTTATACCGTGAAAAATCTCGACAGCAAGCGCATGTTCTTCGGGACGGGCGCACATCCGGGATTCAATGTTCCTCTTGAGTGCGGGCAGTCGTTTTCGGATTGGAAGCTCGTATTTGAGCCCGAATGTCAAGCCGTCAGAATCGGATTCAGCGAGGACTGCTTTATCAACGGAGAGGATGAGCCGTTTGAGCTTGAGGGCGGCACGACGCTGTCACTGTCACACAGCCTGTTCGACGACGATGCGATAGTGCTTAAAAATATGTCTGAAAAAGTTAAGCTGTGTTCCGATAAAAGCGCGCACAGCGTCGAGGCGGAATACCCGAATATGCCGTATTTGGGCATATGGCATATGCCGAAAACCGACGCGGGATATGTCTGCATCGAGCCTTGGACCTCTCTTCCCTCACGAAAGGGAATCATCGAGGATATATCCGAGCAGAAAAATCTGATAAATCTGGACGCAGGGGAGATTTTCGAAGCTGCCATTACCTACAGCTTTTTATAATTGAAATCAGTAAATAAAAACGGGAGTATATATATGGCTAAGCTTGTTACATTGGGAGAGCTGCTGATAGATTTTACCGAGTGCGGAATTTCGCGCGACGGACAGCGGCTGTTTGAGCAAAATCCTGGCGGAGCAGTGGCAAATGTCGCATGTGCCGCCGCTAAAATGGGAATAGATACCGCGTTTATCGGCAAGGTAGGCAATGATATGCACGGAATTTTTCTCAAGGAAACACTTGCAGGGCAGGGCGTCAATGTTGAGAATCTTGTTATCGCAGAAGATGTATTTACGACTCTTGCCTTTGTCGCAATCGCCGCAGACGGAGAGAGACAGTTTTCATTCGCACGAAAGCCCGGCGCAGATACCTGCCTGAGAGAGGGCGAGCTTGATACCGAGCTTTTAAAGGGCTGTGAGATGTTTCACTGCGGCTCGCTGTCGCTGACCGACGAGCCCTCACGCGGGGCTACTCTTGCGGCGATAAAGCTCGCAAAGCAGAGCGGCGCGGTGATTTCATATGATCCGAATTATCGCGCATCGCTGTGGACAGGGGTGGACGTGGCAAAAATACATATGCGCTCTGTGCTGCCATTTGCCGATATGGTGAAAATATCGGATGAGGAAACAGAGCTTTTGACCGACCGAAAAAATCCGTCTGAGGCTATAGATGCACTGCTTGCCAACGGCGCGAAAATAGCGGTTGTGACTCTCGGAAAAAACGGTGCGATGGCGGGTGTCGGCAGCTTCCGGGTGA
Source organism: Oscillospiraceae bacterium (assembly GCA_036644375.1). GTDB lineage: Bacteria > Bacillota > Clostridia > Oscillospirales > Ruminococcaceae > CALWZE01. Next base: position 19,810 of record JAVXQD010000011.1, read on the forward strand.
GCGTTCCGACCTTTGAGGGATATCCTGTGGCGGATACAACCGGGGCGGGAGATTCTTTCTGGGGCGCGTTTATCAGCCGTGTGCTCAAAGCGGGCGGCATTGACGCAATTGACGGACAAAGGCTTGAGGAGAGCGTGCGCTTTGCCAACGCCGCGGCGACGCTGTGTGTGGGCAGGCGGGGCGGAATTCCTGCCATGCCGGACGAGTCACAGACAAACAGTGTCTGCCTCGCCTGATTTGCGAGCGGGCTAACTGTCCGATACTGTTATGAAAATAAAGCGCGGGTTTTTTGCATAAAACGGCAAAAAATCCGCGCTTTTTTGTGTATCCTTGTAAAGTCGAAGATTGACATGGTTAAGCAATAGACACAATATATCATTACTATTTGTCATAATATACAATATAACAACTTTAAGTATTATGTATAGATTGTAAAATATTTATGTTTAAATTGCAAATAGTGAAAAAAATTAGCGTTTTCGAGAAAATCGGATTACCGGTTTGTCGAAATTGCACACAAATTGAGGATAATTGTAGATGCTATGCTGACGAAATTTTTGACACAGTGTCTGATAACTGTTATACTTTATAACAAGAAACAATGCAGCGGAAGGTAGGAGATGCGACCTATGATTGAGTACAAAAATGTTACAAAGACCTATGGGAACCAAGAGGTCGTTAAAAACTTAAATCTGAGAGTGAACGACGGAGAATTTGTGGTTCTTATCGGTCCTTCGGGATGCGGAAAAACAACAACTTTAAAAATGATGAACAGACTTATTGAGATGGATTCGGGGGAAATCCTAATAGACGGCAAAAATATAGCAGATTATAATCCCGAGCAGCTGAGACGCAATATCGGATATGTAATTCAGCAAATCGGTCTGTTTCCGAATATGACAGTGGAGGAGAACATAGGCGTCGTCCCAAAGCTTTTGAAGTGGGATAAGGAGCGAATACACAAACGTGTTACAGAGCTGCTTGAGCTTGTGGGCATGACATATGAGGAGAGCGGCAATAAATATCCAAACGAGATGAGCGGCGGACAGCAGCAGAGAATCGGAGTGCTGCGCGCACTTGCGGCAGAGCCGCCGATTATACTGATGGACGAGCCGTTCGGCGCACTTGACCCGATTACGAGAGACTCACTTCAGGACGAGGTCAAGCAGCTTCAAAAGCGGCTCGGCATAACCACAATTTTTGTGACTCACGACATGAATGAGGCAATCAAAATGGCCGACAGAATAGTTTTCATGTACGGGGGAGAAATTTTGCAGGCAGATACGCCCGAGGAGCTTTTGCGGGCGCCCGCCAATGATATTGTGCGCGAATTTATGGGCAAGCACGTCGCACATACGAGAATGGGCGATGCCGAGCTGATGTGCGCCGATGTCATGAAAAAGAAAATTGCAACTGTCGAGGGCAGCAAAAAGACACTTGAGTGCGTCGAGATGATGAGCGTGCGAGAGGTGGATTCGCTGATTGTTGTTGACGAGCATAAAAAATATCTCGGTGTGGCAAAAATAGAGACACTGCGTGAGCGCGGTGAGGCAGGTCAGCCGATAACCAAGGTCACTGAAAAAAATGTGCCGACGGTTTTTGTGAGCGAGCACGCTCAGGCGGCGTTTACCAAATTGGTTGACAGCAAGCTTCCATACGTTATTGTGCTTGACGAGAACGAGCATGTAGTCGGCATAATCACCCGCACAAGCATGTCAAAAGCTCTTGCAAGTGTGGTGTGGGGGTACGAGTCATGAATTTCGCTCATTTTTGGGATACCTATGCGGTGATGCTTCTGAAAGCAATCGCAATACATCTCGGGTATGTTTTAGTGTCGGTCAGCGTCGGGTTTATCATTGCGCTGATTCTTGGCGTTCTGCTCACCAGAATCCCGACAATATCAAAATTTGTTCTTCCTGTTCTCTCCGTTTTTCAGACAATACCCGGAATAGTCTTTATAGGCATTCTGTTTATTTATATCGGAATGGTTCCTGCAACGGTCCTTATTGCGCTGTCGATATACGCGATATTTCCCGTGCTCAAAAACACATACGCCGGAATTCTCAATGTCGATGAAAAATATCGTGAGGCAGCGCGCGGGTGCGGCATGAGCGATTGGCAGATTTTGCTGCAAGTAGAGATACCTCTCGCGATGCCGACGATCATAACGGGACTTCGCATGTCAACGGTATACACTGTCAGCTGGGCAGTGCTTGCGGCGATGATCGGACAGGGAGGACTCGGAGAATTTATCTATCGCGGACTTGGGACCAACAATAATACACTTATAATAATAGGCGCTGTTCCGGCCGCGATAATGGCGGTATTGCTGGGGCTTCTGATAGACAGGCTGCAAAAGGCCGTAACCCCGCGCGGAATGAGAAAGGGGGGCTGACGCTTATGCCATGGAACAGAGTTTGGGAGCATCTCATGCTCGTCGTTATCGGGAGCAGCTGTACAATTGCAGTCGGTCTGTTTTTGGGAATCCTGGCATATCTCGTGCCTAAGATAAGCAAGGTGATATTGTGGACTGTCGATGTGCTGCAAACAGTTCCGTCCCTTGCGACACTCGGAATACTGATGGTGATTTTCGGCGGCGGAAAAACCACAGTCATAATCGGAATGGTGCTCTATTCGCTTTTGCCTATTGTGCGCAATACCTATGTTGCGCTGACGGGAGTCAGTCCTGCCATTAAGGAGGCTGCGTGCGGAATGGGCATGGGCAGGCTGCACCGCCTTGTGCTTGTGGAGTTTCCTGTGGCGTTTCCGATAATTTTCACGGGCATTCGAATTTCAACCGTGACCTCGATAGGCGTTGCGGTGTTCGGAACCTTCGTGGGAGGCGGCGGGCTCGGAGACACGCTTTACCGCGGAATTTATGTACAGAACATGCAGCTTATTCTGTTTGGAACAGCTGCGCTTATGGTTATGGCGGTCGTTATGGATACCGCCCTGAATTTTGTGGAAAAAAAGCTGTTAAAACGCAATATGAAATAGAAAGACAGCTTTTTTATCGGGTCAAGAGCATCATTTCGGAGAACTGTGCGGAATGTGATGACAAAAGGGCAACAAAGCGTATTTTGTGCAGTTTACAACACGCGACAGCAAAGGAGCTACAAATGAAAAAAACAGTTTCAATTTTGATTTGTCTTGCAATAATTATTGTCTGCCTCACAGGGTGCGGCAGCACAGGTGACAAGCTCGTTGTAATAGACAGCCGTGTCGCCGAGGGGAAAATCATTCTTCAAATGGCGAAAATGATGATTGAAAAGGACACGGACATATCTGTCGAGATAAAGGATTCAATGACTGCGGTAAACAGCTATACCGAAATTCTCGAGGGCAGAGCGGATATGATGATGAGCTATGACGGAACGCTTCTCACAACGCTTTTGCACGCCGATCCGAGCGAGGTGCCCGAAGGCATGACACTGTATGATTATGCAAACAAGCTCGCTCTTGAAAAGGACGGCACAGAGCTTCTCGCCAAGGTCGGTCTTGACAACACGTACGCGCTTGCCGTCACCGAAGCCGTGATGGAAAAGTACAAGCTCAAGACAATAAGCGACCTTGCAAAAGTTTCGGGCGACCTTGTTTTCGGTGCAGAACACGAATTCTTTGATGACGAGGGCAGCATGAAATTCAAGCCGTTCTGTGAATTTTACGGAATCAATTTCAAGGACAGCAAGTCGGTGGATCTAAACCTGAAATATGCAGCGGTCGAAAGCGAAAATCTCGATGTCACGGTCGTGTACGCAACCGACGGGCTCAATATCAAGGCGGGGCTGAAAATTCTTGAGGACGATAAGCAGTTTTTCCCCGAATATAACGGCGCACTTCTCGTAAAGGGCGACATATTTGACCGCTTCAAGGAGAGCGCTCCGAACCTTGAGGAGATACTCGACAGATTGAGCGGGCGCTTCACCAATGAGTCGATGACCAAGCTGAGCTATGCGGTGGATGTCGAGGGCAAGGAGCCGCGTGATATCGCTAAACAGACGCTGACCGAATGGGGATTGCTTTAATCCTTAAAGTCACAATTGACAGCAGTGACATAAAGATATATGATTGATACACAAAGCATTATAAGGTGAACCGGACGCTGCGATGCAGCCATGGTTTCAATAGGGAAGTCGGGTGTGAATCCCGCGCGGTGCCGCCGCTGTAATGGTATGAGCGCTTTTTCATTTATGTCACTGTGGTTACACATGGGAAGACGGAAAAATGCGCATTGACGCCAGAAGCCAGAAGACCTGCCTTGTGATTTATAGCCGCGCTTTTTCAGCGCGCAGCGCACAGCTGACGGACCATTGGCGGGTGTGAAAAATATGTCGAAGCATTGCTTTGTCCTGTTGACACCCTTTCCGAATGGAGAGGGTGTTTTTTGTTTCGGCGAATATTATTTTGGAGGGTATTTATGTCTGAAAATGAGAAAAAATTAATGTCTCTCTCCGTCATGCTGGCAATGGTGCTTGGTGTAACACAAGTCGCTTCCGCTATGCACATCATGGAGGGATATCTGCCGCTTCCGCACGCAATTGCGTGGGGCGCAGTCTGTCTGCCGTTTCTTGTGTGGGGTGTTATCAGCATCCGCAATACAACAAAAAAGAGCCGCAAGACAGTGCTTTTGTTCGCGATGGTAGGTGCATTTGCGTTCGTTCTGTCCGCTCTTAAAATTCCGAGCGTGACAGGTTCGTCAAGCCACCCGACCGGCACGGGTCTCGGCGCGATTTTGTTCGGTGCGCCTCCGATGGCGGTTCTCGGACTTATCGTGCTGCTGTTTCAGGCAGTACTGCTCGCTCACGGCGGATTGACCACACTCGGCGCGAACACATTCAGCATGGCGATTGCAGGCCCGTTTGCAACATGGGGAATATATGCGCTTTGCAGAAAGCTCAAGGTTAACAAGCTTGTTTCGGTTTTTCTTGCGGCGGCAGTGGGCGATTTGTTTACGTATGTTGTAACAAGCTTTCAGCTTGGTTTTGCGCACCCGAGCGCCACAGGCGGAGTGATTGCCTCTGTAGGGGAATTCCTCGGTATATTTGCCATAACTCAAATTCCGCTCGCAATTATTGAGGGGATTTTGACCGTCATCGTGGTTATCGGTCTTGAGACCTATGCAAAACCCGAGCTGCGTGAGATAGGCTATCTGAAAAAGGAGGCGGTAAAACAATGAAAAAGGGATTACTGATTACCATACTTCTGATTCTTTGTGCAGTTATTGCAATTTTCCCGCTCATGGCGATAAAGGATTCCGAATTCGGCGGAGCCGACGGTGCGGCGGAGGATGCAATAGCAGCGGTGGACCCTGACTATGTGCCATGGGCAAGCAGCTTGTTTGAGCTTCCGGGCGGCGAAACAGAGAGTCTGCTTTTCTGTGTGCAGACGGCAATCGGTGCGCTGATTCTCGGCGGCGGGTTTGGATATTACATAGGAAGATTCAAAAAAGAAAAAGACTGATTCGCGATTCCGCGCAGAGGGGAGCCATTTGCGGTGCAAAGCCCCCTTTGCGCGGACAGCGCACAATATAAAAAAGAGGTAGCTATGATTTTTTGCGCTTTGCTCTTTGCGCTGATGACGTTTGCGATGCTGTACGGACGGATTGCAGCGGCAGCGCTGTGGGTTATTTGCGCGCTTGTGCCAATAGCCGCGTTCGCCATACACAAAAAACACCCGCACTCTCACGGGACGATTATTGCGATTGATTTCTATGCCCAAAATTCAAGGCTGAATCAACAAAACGCAACGCTTAAAACAGTTTTCTTTGTCTCGCTGCTGCTGCTTTGCATTGCGGCAGACAGTGCGCTCATCGCTGTCGTGATTTTTATCTTTGTATCGGCATTAACCCTGGTGGTCGGAAAGACAAGCCCGCACATATACATCTCTCTGCTGACTGCTCCGATTGTGTTTATTCTGATGAGCGGTCTTGCACTTGTGTTTGATTTTTCGCATGAGGCAGTCGGAATTTTGAATATACCGATTTTCGGATCATTTATGTATGTGACCGCCGCCGCTCAGGCATCCGCCTTTTTAATCATGATAAAGGCAGTCGGGGCGATAAGCTGTCTTTACGCGCTCAGCCTTTCGACCCCTCTCTATGAGATTATCGGGGTCTTGCGGCGGGCGCATCTGCCATCGATAGTTATCGAGCTGATGTATTTAATATACCGATACATATTTATTCTGACAGTAACTTTTTCTCAGATGAAAAATTCTGCGAGTGCGCGGATGGGTTTTGTAAACTATAAAACCTCAATTCGCACCTTGGGGGCGATATGCTCAAATCTGCTGGTGCAGTCCTTTCATCGGGCGTCACAGTGCTTTGACGCAATGGAGTCGCGCGGGTATGACGGAAAACTTAAATTTATTGAAAATCAAAACAGGGTGCGCGGCGGTGAAGTTGTGCTTTGCTCCGTCAGTCTTTGTGCACTTGTCTCGCTTGCGGCGGTGTTGAGGTATTATGGATGAGCATTGACAAAAACGAAAATACCGAAGCGGAGATTCTCCGTCTTGAAAATATCAATTTTTGCTATGAGACGGGAGAAATCGCGCTGTGCAAGGTTTCTCTCACAATAGCAAAGGGTGAAAGAATAGCCGTAATCGGAAATAACGGGGCGGGAAAATCCACTTTTTTTCTGTGCTGTAACGGAATTTTAAAGCAGGACAGCGGCGATATTTTTTATCATGGCAAAAAGCTTTCACAAAGCCGAAAGGATTTGTTTTTGCTTAGAAAAAATGTCGGTCTGGTGCTTCAGGATCCGGATAATCAGATGATTGCAAGCACGGTTGAGAGCGAGATTTCGTTCGGACCTATGAATCTCGGACTCACTGACGCCGAGGTGCTCGAGAGGGTTGACGACGCAATTTCCGAGATGAAACTCACCGCGCTTCGCTGCCGCCCGCCTCACTATCTCAGCGGCGGCGAAAAAAAACGAGTATGTATAGCCGATATAATAGCGATGCGCCCCGAAATAGTGCTGCTTGACGAACCTGCCTCCTCGCTTGACCCTCAAAATGCAGCCTCGCTTGAGCAGACGATAATCGAGCTTGGCAATGCGGGAATAACTGTTGCGGTGTCAACACACGATGTTGATTTTGCGTGGCGCTGGGCAGACCGCATCATTGTTTTCAGCGACGCACAAATAGTTGCCGACACAAGTCCGGACATGGTGTTTGCGGATATCGAGCTGTTAAAGACAGCAGGTCTTCGCAAGCCCGAAATTTATGAATTGACAGAGATAGCATATAAAACCGCAAACAAAAATCCGCCGAAGCGATTCCCAAAAACAAAAGAGGAATTCGCGATGGCAATCGGGGGGATTTTATGATAAAAGCAATAATAGTGGCGAGCTTCGGAACGACTCACGAGGATGCCGAGCAAAAGAATATAATGGCGGTAGAGCGTGCGATAGGACAGAGATTCCCGAATTATCACCTCTGCCGCGCATATACAAGCACGATGATTATGCGCACGATGCGAAGCAGGGGCAGGGAGATAGATGATGTCGGAACCGCGCTTCAAAAGCTGTGCGACAGCGGATATGAACAGGTGTATATTGTCCCGACACACGTGATACCGGGCGAGGAATACGAAAAGGTATGCCGCGCCGCGCGAGCTTTTGAGGGCAGATTCAAAAGCCTGAAAATAAGCCGCCCGCTGCTCGACCTTTCAGAGGATATAGTAACGGTGGGCACGGCGTTGGCGCGTCATAACCCGATAGAAAAAAACGAGTGCCTGGTGCTTTTCGGACACGGCAGCGGTCACTATTCAAACACGGTATATTCGGCGATGGAGCACATGCTCAAGGAGAGCGTATGCGAGCGCGTTATTGTTGGCACAGTTGATGGGTATCCGACGCTGGAGGATGTTAAAAATCAGATTGCGGCAAAGGGATATTCCAAAGCGGTTCTGGCTCCGCTGATGCTCGTGGCGGGGGATCACGCAAAAAACGACATGGCATCGGATAAGCCCGCAAGCTGGAGGTCACAGCTTGCGGCGATGGGCGTCGAGGTCAAACCCGTGATAAAGGGGCTTGGCGAATACAGGGAAGCGGTGGAGCTTTACTGCCGCCACGCGGCGGAGATAATCGAGTCGTAGCTTTTGAAATTGGCAATAGGAGCAGTGAGTATGTTCAATCATTACTTTAATCAGGGCACTCTGAGGCTCAGGTGCGGCTATACGACGGGCTCCTGTGCCGCACTTGCCGCAAAGGCGGCCGCAGAGATGCTTCTTTCGGGTGAGATGTCGGCAAGTTCAAAAATTATGACTCCAAAAGGAATACCGGTCGAGGTTGATATCCTTGACATAAAAAGAGAAAATGATGCCGTGTCCTGTGCGGTGCGCAAGGACAGCGGGGATGATATTGATGTGACAGACGGAATTCTTGTGTATGCCGAGGTGAAAAAATCAGCTCATGGCGGTATTCGGATTGAGGGCGGAGAAGGTGTGGGGCGGGTGACGCGCGACGGGCTTGAGCAGCCAAAGGGCGAGGCGGCGATTAACCGTGTGCCACGCAGTATGATTGCCGAGTCTGTCGGAGAAATCTGTGACAAATACGGATATCGCGGTGGAATTGACGCGGTGATATCAATACCCGCGGGAGTCGGGCTTGCCAAGCGGACATTCAATCCGCAGCTCGGAATAGAGGGTGGGATATCGGTGCTCGGCACAAGCGGAATTGTCGAGCCGAAAAGCCTAAAAGCACTGTGCGATTCGATAAAGGTTGAAATGCGTGTGCTCTCGGCAAACTCGGAGAAGAGCATAATCGTGACGCCCGGAAATTACGGGAGTGATTTTGTCGCACAGTATCCGCGCCTCTTGAAAATCCCGATTGTGCAGTGCGCGAATTTTGTCGGTGATACGCTGGATTTCGCGGCGGAGCTCGGGTTTGAGAGAGTTTTGATGGTCGGGCATATCGGGAAATTCATCAAGCTTGCGGGCGGAATAATGGACACACATTCCCGAACAGCCGACTGCCGCGCCGAAATTTTTGCGGCACACGCCGCGCTGCACGGGGCAGACAGACAAACCGTGCGTCGGATAATGGATTCTGCAACAACGGATGAATGTCTTGACATTGCCGATAAATGCGGTCTTTATGAGCAGATAATTCAGTCGCTTCTCGAAAGAGCGCAGTATTATGCCGACAGGCGGGCGAGCGGAGCTTTTGAGTGCGGAATTGTGATGTTCAGCAATAAGCGGGGAATTCTCGGCATGACTGCTCAGGCGAGGGCAGTTGTTGAAGTAATGGAGGAAATGAAATGACAAAAGGAACACTGTTCGGGGTGAGCGTCGGACCGGGAGACCCCGAGCTGATGACATTAAAGGCGGTTCGCGCGCTTGAAAAGTGCGAGGTGATTGCAGCCCCGGAAACAAAGGGCGAAAAAACGCTTGCCCTCGATATTGTGCGGGGTGAGGTGCAGCTTGACGGAAAGGATATTTTTTATGTATCCTTCCCGATGACTCGCGACGCAAAGCAGCTTCAAGAGAATTACAGCGCTGCCGCCGATCGGATAATAGGCAGACTTGATGCAAATCAAAATGTCGCTATGATAAATTTAGGTGATGTGTCGATATATTCAACATTCAGCTATATAGCCGACATCGTTGCCGAGCGCGGCTATCAGGTGGAGATTATCGCGGGTGTGCCGAGCTTTTGCGCGGTTGCCGCGCGGCTTAAAACGAGTCTCACTCAGCGTGATGATATCCTGCATGTCGTGCCTGCGAGCGCTGAAAACATGGATGAGATTCTCGCGCTGAATGGAACAAAGGTGATTATGAAAACCGGAAAATCCCTTTCGAAAACTCTGGACGCCATTGAAAAGGCGGGGGCTATAGATAGGACAAGCATGGTTCAAAACTGCGGACTTGCGACCGAGAGGGTCTGTAAAAGTGTCAGTGCGGAAGACGCTTCGGCGGATTATTTCACAACGATAATTGTAAAGGAATAAACAAGTGATGGTTCATTTTGTTGGTGCGGGCAGCGGTGCAGTGGATTTAATAACCGTGAGAGGACAGAGACTCGTCGAGGCAGCAGATGTCATAATTTATGCGGGAAGTCTTGTAAATCCGGGAATTTTGAAAAGTGCAAAAAAAACATGCGAGATTCACAACAGTGCGACAATGACGCTCGAACAGGTCATTGAGGTAACAAATTCGGCGTGCAAAAACGAGAAAAGCGTGGTTCGGCTGCACACGGGAGACCCCTGCCTTTTCGGCGCGATTCGGGAGCAGATGGACGAGCTTGACAAGCTGGGTATCAGCTATGATGTGGTGCCCGGGGTTTCAAGCTTTTGCGGTGCCGCCGCTGCGCTTAAAGAGGAGTACACACTGCCGAACGTGAGCCAGTCGGTCATTATAACGAGAATGGCGGGCAGAACCGCCGTTCCCGAAAAAGAGAGCATACGCAGTTTTGCCGCGCACAATTCAACCATGGTGATTTTCCTGAGCACGGGCTTGCTCGAGCAGCTGACAGAGGAGCTTGTCGAGGGCGGATATAGGCTCGGCACACCCGCCGCCATTGTGTATAAAGCGACATGGCCGGAGGAAAGGGTGTTCAGGTGTACGGTGGGCACGCTTGCGCAAACGGCAGAGAGCAATGGCATAAAGAACACTGCCCTTATAATTGTCGGTGATTTTCTGAACCACGAGTACGAGAGAAGCAAGCTTTATGACCCGGCGTTTACCACTCTTTTTCGAGAGGGAACAGATGAAAATTGAGATAATCTCATTCACAGACACGGGCTTTGAGCTGGGAAAGAGACTTAAAAAAGTTCTTTGCGGGCTCGGATACATATGTGGCGTGGCATGCGCACACAACAATGAAAAGCTGAGTGTCCGAGACTGGACAAGCCGAACGTTCGCAGCGGCTGACGCGTTGGTGTTTATCGGGGCCGCAGGCATAGCGGTGCGGTCTGTCGCACCACATGTAAAGACAAAAATATCGGATCCGGCGGTTATAGTAATAGATGAGAAAGCAAATTTTGTCATTCCGCTTTTGTCGGGGCATATCGGAGGTGCCAATGAGCTTGCAAGAGCTATTGCGCGCGAGACCGCAAGCATTCCCGTTATCACCACGGCTACGGATGTCAACAACGTGTTTGCGATTGACGAGTGGGCGGCGAGACACGGACTGGTCATTGACAATCCCGAGCGCATAAAGTGGATTTCGGCGCGGCTGCTTGCGGGGGAAACAATAAAGCTGCGCTCAGATTTTGCCATAGAGGGCAAGCTGCCCAAAGGAATAGAGCTGAGTGAAAACAACGAATACGATGTGGTCATCACAATAAAAAGCAAGGGAAAGCAAAAGGCTCTGCGCCTTATCCCAAGAGTGCTGGCGGTAGGTGTCGGATGCAAAAAAGAGACAAGCGAACAGACGATAACCGACGCATATCTGATGGTTCTTGCCAAGGGAAGCATTAATCCGAAGGCTGTCAGAGAAATTTGCAGCATTGACATCAAGGCGAGAGAGCAGGGTATTTTGGATTTTTGCGAAACCCAAAAGCTGCCCTACCGAACTTTTGGCGTAAAAGCTCTTTCCGAGACAAAGGGCAATTTCACCGCCTCCGCTTTTGTGCAGAAGGTCACAGGCGTTGACAATGTCTGTGAGCGAAGCGCGGTTGCCGCGACCGGCGGCAGGCTGCTTATTAAAAAAAATGCCGGCAACGGAGTTACCATGGCGGTTTCGATTCCGGATATAACCATGAAATTTGAGGAGAAGCTATGAAAAAACTATATGTAGTGGGAATCGGCCCGGGAAACAGCGATATGATGACCGAGCAAGCGAAAAACGCGCTTGCGGATTCGGATATACTGTGCGGCTACACGGTGTATATCGACCTTGTAAGGGAGAGCTATCCCGAAAAGCAGGTGCTGGTCACTCCGATGACCAAGGAGACCGAGCGGTGCAGAATGGCTATCGAAGCCGCCGTAAACGGAAGCACTGTCGCGATGATTTGCAGCGGAGACGCAGGAGTGTACGGGATGGCGGGTCTTATCTACGAGCTTGCCGCCGAATACGAGCCGATAGAAATAGAGATAGTCTCCGGCATAACCGCCGCTTCAAGCGGTGCTGCGGTTTTGGGTGCACCCCTGATTCACGACTTTGCGGTTATATCGCTAAGCGACCTGCTGACCCCGTGGGAAAAAATCGAGCGAAGACTTCGCTGTGCCGCAGAGGCGGATTTCGTGATCTGTTTTTACAATCCAATGAGCAAAAAACGCAGCGACTACGTTAAAAGAGCGTGTGAAATAACGGGTGAATTCAAAAGTCCCGCTACGGTGTGCGGGTGGGTTAGAAATATCGGTCGTGAGGGTGAGGAATACAGGGTGCTGACCTTGAGCGAGCTTGCCGACGAGAAGCTGGATATGTTCACGACCGTGTTTATCGGAAATGAAAGCACGAAAAATATCGGGGGGAAAATGGTGACTCCGCGGGGCTATGAAAATAAAAGATGAATAAACTGCTTATTTTTGCCGGAACAACAGAGGGCAGAGAGCTTGTGGGTCTTGCGGATTCGCTTGGCTTTGACACGGTGGTGTGCGTTGCGACCGAATATGGGCGCGAGCTTATCGACAGAGACCAAACGAGTGCCGAGGTGCTTGAGGGCAGACTGAACGAAGCGGAAATGCGCGCGCTGATGCTCCGCGAAAAATTCGATTTGTGCATTGATGCGACACACCCCTATGCGATTGAGGTCACACAAAATATCAAGGGCGCGGCGAACGAAACCAACACCCGCTATGTGCGGCTTGCGCGTGAAAAAAGCTCGGATAACGGGTGCATTACAGTAAGCTCGGCGCGTGAGGCGGCACAATATCTCGATACGGTATCCGGAAATATTCTGCTCACAACGGGAAGCAAGGAGCTTGACATATACACATCGGTACGCGGTTATGACGAGCGCATTTTCCCGCGCGTACTCGCGAGTGTCGAATCAATTGAACGTTGTGTGTCGCTCGGATACAGGCAAAGCCACATAATTGCGATGCAGGGGCCGTTCACCTGTCAGCTGAATGAGGCGCTGATTCACCGATTTGATATTAAAGTTCTCGTCACGAAGGACGGCGGCGCGGCGGGCGGTTTTGCCGAAAAAGAGAGTGCGGCCGAAAAGTGCGGTATAAAGCTCGTGCTGATTGCGAGACCACGCGACGAGCGCGGCATGAGCTTCGGCGAGGTTTCGGAAATGCTCAAAGAAAATAAATTTTGATTTTGTCATAAAAATGTGCCTGCTCAGGGACTGAAAAAGGAGCTGTGGACGATGAAAATTTCTCTTGTCGGAATAGGGCTTGGAAATCCCGATTTGCTTACCGAAGCGGCAAGGGCAGAGCTGTGCCGCTGTGAGGCGATAATCGGTGCGCGCCGTATTATCGACGCTCTGCCGCGCGAGCTCTGCCTGAACAGAATTGAGGCTGTCGAGGCCTCGAAAATCGCGCGATGTGTTTTTGAGCATCCGGAATGGACGCGAATTGCGGTTGCGCTGAGCGGAGATGTCGGATTTTACAGCGGTGCCAAAAAGTTGAGCGGACTTTTGACAGGGCATGAGCTTGAGGCATTTTGCGGGATTTCTTCCGTTCAGTATCTTTGCTCAAAGCTGATGCGCCCATGGCAGGGAATGCACCTTGTCAGCGCGCATGGCATGAGATGTGACATCCTTGCGCAGGTGCTGAATAACAGCGAGACTTTTTTCCTCACCGACGGTGTTTTTACACCCCGAAAAATTGCGGAGCTGCTGTGTGACGCGGGACTTGAGAACGCGACGGTCACTGTCGGTGAAAGGCTGTCTTACCCCGACGAAAAAATATCGAGCGGAACAGCCCGCGAGATGACATGCCGCGATTATGACAAGCTTAACGCGGTCATTGTCGACAGTGAGAGCGGGTTCAAATACGATTTTGCAACAGCGGGCTTGAGCGATGACGAGTTTGTTCGCGGCGAAGTGCCGATGACAAAACAGGAAATACGCGCTGCCGCGATGGCAAAGCTGAGACTGCGCAGCACGGACACGGTATATGATATCGGCGCGGGCACGGGTTCGGTGTCGGTTGAAATGGCTCTTGTGTGCCGAATGGGCCGCGTATATGCGATTGAGTGCAACGGTGACGCATGTGAGCTTATTGAGCGCAACAAAGAGAGCTTCGAGGTTTTCAATCTGAATGTAATAAAGGGATCAGCGCCCGAAGCTCTGCTCGATTTACCCGCTCCCGACGCGGTGTTTATCGGCGGCACAAAGGGAAGCATGAGAGAAAATCTTGAGCTTGTTCTGAATAAAAACGGCGCCGTGAGGGCGGTGATAAGCGCAATTTCACTCGAGACTCTATCGTCGGCGCTGTCTGCGGTCAAGGAGCTTGAAATGCGGGACATAGAGGTTGTGCAGATTGCCTCAAGCCGCACAAGGTCGGTCGGCGGTCATCATATGCTGATGGCGCAGAATCCTATATTCCTGATATCCGCAAACGGAAAGGGCGCAGAATGAAAACTGATTTTCCGCGCGTTATGTTTGCCGCCCCCAAAAGCGGCGAGGGAAAAACCACTGTCGTCTGCGCGATTTTGCAAGCGCTCGTTGACAGAAAAATGAAGCCATGCTCGTGCAAATGCGGACCCGATTTTATTGACCCTCTGTTTCACCGCGAGATAATCGGGGCTGAAAGCGGCAATCTCGACCTGTTTTTCACCGATGAAAATACAACCTGTGCGCTGTTTGCAAAAAAAGCGACAGGCTGTGATATCTCGGTTATCGAGGGTGTAATGGGCTTTTATGACGGACTTTCGGGAACAAGCGAAGCGGCGAGCAGCTATCATCTTGCGAAAACGCTCCGCGCGCCGGTGGTGCTTGTGATAAATGCGCGGGGAGCTTCACTCTCTCTGCTTGCCGCAATCAAGGGCTTTTGTGAATTTGAGCCTGATTCCAACATAAGGGCAGTGATACTGAATCAGTGCACAAAGTCGCAGTTTGAAATATTGAAGCCACTTATCGAGTCGCGGCTCGGTATAAGGGCGCTGGGATATCTTAAAAAAAACGCCGATTATGCACTTGAGAGCAGACATCTCGGCCTTGTGACCGCGGCGGAGGTCAGCAATCTTAAAGCAAAGCTCTCACTGCTTGCACAAGCTGTTGCGTGCAGCGTTGACATCGACGGTCTTATTTCAATCGCGCAGGCTGCTCCGCCGCTTGAGTACGAGCCGTTCGAGATAAAAAAAATCACCGAACAAGCTCCGACGATTGCGGTTGCCCGCGATATGGCATTCTGTTTTTACTATGATGAAAACCTATCGCTGCTGCAAAAGCTCGGCGCACGGCTTGTTGAGTTTTCCCCGCTTGCGGACGCGTCATTGCCCGCAGATGCGGACGCACTATATATCGGAGGGGGATATCCCGAGCTGTATGCGCGTCAGCTTGAGAATAATGCCGCAATGCGGTGTGATATTGCCGAAAGGATTTCAGGTGGCTTGCCCACTCTTGCGGAATGCGGTGGCTTTATGTTTTTGCAAAAATTCATTTCCGATATAAACGGCGTCGATTATGAGATGGTCGGTGCGATAGACGGCAAATGCGTCCTGAGCGAAAGGCTTTCACCGCGGTTCGGATATATTAGTCTGTGCGCGGATTCCGACAATTTGCTCTGCAAAAAGGGCGGGCAAATCGGAGCGCATGAATTTCACTATTCGGACAGCACTTTCGGCGCAGGCGCATTTACGGCGTCAAAGCCGAACAGCAAACGCTCGTGGCGGTGCATATATTCAGATGCTAATATTTTTGCGGGATATCCGCATCTGTATTTTTATTCAAATCCCGCATTTGCAGAATTCTTTGTGAGAAATGCCGCAAGGTATAAGGAGAACAAAAATGCTTGAACAAATAATAAACAGGATAGCGCCCGCAGATTTAAAGGCGGAAAAAAAGGCAAAGGAGCGGTGGGACAAAATAGCAAAGCCGCTTGACGGACTGGGTGAGCTTGAAAAAGCGGTTTCAAAAATAGCGGGAATGACAGGCGATGTCGATTATAGAATTGACAGAAGGGCGGTTGCCGTTTTCTGTGCGGACAACGGGGTTGTCGCCGAGGGCATAAGTCAAACAGGCAGCGAGGTGACCGCCATTGTCGCAAAGAATCTGTGCAGCTGCGACACCAGTGTCTGCAAGATGGCTCGCGTTGCCGACGCGGAGGTTTTCCCGATTGATATGGGCATGAACACCGTTGTGAAAGACGATAAAATGTGCTTTTGCCATATTGCGGACGGAACGCAAAACATGCTTCACGGACAGGCGATGACCCGGGAGCAGGCGAAAGCTGCGCTGCAATACGGCGCGGAGCTTGCGGTGAAGCTGAGCGGCGATGGCTATAAGCTGTTTGCGACAGGCGAGATGGGGATAGGAAACACAACCACGAGCAGTGCGGTTGCAAGCGTGCTTTTGGAAATGCCGGTCGAGACAATGACAGGGCGCGGAGCGGGTTTGTCCTCAGCGGGTCTGCTGCATAAAATCGAGGTGATAGGGCGGTCAATAGATTTAAACAAGCCCGACAAAAACGATCCTGTCGATGTGCTTGCTAAGGTCGGCGGATTTGATATTGCGGGCATGGCGGGATTTTTTCTCGGATGCGCGAGCTGTCGCCGCCCTGTTGTAATTGACGGCTTTATCTCCGGTGTTGCGGCACTTTTGGCGTCGCGGATATGCCCATATGCACGCGAATATATGCTGCCGAGCCATCTCAGCAACGAACCGGCGGCGCGAATTGTTCTGAAAAGTCTTGAGCTTTCTCCGTTTATTACGGCGGGATTGCATTTGGGCGAGGGCACGGGGGCAGTTGCGCTGTTTCCGATGCTCGATATGGCATATGCGGTCTATTTCGGAATGCGCACATTTGAGGACATAAAAATCGACGACTATAAGCCTCTCGACTGACAAAATATTAAAACGGCGGATAAAAGATGACAGCTCTCGTTATTGGCGCAAGTGCCAGCGGAAAAAGTGAATATGCCGAGGCTCTCGCACTCAAATTCGGGTTGCCGCGATATTATATCGCCACGATGCAGCCGTTCGGCGAGGAGGGGGAAAAGAGAATCCTGCGCCACAGGCTTATGCGTGAGGGCAAGGGCTTTTTCACGATTGAGAGGTATCTCGACATCGGAGCGCTAAAGCTCCCGCAGCGCGGAACCGCACTTTTGGAATGCGTCGGAAATCTTGTCGCAAACGAGCTTTTTTCAAGCGGCGGATCGCGTGAAAATACCGTTGAGAGTATTATCGGCGGAATTTCCGCATTGGAAAAGCAGTGTGAAAATCTTATAATAGTAACTAACGATATCTTTTCGGACGGAATCGAATATGATTCCGAAACAGAGAGCTATATAAAAGCACTCGGACTTGTGAATTCGAAAACAGCGTGTCTTTGCAATCTTGCCGTCGAAATTGTCTGCGGCATACCGATAGCCGTGAAAGGAGTTCTGCCATGACCTTTTTCAAATCAATTGCGATTGCCTTTTCAATGTTCTCGAAAATTCCAATGCCTCATCTTGAGTGGGATAAAAAAAGCATGAGGTATATGATGTGCATGTTCCCTCTGGTGGGCGTTGTGTCGGGCGCTGCTTTTTTCGGATGGGGAATGCTGAGCGATATTCTTGAAATTGGCGCGCCGCTTCGCGCGGCTCTGCTTTTGCTGATACCTGTAGCCATTACAGGCGGAATTCACCTCGACGGCTTTTGCGATACGATCGACGCGCTGTCCAGTCATGCCGACAGGGCGCGCAAGCTCGAAATCCTGAAGGATTCACACGCGGGTGCATTTGCGGTCATAGGCGTTTGCACATATCTCATACTCTATTTTGCACTGCTCTGTGAGCTAAAGCCCGACGTCAAAAGCCTGCTTGCACTCTCGGTCGGCTTTGTGCTCAGCCGCTCGCTCAGCGGACTTGCGGTTGCGTCATTTCCCTGTGCAAAGGACAGCGGGCTCGTTCACACCTTTGCCGATATGAGCGCCAGAAAAATCGCGCGAGCGATTTTATTCGCGGAGCTGCTTGTGTGCTGCGCTGTGCTCTGTGTATTTTGCGGGGCTGCGGGGGTGGCGGCGGTCTTGGCGGCGGCATTGTCGTTTTTGTGGTATTGGCATATGTCACAGAAACAGTTCGGCGGAATAACGGGTGACATTGCGGGTTGGTTTGTACAGATATGTGAGCTGATGATTGCGGTTTTCGCCGTCGCAGTTCAATTTCTTATCTGATGCGGATTGCCTATTTACTGTGAAAGGGGTAAGCGATTGCGTCCGCCCTCTCGGGTCAGATGCAAATATGCGCTGATTATGATTTTAATACTCGGAGGTAAATCAAGCGGCAAGCTTGACTATATAAAAAACGAGCTGGGATATGCGGAATCCTGTATTTCACAGGACCCGACCGATGAAAAGCAAGTGATGTACGGTTTAGAGCGGTATCTCAGAACGGAAAAATCCGTTTCGATGGAACAGCTGTGCAAAAAGCGGATTGTCTCATGCGACGAGGTTGGCAGCGGAGTAGTTCCCGTATCGGAGGAGGAGCGCGAATACCGCGAAAGAGTGGGGCGCGCTTGCTGTGAGATTGCAAAACACGCCGACAGGGTAATTCGCATTGTGTGCGGTATTCCGCAGATTATAAAGGGGTGAGAGATATGGAGATTTATTTAATTCGTCACGGTCAGACCGAGGGAAATTTCAAGAGAAGATATATCGGATCAACCGATGACCCGCTGCGTGCGGAGGGAGAAAAATTCGTTTCGGAAAAGCGGCCGGGCTTTGTACCCGAAAAGCTGTTTGTCACGCCGCTCAAGCGTACGAAGCAGACAGCAGAGCTTTTATTCAGCGGCATGGAACAGATTCAAATCGACGATTTGCGCGAGATGGATTTCGGTGAATTTGAAAATAAAAGCGTCTCCGACCTTGAAAACAACGAGCATTATGCACAGTGGCTCGAGACAAATTGCGAGGGCACATGTCCCGGCGGAGAGAGCAAGGAGCAGTTTGCAAAAAGATGCTGTATCGCATTTGAGAAGCAAATTGAGGCGCTTGTAAAAGACGGGGTGCGCTCAGCCGCGTTTGTGGTGCACGGAGGGACAATAATGGCGGTAATGGCGGGCTTTGCGTCGCCGCACAAGGATTATTTTGAGTGGACTGCGGACAACTGCTGCGGCTATCATTGCCGCCTTAACGGCGACAGCTTTTCTAAAAATAAATCAATGGAATTGGTTGAGTCTTTATGACAGAGCAGTTGATTTTCAAAATATTGCCGCCGGTGCTGGGCTTTGGACTTGACCTGCTGTTCGGAGACCCGCCTCAAATCCCGCATCCCGTCGCGGCAATCGGAAAGCTGATTTCCACACTTGAAAAGCTGCTGAGAAGGCTGTTTGCAAAGAGTGAAAAGGGAGAGCTTGCCGCAGGGGCGGTGCTCGCCGTTTTGGTTCCGTCAATTTCGTTTGCGGTGCCCTTTGTCCTGTTGTGTTTGTTTCGCAAAATCAGCCCGTTTGCGGGACTTGCGGCTGAGACGCTGATGTGCGGTCAGATTCTGGCGACAAAATCGCTGCGCGACGAGAGCATGGCTGTTTACAGGGCGCTTGCAGCCGGAAATCTCGACGGAGCAAGAAAAGCGGTCGCAAGGATAGTCGGGCGCGACACGGACGCACTCAGCGCCGACGGAGTGGCGAGAGCGGCGGTTGAGACTGTCGCCGAGAACACAGGGGACGGAATAGTGGCTCCGATGCTTTTTATGGCTTTGGGCGGAGCGCCGCTCGGTTTTTTTTACAAGGGAATAAACACTATGGACAGCATGGTGGGATATAAGAGCGAGAGATATATGTTTTTCGGCAGAGCCGCGGCAAAGCTGGACGACCTTGCAAATTTTATTCCCGCGAGACTATCGGCTGTGTTTATGCTGCTTGCGAGCGCATTTTTGCGATATGACAGCAAAAATGCCCTAAAAATTTTCAAGCGTGACCGATATAATCACGCGAGCCCGAATTCCGCTCAGACCGAGTCTGTGTGTGCGGGCGCGCTTGATATCAGGCTTGCGGGAGACGCGCACTATTTCGGCAGGCTTGTCCGCAAGCCGACAATAGGTGATGCGATAAGACCAATAGAGCCGAATGACATACGCCGTGCGACCGATCTTTTATATGTCACGGCGGCGGTAAGCCTTGTGTTTTGCACGGCATTACGCTCAGCGGCCGTGCTGCTCGGCATCTGCTTAATGGGCGGACTGTAAATTTGGGATGATGCCTTTTGCGGACGTCATCGTGATTTAAAAGCAGATATGTGCTTAAAATAAGCAGAGATTAAATTAGCGGGGTAGCTTTTATGGGGCTGATACACGGCGGTGACATTCATGGATTTTATGAGGAGAACGGATATATGCCGCTGGATTTTTCGGCAAACATAAATCCGCTCGGTCTGCCCGAATCCGTAAGGGCGGCGATTGGCTCCTCGGCGGATTTGCTCTGCTCATACCCCGACCCGCTTTGCCGCGAGCTGCGAAATGCGATTGCGGTGCGTGAAGGGGTTTGCGCGGACGAAATTCTTTGCGCAAACGGGGCGGCGGATATCATATTTCGCCTTGCAAACGGCTTAAAACCCAAAAAGGCGCTTGTGCTTGCACCGACCTTTGCCGAATATGAGCTTGCCCTGCACTCGAGCGGCTGCGAGGTGCGGTATCATGAGCTTTTTGAAAAGAACGATTTTGCACTCACCGATTCGATTCTGAGCGAAATAACCGATGAGCTGGACATATTGTTTATCTGTGAGCCGAATAACCCCACGGGTCAGCTGAGCGACCGCGAGCTGCTTTTGAAAATCGCGGAAAAATGCGAGAGCTGCAATGTGATTTTCGTGTGCGACGAATGCTTCAATGATTTTTTGGATGAACCGAATCGGCATACCCTCAAACCGATTTTAAGCAAAACAAACAATCTTGTTATTTTGAAGGCGTTCACTAAAATTTACGCGATGGCGGGTCTGCGGCTGGGCTATTGCCTTTGCTCGAACTCAGAGCTTCTGAGCAGGCTGCGCGGGGCGGCTCAGCCGTGGAGTGTTTCCTCAATTGCGCAGATAGCGGGAGTCGCCGCTGTCTGCGAGACGGAGTATATACAAAAAACACATGAGCTGATAAAAGCGGAACGCGCATTTTTGAAAACAAGCTTATCCGAACTCGGACTCTGCGTAACAGGCTCCAATGCCAACTATATTTTCATGAAATCCGACTGCGTCTCATTGGATGTTAAGCTGCGCAGCAAGGGCATTTTGATTCGCTCCTGTGCAAACTATCGCGGTCTTGCCGATGGCTATTACCGCGCGGCGGTGAGGACACACAGCGAAAATGAAAAGCTTGTCGCCGCAATAAAAGAGGTGACAGAAAACTGATATGGGCAATATTCTCTGTATTATTGACGGGATGACCGATGAGGATTTTCGATTTGAACAATATCCTAATCTCAACCGTGCAAAAAACCGATTTGCTTATGGAACGCTTGACACTGTCCCCGATGGCGCGAGGGCGGAAAGCCTGCCCTGCATTCTCTCGATTTTGGGCGTTGAGGACGGCGATATAGGCATGTTTTCACGTGGCTGGGTCGAGGCGCTCGGAGCGGAAATTCCATTCCTGAGCAATGATATGCTCGTGCGCACAACCTGCGTTTCGGTTGGGCGGGACGGCCGGATCGGAGGAGTGCGCGAGATGCCGCCGACCGATGAGCCGGGTCTGTACCAAATCGGAAGCTATCAGGGTCTGCTTGTGCTTAAGGGTATGGCGGACGAGACGGATAAAACAAGGACCTTTGCCCCATACAGCAACCCAAACGCCGAGATTAAAGACCTGATTCCGCTGGGCTGTGAGGCGCTTGCCGAGTTTGCAAAGCGCAACTTTAAAAGAGAATACGCGCTTGTGCCATGGGGGCAGGCGGCGAGCGGAGAGGTGATGGCGCGGCATGAAAATTCCGTCATGGTTGCGTCTGCTCCGATAGCAAAGGGAATTGCGCGCGCGCTCGGAATGCGGTGCATCACTCCACGCGGGGCAACAGGAGACACCGACACCGACCTTGTCGCGAAGCTTGAGTGTTCGCTTGAGTCGGCGCAGGAAAAGGATTTTGTGTGTCTGCATATAAACGGGGCGGACGAGGCTTCTCACAGAGCGGATAAACGAGCGAAGCGGGAATTTTTAGACAGAATAGACAGCCTGCTTGTGCAGCGGCTGTGTGAGAGCAAAAACCGCGTCCTAATCTGTTCGGATCATGGAACAAGCCCTGAAAACGGGGCTCATATCGGAGCGCCGCAGCCCTTTATTTTGATTTCGGACGAAAAAAGGGGCAATCTCAACAGCGTTAAGGCGACGGGTGCAATCAATATTTTAAAGGGGCTGATTTAATGGCAAAATCAATAATGATTCAGGGGACGATGTCAAATGCGGGAAAGAGTTTGGTGACTGCGGGTCTGTGCCGAATTTTCAAGCAGGACGGACTGCGTGTGTCCCCTTTCAAAAGTCAGAATATGGCTCTTAACAGCTTTATTACGCGCGACGGCTTTGAGATGGGGCGCGCACAGGTCATGCAGGCGGAGGCGGCGGGCACAGAGCCGTCGGTTCTGATGAATCCGATTCTGCTGAAACCCACAAACGACACAGGCTCGCAGGTTATCGTCAACGGCGAGGTAGTCGGAAACATGAGCGCATCTGATTATTTCAAATACAAGAGCAAGCTTGTGCCGGACATAATGAGGGCATACAATGAGCTCAGCCGCACAAATGACGTAATAGTTATCGAGGGAGCGGGCAGCCCCGCCGAAATCAATCTGAAAAAGGATGATATCGTAAATATGGGGCTGGCGGATATGGTTGACGCCCCCGTGCTGTTGGTCGGCGACATTGACCGTGGTGGTGTGTTTGCAAGCCTTTACGGCACGGTTGCACTGCTTGAGCCGCATGAGCGGGCGCGCATTAAGGGCATTATCATCAACAAGTTTCGTGGGGATGCCGAGATTTTAAAGCCCGGTCTGAGAATGCTTGAAAATCTGACAAATATACCTATAGTCGGGGTCATTCCGTATCTGAATGCGGATATTGACGACGAGGACAGCCTGAGCGACAGATTTGCGGCTTCCGACAAAAAGCGTGCGGTGGATATCGCCGTTATAAGGCTTCCGAGAATCTCGAATTTTACCGATTTCAATGCGCTGGAGCGCCATCCGCAGCTGGGAATACGCTATGTCAAATCGGCGTCCGAGCTTGGGAATCCCGATATGATTATCCTGCCGGGAACAAAGAACACAATGGAAGACCTCAAATGGCTAAGACAGAACGGGCTTGAGACGCTGGTGAAAAAGTATGCGGCATCCGGATTGCCGATTGTCGGCATATGCGGAGGATATCAGATGCTCGGCGAGACGCTGAGTGACCCGCACGGTGTCGAGTCGGGCGGGGAGATGCGCGGTATAGGTCTGCTTCCGACAGCGACTGTATTTGAGGAGACAAAGGTCAGAACGCGAATCAGCGGAAGGCTTCACGCCGAAAGCGGATTCTTTTCGGCAATAGACGGCGCCGCAATAGACGGATATGAGATACACATGGGCGTGTCGAAAATAATCGGAGATGCAATCTGCGCCTCACAGATAGACAGCGGCGGCGGGCTGCATGGGGACGGAGCTGTGCGCGGCAATGTGCTCGGAAGCTATGTCCACGGCTTGTTTGACAACACCGCAACAGTCAACGGAATCGCAAAGGCGCTGCTTGACAAAAAAGGGATAGAGCTTGTTCAGGGCGAGGAAATAAGCGCGTATGACTATAAGGAGCGGCAGTACAATCTCTTGGCAGAGGGGATTCGCGCGGCTGTTGATATGGATAAAATCTATGGGTTCATGGACGAATTCGCAGAGCACAATCCCGATTGAAGCAGGGGTTAAAAGGAGAGACGATGAAAATTCAAACAGATACCGTTTTGCCCGAAGAAATTGAAAAAAGAAGCTTTGAGATAATAACCTCCGAGCTTGGAGAGCGCAAAATAGCACCCGAAAACGAAGCGGTGGTCAAGCGTGTCATACACACCTCGGCGGATTTTGACTATTATGACAATCTCGTGTTTTCGCAGGACGCGGTTAAAATCGGAATAGAGGCGCTCAAAAACGGAGCGCGGATTGTGACCGATACAAACATGGCTTTTTCGGGTGTCAGCAAGGCGGCGCTGAAACAGCTTGGCTGTGAGCTCAGCTGCTTTATGGCCGACGAGGATGTGGCGGTGCGGGCAAAGCAAAATGGAACTACGCGAGCCGTGGCGAGCATGGAAAAGGCAGCCGAGCTTGAGGGTGAGACTGTTTTTGCCATCGGCAATGCGCCGACCGCGCTTATAAGGCTGTATGAGCTGATTGCAGAGCGGCGAATTGCGCCGAGCCTTATTATCGGAGTGCCTGTGGGCTTCGTAAATGTTGTCGAGAGCAAGGAGCTTATAATGACCGCGGGCGTGCCATATATCGTAGCGCGAGGCCGCAAGGGAGGCAGCAATGTCGCCGCGGCAATCTGCAATGCGCTGCTCTATCAGGCGACCGACAGAAAATTGTAATAAAGCGTCTCAATATAAGGGTATAACAGACTTCGCCGGACGCCTGCTATACCCTATATTTGTGCTTTTTGAACGTTAACATATCCGAAACCCTATAATTCTATCGGTTTTTTATTCGGTGAATCTCGGTTTAAATGGCGCATATTGCACACACTTAACACTAATATGTCGAAATACCAAATGCCTGAATTTTATGGTATAATACATAACAAAAAGACGGAAGGGCTGTCTGCGTGGTGGAATTCAATGAAAAAAACGATTGCGATTATCGGTGCGGGTGCATCCGGAATGGCTGCGGCGATAGCAGCTGCCCGCGCCGCCGAACAGAACAGCGCAGAGGTTGAAATTGTGCTGTTGGAGCGGATGCCGAGGGTCGGCAAAAAGATTTTGTCAACCGGAAACGGGCGGTGCAACCTATCAAATGCATTGATTTTGCCCGAGCACTATCACTCTCAAAATCCGCGTGAGCTTGAAGAAGCGGTTGCGGGAAGCAGTGCCGAGGAGGTCATTGAGTTTTTTGAAAAAGCGGGTCTTATGTGCGAGCGGGGAGATGGGGGAAGAATATACCCGCTGTGCAATCAGGCGTCGATGGTGCTTGATATTCTGCTTCGCGAGCTTGAGCGTTACGGTGTTTCAGCCGAGTGCGGGTTTGAAGCTTGCTGTGCAAAAAAGGCAGGAAGCCGCTTTGATATAACAGCAAGCGACGGAAGGAAAATATCCGCGGACGCGGTGATTTTTGCGGCGGGCGGAAAAGCGTCACCCAGCTTAGGCTCGGACGGCTCCGGGTTTGAGCTGCTTAAAAAATTCGGGCATACACTCGCCCCGCTGTATCCCTGTCTTGTACCGGTGAAAGCGGACAGCGGATTTGTAAAAGCGCTTAAGGGCATCAAGACAATGTGCAGAGCGACGCTTTGCAAAAGCGGCCGTGCGCTTGCGAGCGAGGTCGGTGAGATACTGTTCACAGACTACGGCCTGTCGGGAATACCTATAATGCAGCTCTCCTGTCTCATGAGCGACCGAATGGCAGATGCCGCCTACTCTGTCGAGCTTGACCTTTTGCCGAAATCGCGTACAGAGGAGCTTGAAGCCCGAATTGCAAAGCATCGCAGCTTATATCCGAATGAGATACTCGAGCAGCTTTTGCTCGGTACGATAAACAAAAAGTTGGGCTTTATGGTTTTAAAATCGGCGGGAATTTACCCGCTGTCGCGGCGTATCGGCGAGCTTTCCGACATAGAGATAACCGCAATTGCCCGCGCGCTGAAAAGCCTCGGCTTTGAGCTGAGCGGCACCCTTTCATGGAATCAGGCTCAGGTGACGGGCGGCGGAATCCTCCTGTGTGAGGTTGATACAAGGACGATGCAATCGAAAAAAATGAGCGGTGCATATATATGCGGCGAGCTGCTTGATATAGCGGGTGACTGCGGCGGATACAATCTGCACTGGGCGTGGCTTTCGGGAATGCGCGCGGGAACCGCTGCGGCAGAATCCCTGCTTGAAAGTGTGCGGTGATATAATTTTTGCCGCAAAGCATAATCATGCTTATATCGCAGGCGAAATGAAAGTGCATTTTTCAAATTGCACAAAAAGAGCGAACAGCAAAATAAAACACCCTTGAATCCGCATTGCGCGGGTTCAAGGGTGTTTTCTGTGTGTGACCGATTCGGGGCATACGGGCTTATGTCATGTCGGCTCTGCGGTAATTGCGCTGAGATTTTGAATATTGATTATGCAATGCACACATTTGCAAATGGCATTCAGCCGACACATACATTCGGTAAAACACAATAAGCTAAAACAGATTTTTTATGCGCTCCCAGAATGTTGCGGGTTTGGTTTCGGTTATGGCGTCCGCGGCTTCATCCGGCTTTACCACTGCGGCGGTCTGCATCACAAACTGCACCGAATTTACAGTGGTGTTTCTCGGCGACACAAATGATATCGGGTCAAAATCGCCGCCCATCAAATCGCCGACAAGATCCGAGCTGTTTTCCAGCTCCGAAAATTGAGAGGTTCCGTCATTGAGCTGTTTTACGCCGCTGTACAGCTGTGAAACGCCTTTTTTATATTCCTTGAGTCCGCCGGACAGCTTGCTTGCGCCGTCCGAAACCTGATTTACCCCGCCCGTATACTGCACGAGTCCGTTGTAAAATGAGGCTATGCCGTCAAGCTGGGCTTTGAGCTGAGAAAACTGTCCGCCGAGATTTTCCATCACCAGAGCGGTGAGGAAAGCTGTTTCCGCGGCAGTTTTTGTACCGATGTCGCTTGCTTCTGCGGCAGCAACCTCTACTGCGACTTGCAGCATTTGACCGGTATTCGCAAGCGCGGTGTTAAAGAGAGAAATATCTTTACCGTCTACCTCAAGACAGGCAATTGTAATCATAAGAGCACAGGTTGCGTCATCAAGAGATGGAGTGGCTGTTTTTAATTGTGAAACCAAATTGCTGTAATAAGTATTTGGGTCTGCTGTACCGGCGGCAGAGGCGAGAGTGGAGATAACTCTGCTAACTTCGGGTATAGCAAGCGGGCTGGCTCCGGGGGATAAAGCGGCAAGCTCTCCCTGTGCCACTTGTACCTTTCCCGCAACACCGAGCTTCGCCATCGCAGCCGCAAGGGCGTCAGACGGTTTTGATCCGGCGGCAACAAGAGAATTGGCAAGCACAAATGCAGTGCCGGTTAAAGGAGTACCGGGCGGGAGACTTGCTTGAAGTCCTGCTTTCGCAGCAGCTCTCATCGCGTCGGTCACTCCGGACATTCCCGCAAGCACAGAGGCGTAATTTTCGAGCGTGAGGGGTGTTGCGAGTGGAGGCATACCCTGCTTTACAAGCCCGTCACTGAACTGCTGGCTCACCTGAGCAAACATCCCGTCTACGAGCTGCCTTGCGCCCGCGACGAGGGAAGCGCTGTTTGCGCTGAGGGAGCCGAGCCCCGAGGAAAGCTCGGCGGCACCGCCGCTCAGGCCATTGATTCCGCTATTCAGCTGCTTTACTCCGCGCAGCAGACTTTGTGTTCCGTTATTCAAATCTCCGAATGCCGAGCCAAGCCCGCCGAGACCGCTGTCCCCGCTCAGCATTGAGTCGACATCAAAGGACATGTTCATACACACGCCGTTGGCAGATATGCCGGGCATCTCAAAATCGGTCACATCCGCCGTGACCTCAAGGGTCGGAGCAGTGCCGGGAAACACTATAAATGCAAGCTGCTTATTGCCGCCTGCGGAAGCGATTGTCGCATCCTTGGAGACGATGTTTTTACAGCGGTCCGCATTAAGTGTGACTCCGAGCTGCAGGGCATAATGCTCAAAGAAGGTTTTGTTGACACTGTTGTTTTGACGGATTTTTATTACAATGCGAAGTGCTCCGCTCTGTCCGCCGAGGTTTTGCGGCGTGATTTCCTTGCCGTTTAAAAAATATTTGATGGAGATGTTCCAGGGAGTCTCTTTGCTTTTCAGCTGACCCTCATAGCTTATTTTGCCTGCGGGCGCGTTGAGGGTAACCATGTCGCCCTTTTGCTCGGCGGGTGCGCCGTCGGTGAGATTTGTGACCTTTTCATATGCGCCGTAATCGGCAATCGTTCCGGGCGCGGTGAGCTCAAAGCTGTTGACAACATAGATATTTCGCACTGAGCCCGCTTCGTCCATATTCACATAAACAGTCTCGTCCTTCGGCATAGGTGCAGCCGCGTAAGAGAACGGCGCACAGGCAATAATAAGTGCGGCGGCGGTTATAGCGGCCGTGGCTTTTTTGATTGAGGATGTATTTTTCATTCTTATCGCTCCTTTCCTGCATCGGCAGGCTGTGGTTTAGCTTTCATAAAATGCAGACCGAGAGAGGTTTTCGGAATAATCCAATCGAACATCAGCAACAGTGCAGGCAGGAAAAACAGCACCATAAACGCCGAGATAAGCGCGCCGCGCCCGAGGATGATTCCGAGCTGGCTTATGACTCCGTTTGTGGAGACAAGGCCAAGCACCATGCCCGCTATAAACAGAATTCCGACAGGGGTTATAATTGAGCCTGCGGTTTCCTCCACGGTTTTGCGAATAGATGTGCGCTTTCCGTTATTGACGCGGTTGTCGATATAATGCTTTGCAAACAGAATTCCGTAGTCCACGGTCGCACCCAATTGAACCGCACTGATGATTTGATATCCGATGAAGTTCATGCTGTCACCCATGAGGTAGGGCAAGCCGAGATTAATCCAGATTGCACCCTCAATTGTGAGAATAAGAATCAGCGGCAGAGACAGGCTTTTAAACGCAGCCACAAGCACAAGACCTATGGCGAGCACAGCCGACAGGGTGACGACTACATTGTCTCCGGTTATGGTTTCTTTCAGGTCGTAGTTTACAACGTTGTTGCCCACAAGATAATATGAATCGGGATAATATCGCTCGGCAACCTCGCGCACGTCGTCGACCGCGCGAAACGCAACATCGCCCTCGTCGTCGGTGTCGGCATAGAGAATAATCCGGCTGAATCCGCCTCCGCGAAAGTTAGAGCGCTGTTCCGGCGTGAGAAATTCCGACGGAACTTCCACACCGACCATATTGGTAAATGATGTTACTGAGCTGACAAGGGGTATTTTCATCAAATCGTCAGCCATTGCCTTTTCACTTACTATGTCGCCCT
Source organism: Oscillospiraceae bacterium (assembly GCA_036644375.1). GTDB lineage: Bacteria > Bacillota > Clostridia > Oscillospirales > Ruminococcaceae > CALWZE01. The sequence continues at coordinate 48,996 of JAVXQD010000011.1, forward strand.
CGGGTATCATCAGCACCATCTGCTGACCGCCTCCGAAGATGTTGTTGATGTACTTTTTATCCAGAGAAATCGGGGCATCGGGGCCATTCATGCTCGACGAGCCATAGATGAATTCGTTGTTCATCTGAGCCTTAAAGCTCGGAATTATAAGCAGCGCGATAAATACCGACAGCGGAATGCATATGCGGGTTATGAAGCGCCCGAATCCGCTGAATGATGGCATAAAGCTGCGATGTCTTGTTTTGTCCATGATTTTGGCTGCGTATATTGCAACCACAGGAAGCAAAATCATCACGGTGACAAAGCTCAAAAACACGCCCTTTGCCAGGACGATTCCCATGTCTGCGCCAATGCGGAACTTCATCAGCACAAGTGCGATAAAACCGAAAAATGTGGTGAGCATACTTGAGGAAATTGCCGTTGAGGAATCAATAATCGCAAGCCTCATTGCCTCCTCAACCCCTGAGGTCTGCTTTCGGTAACCCGCAAAGCTGTTCAGCAAAAACACCGCGTAGTCAATTGACACCGCCAGCTGCAAAATTGCGCTGGTTGCCTGCGTGACATAGGATATCTCGCCGAGAAAAAAGTTTGTCCCCTCATTGAGCAGAATAGCCACTCCGATGGTGATAAGAAACAAAATCGGCTCGAACCACGAGCTTGTCGTCAGCAGCAGTATAATGAGCACCAGCGGCACGGCAAAGACCATGATCATTGCGACTTCGCCCATAGTAACGCTCTGCACATAGGCATAGTTTGCGCCCTCGCCCGAGAGCTTGCATCCCTCGCCCACGAGCTCTTTGACGGCGGCGGTTATCCTCACGGTATCGTCCTGATCTATCGAGAGCATCATCAGAGCATCGCCGTCTTTGTAAAAGCCCTCAACGGTCTTTTTGTCCTGAAACTCCAGTGGCACCTGAATGTCGGCGACATCATCAAGCCACATGGCGCTGCTGACTCCGTCAATTTCCAAAAGACGCTGCTTTATTCGCTGCGCCTCGGGCAGAGACACGTCCGGAATATAGACATTAAGGTTGGGAATCCCCTCGGAAAAGCTCTCGTTCATGACCTTCATGCCCATTGTGGAAGGGGAGTCCTCACTGAGATAATCCGCAAGATTGTAGTTTATGTTGACAGCCGACATCCCCAAAAAGCTCAGCACTATAGCGATGGCGACGACAATCAAAATTGCTTTTTTGTGGTTTAAAATCAAATTCGGAAGCTTGCCCATAACCTCACCTGTTTCTTTACACCTGTTGATTTATTATCATTTGTATATTATAGTAAATTTGCATTACTGATACAATGGTCAGTGCATAAAAATTCGTTTAAAAGTGGACAGTATTTACAAATGTGTTGATAATCGCAGATAAAAATGAGTTAATATTCATAAAACTCGCCGATGATATTTGTTATGCTCAGATTGGCATATGCACAGGTATAATATTGTCAAATATGCGTTTATTTTTAAAATTTGGACATTATAATGAAATTACATGTAAATTGTTGTATAATATATATACGTTAAGATTTAAAAATAATTTAGACGTATGCTTGCCGACTGCAAAAGCCGGCATTTTTATAGTAACAACTCAGAAAATTCAGGAGAAAAAATGAAATTTGAACAATTGAATATTGCGCTTCCGATTATTAAGGCTCTGATAGGTGAGGGATATACGACGCCGACAGAGATACAAGAGCAGGCTATACCCAAAATACTGAACGGAAGTGATTTGCTCGGCTGCGCTCAGACGGGCACGGGTAAAACCGCCGCATTTGCAGTTCCCACATTGCAGCTGCTCAGCAGGGATAAAAGCCTTTTAAACAAATCCGACAAAAAGAAAATCCGCGCACTCGTAATCACGCCCACACGAGAGCTTGCGCTGCAGATTCACGAGAGCTTTTGCGCATATGGAAAATACACCTCGTTAAAATCATGCGTTATTTTCGGGGGCGTGCCCCAAAAGCCGCAGGAGGTGGCATTAAAGCGCGGCGTTGACATTCTGGTTGCAACACCCGGTCGGCTTAACGATTTGATAAATCAAGCTATTGTGGATATCGGCGGAATAGAGATATTCATTCTGGATGAAGCGGACCGTATGCTCGATATGGGATTTTTGAATGATATCAAGAAAATAATCGCCAAAATTCCGAAAAAAAGGCAGACATTGCTTTTTTCCGCTACCATGCCTCCGGACATCGCTAAAATGGCGGACACCATACTGATAAATCCCGTCAAGGTTTCCGTAACTCCCGAATCGCCGACAGTAGACGCGATTGAACAGCAGCTTTACTATGTCGACAAAAAGAATAAAACTGATTTGCTGATTCACCTGCTTTCGGATAAAAGCATTATATCGGCGCTTGTGTTCACCAGAACAAAGCACGGAGCCGACAAAATTATCAAGCAGCTCGAGAGAGTTAAGATAAATGCACAGGCTATCCACGGCAACAAATCGCAAAACGCGAGACAGCTTGCGCTGAACAACTTTAAAGCCGGAAAGCTTCGGGTTTTAGTCGCCACGGATATTGCCGCAAGGGGCATTGATATAGATGAATTATCGCATGTAATAAATTATGACCTCCCGAATGTGCCCGAAACCTATGTGCATCGCATCGGGCGAACCGGACGTGCGGGTCTCGGCGGTATTGCAATTTCTTTTTGCGATTTTGATGAAAAGCCGTTTTTGGCCGATATAGTGAAGCTGATTGGCAAGCCGATACCGGAGGTGAGCGGGCACCCGTTTCCGCTTATGGACAATTTTCCATCGGTCAAGACCACACAGCAGAGAACGAATTTTTCGCAAAATTCCTCAGGCAGAGACAGCTTTGGCAGAGGAGCTTCAAATAAATTCAACAGAGCCGAGAACAAACGGGCGGATAAAACAAAATGGGGCGCCGTGTCCGGCAAAAAGATGAGATAGGTCTGCGTACGGCGAGATAGCGCGCTTGGCAGGGCTTAGAAAAAGAAAACGACGGTATGAATTCGGACATTCCAAAAGAAATGTTCAGAACTCATACCGTCGTTCATTTTGGCAGCGGGAGAAGGATTCGAACCCTCACAAACAGAGTCAGAGTCTGTCGTGCTACCATTACACAATTCCGCAATGCGCAAGACTTATTATACCCTATGTCAGCGTTTTGTCAAGCCCTTTTCTTAAATTGAGTAAATAGTATTTTCAATAAAATACCATAGCTTGTATTTTATTTTATTTTATATTAAAATGTATGTATTATTATAGAAACGAGGAAACGTTTATGGCTGAATTCAAGTATGAAATAGCCGAGCAAATCGGCGTGCTTTCAGAAGGCTCCAACGGCTGGAGCCGCGAGCTTAATCTTATTAGCTGGAATGGCCGAGACCCCAAATATGACATCAGAGATTGGGCGCCCGGAAATGAAAAAATGGGTAAGGGAATTTCGCTTTCAAAAGAAGAGGCGAAGGCTTTAAAAGAAATCCTTAACTCACTTGAATTATAGGCGGTGTGAAATTGTCCGAGAATAAGGATAGATTTTTTCAAGCGTATCAGCAATATATTAATCGCGACGGAAATGTTGAGCTTTTAGATTGGCTCGATAAACGAACGGATTTTTTTGTTGCTCCTGCGAGTACTCGCTTCCACGGCGCATGCCCTGAGGGGCTTGTGATGCATTCCTTGAATGTTTTCGACCTCATGCTCAAAAGAAACGAAATTGAGTCCTCTGAGAATCCCGAAAGTGTTGCACTGGTATCTCTGCTTCATGATGTGTGCAAAACCGAATTTTACAAGGAAACTACGCGCAATGTAAAAAACGATGAAACCGGTCAATGGGAAAAGGTTCCTTATTATTCAATTGAAGACCGTTTTCCATTTGGCCACGGAGAAAAATCCGTGTTCCTCATTGAGCGCTTTATGCGCCTGAAACCGACCGAGGCAATTGCAATTCGCTGGCATATGGGAGGATTTGACGACAATGCACGCGTAGGGGGCTTTTCTGTGGCTAATGCTTTCGGAAAGTACCCGCTTGCAGTTAAACTTCATCTGTGTGATTTAGAAGCCACATATCTGCTTGAGAACACTTAGCAGCGACCCGCGGCAATGGCCGCACAATCAATTCCGAACGCGGACATAAACCATCCTCTAATCACAAAAAGTCGGATAATATCCAATAATATGTATTAACAGGGGCTTGTCGTATGAGAAATCAGCGACAAGCCCTCTTTCTGCTCATATCGGTAAAATGGTTCGGAACTTACAAAAAAATTTCAGCGATTTTAGCTATTTGTTTTGATAATGGTCAAAAAGACCATATTGCCGATTTAGAGGGAATAATGAAGATGTTGTAAAATGCTTGTTTTATCAAAGCAGATGGCATTTGCCGCAATTGATTTGCGGTATTTATTGTGATATACTGAAACAAAAACTGTAGATTATTTTACATAAAAGTGATAAAACATTGCTTTTTTGCGCAAAACAAACTAAAGATTTGATATATGCTGTGTTAGATTGATTGCAGAACAGGGGGACGCCTATGAAAGCTAAAAAAGCGCATTCGGTAAAGAGGCGCCGTACCTTGATAATAATTTTGTTTATAATAGGTTGTTTTCTGTTGGGAGGAGCATGCTTTCAATACTACATTCAACTGCAAAAAACGATAAAAGAAGAGAGCGGCGGCTACTTACAGGAAATTTCCAAGCTGCTCGGAGATAATGCGGGCCGCATTATCAATGACAACTTTTCCATGCTGGGCACAACCGCCATGGTGCTGAAAGATTCGGGTGCGAACAGCTTTGAACAGTTAAAGTTTGTTTACATTGATCAGCAGGAGTATTGGAAATATGACAATCTGTATTTAGTGGATAAAAAAGGAATTGCCTACGACAGCAGCGGTCATTCCATTATTTTTGGCGGTGAGATATTTTTACGTGATGTTATCGTCGGTAAAAAGCCGTCTATGTCCTCAACAGTGGTTATTGATGGGAATGATAGTGTGATATTTGCCGTCCCGATTGAAGGGCTTACGATGGACGGAATCGAAATGTGTGCAGTAGCTGCAAGCTATGACCTTTCAACCTTTGAGCAAATCTTATCCATGACAGCATTCGGTGGGGAAGCGTATGCTCATATTATACAACGAGATGGTTCTGTGGTTATCCGCTCCAGCTCAAAAAACGCAGAAAAAAGCGGCTATAATATACTTAACTCAATCGCACAGGCAGCGACGAGCAATGACAGCGATTTTGAAACTCTTAAAGCAGATATCGCATCAGGCAGAAGTGGTATGGGAATTTACACACTGGACGGTGTGCGCAAATATATGGCATATGCGCCGATTGCCTCGAGAGAATGGACGTTGCTGACCTTTGTTCCTGTCTCGGTGGTCAGTGCAAAGTCGGAGCATTTGCTGCACATCACACTTTTGCTTTGCGGCGTCATTACGCTGGCATTTGGCTCTTTGCTGGTGTTTTTAGCCGCATTATTTTATAAGCACAAGCACTTGCTTGAAAGGATTGCCTTTGTAGACCCGATTACAGGCGGAAATACTGTTCAAAAGTTTTATGAAGATGCAAAAAGACAATTGGAAAAACCCGCCGGCAAGGTGCCATATTGCGTAATTTACATGAATATTGAGAAATTCAAGCTGCTCAATGAGCAGTTTGGCAAGAAGTCATGCGATGAGTTTTTATGTGCAATTAATTATGGTATTACAGCCCACTTAACCGACGATGAATGTATCGGAAGACAGTTTGCCGATAATTTCTGTCTTCTGGTGCGATATGAAGGCGAAACGGAGCTCGTCGAGCGCTTCAATCTTTGGAAAGATGAGAGTATCAAATACATTTCAGAACAAGGGTCGGTGTGGATACCCCATACCGCGGAATTCGGAGTCTTTGTCGTTGATGATGTCAATATTCCATTGGCACACATGATAGACAGAGCTAAGCTTTCCTTATCTGAGAAAACCTGCACACTGAATAACAAAATGCGCTATGCCATATATGATGAAAATGTTCGTCATATCCTGTTGCGCGAAAAGCAGCTTGAGGACAAAATGGATGATGCGTTGGAGAGACACAAATTCGAGGTGTATTTGCAGCCTAAATACAATACACAAACAGAGTGCATCGATGGTGCAGAGGCTCTGGTGCGTTGGAATGATTCGGAAGATGGGATGATTTATCCCGATGAGTTTATTCCTCTGTTTGAAAAAAACGGTTTTGTGGCTAAGATTGATTTGTTTGTGTTTGAAGAGGTTTGTCGTTTACTGGAAAGCTGGGGACAGAGGGGTTTGCCTCATGTTAAAATCTCGGTTAACTGTTCACGGATACATTTAAAGCAGCCTGATTTTTTGGATGAATATCGATGCATAGCGGCAAAATATGTGCTGCCGCTGAATATGCTTGAGATTGAATTAACGGAAAGTGCCGTCTTTGAGGATGTTAAATCACTTTCAAGTGTGATACGCGAAATACACTCGATGGGGTTTGGCTGTTCGATGGACGATTTTGGAAGCGGGTATTCCTCTTTAAATCAAATCAGTGAGATTCCTGTGGACACATTAAAGATAGATAAAATCTTTTTTCGCTCAGGCAAATCAGACTTTGAGCGCACCGAATCGGTAGTCGGAAGCATTATATCAATGGCAAAGGCGCTGCATATGTGCACCGTTGCCGAGGGCGTGGAAGAACGGGCGCAGGTTGATATGCTAAAGCTTCTGAAATGCGATTACATACAGGGATTTTATTTTGCAAAGCCAATGCCGATTGCCGATTTTGAAAAACTCGCTTTCGGATCCCTTGCTGAATAATTGCCATATAAGGAGATTTCACAAGATGAAGAATAAGCTTCGGCACGTTGCGCTTTTGTCTGCAATGCTGTTGGTATTTCTTACGGCATGTGCGCCGAGTAGTGAAGAGTTTGCTCATTCAGATGACATCCTGACTCAAACTGTTATACCGCAGGGGAAAGAACCGATTACAATTCTTGTGAAATATGCTTTTTCCATCAATACCTTTGAAAAGGCGGTAGAAGAAAAATTCCCTGATATTGACATTATTCAAGTGGGAAATTATACATCTAACAGTGGGCTTGCAGAATATGAAGCACGCATGGAGCATGACGACTTAACGGATATTGTAATGACTTGGCCTCTTGAGATAGGCGAACAGTATTGTGAAGAGCGTTTGTTAGACCTTTCGGCTATGTCATTTACAGGTAAATATAGCACCGCAAGCCTGAATAAGATTTCACGTGGCGGCA
>JAVXQD010000012.1:0-55865 GCA_036644375.1 Oscillospiraceae bacterium
TGTTAATTTTTGCTCTTGATGTACTCATCCATCGCGGCGGCGGCCTGCTTGCCCGCGCCCATTGCGAGAATTACGGTTGCGGCGCCCGTGACGGCGTCACCGCCCGCATATACACCCTCGCGTGAGGTGAGTCCTGTTGTCTCGTCCGCGATAATGCCGCCCCACTTTTGGGTTTCGAGTCCCTTTGTGGTCGACTTGATAAGCGGGTTGGGAGAGGTTCCGATAGCCATAATAACACAGTCTACGTCGAGCGTGAAGTTGCTGCCCGCCTTTTCTACGGGGCGGCGGCGTCCGCTTTCGTCCGGCTCGCCGAGCTGCATTTCAAGGCACTCTATCTGATTTACAAATCCGTCCTCGCCGCCGTGGATGGCAATCGGATTGTTGAGGAGCTTGAATATGATGCCCTCCTCCTCGGCGTGCTCGACCTCTTCCTTACGGGCGGGAAGCTCTTCGAGCGAGCGGCGGTACACGATGTACACATTCTCCGCGCCGAGACGCTTTGCACAGCGGGCCGCGTCCATGGCGACGTTTCCTCCGCCGACAACCGCGACATTTTTCACCTTCTGAATCGGAGTGCTGGAATCCTCCTTGTACGCCTTCATGAGGTTTACGCGGGTGAGAAACTCGTTTGCGGAATACACGCCCTTGAGATTCTCGCCCGGAATTCTCATAAAGCTCGGCAGACCTGCGCCCGAGCCGATGAACACCGACTCAAATCCGTCCTCAAACAGCTCGTCGATTGAGAGAACACGCCCGATGACCATGTTTGTATCGACCTTTACTCCGAGCGCTTTGAGCGTTTCGATTTCGTTTGCAACAATTGCTTTCGGCAGACGGAACTCCGGAATGCCATATACCAAAACGCCGCCCGCAAGGTGAAGCGCCTCGAACACAGTCACATCGTAGCCTTTTTTCACCATATCTCCCGCACAGGTAAGTCCCGCGGGACCCGCGCCTATTACGGCGACCTTGTGTCCGTTCTTGACGGGCATCTCGGGCGACTCCTTGACGTTTTCCCTGTGCCAATCGGCGACAAAGCGCTCAAGCCGTCCGATTGCCACCGGCTCACCCTTCACTCCGCGGACACAGTATTTTTCACACTGGCTCTCCTGCGGGCAAACACGGCCGCACACGGCGGGCAGTGAGCTTGACTGCGTGATTATTTGATATGCCTCCTCAAAGCAGCCCTCGGCAACCTTTGCGATAAATTCGGGTATATGTATCGCGACCGGGCAGCCCTGAATGCAGGGCTTGTTTTTGCAGTTGAGGCAGCGCTGCGCCTCGTCAACCGCCTGCTCCTTGGTGTAGCCCAGTGTGACCTCAAGGAAGTTTTTGTTTCTGACATTCGGGTCCTGCGCGGGCATTGCATTTTTCTTCAATGACATATTAGGCATAATTATTGAACCTCCTTGGTAAACAGATTGCAGACATGCTCGTGCGCCTCGCGCTCGAACGGCTTGTACGCCGCAGAGCGTGCCATCGCCTCGTCAAAGTCGACCTCATGGCCGTCAAAGTCGGGTCCGTCCACACAGGCGAATTTTGTCTTTCCGCCGACGGACAGACGGCAGCCGCCGCACATGCCCGTTCCGTCAATCATTATCGGGTTCATAGATACTACTGTTTTAACACCGTATTCCTTGGTGAGCTTGCAGACGAATTTCATCATAATCAGCGGTCCGATTGCGATTACCTCGTCATATTTTTCGCCCGAATCAATCAGCTGCTTGAGCGCGTCGGTGACAAGTCCCTTCGTTCCGACCGATCCGTCATCCGACATGATGACAAGCTTGCTGCTTGCCGCTCTGAACTCATCCTCGAGAATTAGCAGGTCTCTGTTGCGGAAGCCTACGATGGCGTGAACCTCACAGCCCTGCTCGTGAAGCTTTTTTGTGATGGGATATGCGATTGCACAGCCGACTCCGCCGCCGACAACCGCTACCTTTTTCAGTCCCTCGGTGTGCGTGGGAACTCCTAAAGGTCCGACAAAATCACAGATGCTGTCGCCCTCGTTCAGGTGATTCAGCTTTTCCGTTGTTGCGCCCACAATCTGAAATATGATTGTGACTGTTCCTTTTTTGCGGTCATAGTCCGCGACCGTGAGCGGAATCCGCTCTCCGTCAGCGTCAACGCGAAGAATGATGAACTGACCGGGTTCGGCTTTTTTCGCCACCATTGGAGCATCGATGCTCATCATGGTAACATTGGGATTTAACACCTTTTTGCTTAGAATTTTGTACATTTATTGTAGCCCTTTCCAAAGTATTTCACATGTTAAAATTTTCACATAGCAAACCATTTTAACTCATTGTAATTTTATCATGTAGGAGTTAAATGTCAACCTCTGCTTTGTGCTTATCGGCTTGTTTTATCCTCAATCGTAGGTATATAATGAATATTAAACAGCTTGTCCGATGCTCCATGACAAAAATACACAGTGAAAAAGGCGGTGCTTTCCATTGTATTCAAGGGTAATGAGCCTCGGGCTTTACGGGCTTGACGGCTACAGCGTGGTCGTTGAGGCGGACACAAGCAGCGGGCTGCCCGCATTTGATATCGTTGGGCTTCCCGATGCCTCGGTAAGCGAGTCGCGGAACCGAGTTCGCAGTGCAATTAAAAATTCCGGCTTTTCATTTCCCGTCAGCCGCATAACCGTAAATCTCGCGCCGGCAGACAAAAAGAAAAGCGGACCCATGTACGATCTGCCCATTATGCTCTCGATTCTGCTCGCCTCCTCTCAGCTTGAGGCGAGCATATCAAAAACGGCTTTTTTAGGGGAGCTTTCACTCGACGGCAGACTCCGTCCTGTGAGCGGCGTCCTGAGCATGGCGCTCACCGCTCGGCGTCTCGGTCTCACCTCGCTGATTGTCCCCGCCGAAAACGCGGCGGAGGCTTCCGTCGCGAGTGGACTCGAGGTGTACGGCGCTTCGACGGTGGGACAGATTTTTGACCATATTACAAATAAAGCGCGGCTGGCAAAGGCCGAGCCACTGCCCTTCGACAGCATTCAGCCCGACTCTCTTTTGGATTTTTCCGATGTAAAGGGTCAGCTCGCCGCGCGCAGGGCAATAGAAATTGCGGCGGCGGGCGGCCACAACCTTTTGATGGTGGGCCCGCCCGGGTCCGGCAAATCCATGCTTGCAAAGAGAATACCCTCTATTCTGCCCCCGCTCACCTATCGGGAGGCTATCGAGACCACTAAGATTTATTCGGTCGCGGACATGCTGAACGGCAAGGAGTCCTTGATTATGAATCGGCCGTTTCGCTCACCTCACCACACGGTATCCCCTGCCGGTCTGACCGGCGGAGGAGCAATACCGAGACCGGGCGAGATTTCGCTGTCGCACAACGGGGTGCTTTTTCTGGACGAGCTTCCCGAATTTTCCCGCACGGCGATGGAGGTTTTGCGCCAGCCTATCGAGAACGACGAGGTCACCATTTCGCGGGTTGCGGGCTCTTTGACCTATCCCTGCTCTGTCATGCTTGTCGCGGCAATGAATCCCTGCCCCTGCGGGAATTTCGGTAATCCCGCCAAGGAGTGCACCTGTGTGCCCCACTCCGTCGAGCGTTACCTGAGCAAAATCAGCGGGCCGCTCCTTGACAGGATAGACCTGCACATCGAGGTCGCTGCCGTCGACTATGACTCGATTGCCTCAAGGTCGGCGGGCGAATGCTCCGCCGATATCAGAAAAAGGGTGATTGCCGCGCGCGAAATTCAGCTCTCCCGCTTTGGCGGAACCAAAATATCCTGCAACGCCAAAATAATGTCGTCCATGATGGGCAATACCTGCAAAATGACCGCGCGTGCCGAACAGACAATGAAAAAAGCGTTTGTCAGTCTCGGCTTGTCCGCCAGAGCCTACAACAAAGTTCTCAAGGTCTCGCGCACAATAGCCGACCTTGCGGGCGACCGTATTATAGATGTACAGCATGTCACCGAAGCTATTCAATATCGGATTCTCGATAAAAAATACTGGCTTAAAAAAAGTTAGCGCCGCTTAGTCTTCCTCTAATAAGGATGTTTTTAAGGCATCACTGTCAGCTGAACAGTGATGCCTTAATTTTTTGTTATGCTCATCATCTGCCCGACAAACGGAAATTTGTTTCACTCACCCTTTTCATTCTCAATTTCATTAAGAATGAATACACCCATCGTTGCAACCGCACTAATAGGTCCAAGTTGTGGCCAATTTATAAGCTCTGCCCCTAAAACTGTAGCAAAATATCCCACAAGGATTGTTATTACTACTGCAATAACTTTTTTCATAATGATTTCCTCCAAATTCAGATTTCTCTGCCGATTGTCAAATATCATCTGCGATACCGCTATTATAACAGAGATAAATCCTTGCCGCAATCACAGCACGGCTGTGACAAGATACGTCCTTGTCGGACAATTTTGTTGGGAGCTTTCCCAAACCCTAACAAAACGAAAGGCGACAGCCATTAAAACACTCATTGACTGCCGCCTTTAAAAACATCCTTATTAAACCGAGACATCAGCGTCCCTCTTTTTCTCGCTTAGCCCATATATTACAGCGAAGTTCAACAAAGCGTCATAAACTTCCAAATTATACCACTGCCGTATCGACACCGTATTTAAACGCATATGATTATACTTTTAGTAATATATGCGTAATATTTTATGGAATTCGGTGGTGTAAGTTATGAAATTCAAGCGTACAACCGGCAGCGTTCTCGTTGCGGGAAGAAAACAGCTGGCACGGCTCGATATTTTGCCGCTGCTGAAAAAATCCGCGATACAATTATCCGTCGCTCTGATATCCGGCCTGCTGTGCCGAGTCGAGTTTTCCGGCGGAACATATCCGTTTGGGCTGGCATTTGTTGTCGGGGCAAGCGACAGATACGCTATTGCGGCGTTGGTCGGTTTTGTCCTGAGCGGCTGGACAGGCGGATTTTCGGCATCCGGCTCGGTATACATAGCTGCGGTGGGCGTAGTTGCCGCACTCAGGTGGATACTTTCGGGAATTGCCCGCACAAGCTATCACAAGAGCACCTTTGTACCCTGCCTTATAGCGGGCACGATGACCGTCGCGTTTACCGAAGCTGCGGTCATGGGGCTGAGCGGCACTTTTTCCGTATCCGGTATACTGAAAACAATCGCGGGAATCTGCGTAGTATGCGCTTTTGCGTATTTTTACAGCATTTCCTTCGACTCTCTCAAACGCAGAAACGCGCTTGCGGAGTTCTCGAGCGTGCAGAAGGCGTGTATGGCTTTGGCAATGTCCACAGTCATTATGGGTATGTGTCCGATGGCGATAGGGCCATTCTCGCTCGGGCGGGTCGTCGGTGTGTCTGCCGCGATTTTCGCCGCACATCTTCTCGATTCCCCCTTTGATATGGCGGTGTTCGGCGCTGTCGGGGCGGCTGTTGCGCTGAGCGAGCCTCAGTTTGCCTTTGCGGCAGTCGGTCTTTGTGCTGCCGGGGCGCTGTCATCCCTTTTCAAAAAGCGAGGGCGCGCGATGCTCTGCTTGGTATTTGTCGTGACGGCGGCCCTGATGTCGGTGTGCAGTCCGAACTATATTTATTTGATAACCTATGTGTCGGAAATCATGTTCGGCGCCCTACTCTTTCTCGTCATTCCCGTAAAGAGCGCCTCGGACATTAAGTTTGACCGCATATCCGACAGCCTCAACAGCGCCACAGCCTCAATCGGCCTGAAGCTCGACTGCATCTCCTCCTCGATGAAGGACATAACTCAGCTGCTGGACAAAACAGTCGAGATAAAGGACGCGCACTGCAACATGGACAAGCTGTATGCTCACGTTGCGGAACGAGTCTGCAAGCAGTGTCCGCTTATGTCGCATTGCTGGGTAAAGCATTTTGACGATACCACCGACGCTTTCAACAAGCTGACGCCCGTGCTCATCTCAAACGGACAGGCTTCAAAAGCCGACCTGAGTGAGGTTTTTGCATCGCGATGCATGAGTTCAAGCGCGGTTTTGAGGGAGATAAACCGATGCTACAAGGGCTATCTCGACTATATCGCAAAAATCCGAAGCACTCAGCTTTATAAGGGTATGCTCAGAAAGCAGTTTTCAGCCGTCTCCTCAATGCTCGACACCGCCCGATATGAGCTGTGCTCCATCAACGAGTGGGACGAGCAAAAGAGCAAGCGCATATTTGACTGCGCTGCGCGGCTGGGGCTTCCGATTGAAAACGCAAGCCTTGTGTACGGCTTTGAGCACCGCCCGATAATAACGGTATCGCTCAGCGACTCGCCTGTCGATTCGCTTGTCAAGCGCCTGACGGCGGGGCTCAGCATAATCTCAGGAGCGACGCTCAGCCCACCCGTGGTCAGCAGCCGCAGCGGAAGCACAATTTTGTGTTTTTCCGAGCAGCCCTGCTTCACCATACAGACCGCAGTCTCGCAGATAGGTGCGGAAAAAGAGGTCTGCGGGGACGTTTACAGCGTTTTTACTGACCTGCATGGAAATGTGCACCTGCTGCTGTCGGACGGCATGGGAACAGGCAGAGCGGCGGAGCGTGACGGCGTTATCTGCTGCGCATTTTTAAAGCGGCTGCTCGAGAGCGGATTTCCGATAAAGCAGGCGGCAGAGCTTGCAAACACGGCTCTCGCCCTTCGGGAGGACAACGAGTCGGCGAGCACTCTTGACGCGCTGAGTCTGAATGTGTTTTCGGGTGAGGCGCGTCTGTTTAAGGCAGGCGCCGCGCCCACCTACATTCTTCACGGAAGCCGGGTTGAAAAAATCGGAGGGCGCACCCTGCCCGTCGGAATTCTGGAATATGTCATGTGCAAGGAGACCCGCATTTCACTCTACGGCGAGGATATCCTTGTCATGGCGAGCGACGGAGCCGAGCAGAGCTCAAGTCCGTTCATCGAGCAGACTCTGAAGCTCATGTATGAGAATTCGCCCGAGGAAATCTGCCGTGAAATAGTCAACCGCGCAAAATCCTCTCACACCGCAAGCGACGACATAACCGTGCTCGTCGCAAAGGTATGTAAACAGTAAAGAAGTGACTGAGACACAATAGTCCTGTAAAAATATATTGCACAAAAAAGCACTTGATTTCGGACTGTCAAAGTCTGATTTCAAGTGTTTTTGTAATTTGATAGTCTTTCCTTATGCATTTTGCTATCGAAAATGCATTGTGTCACAGCCCCAATTATCCTGATTAACAATGGACAGCGCGGGTGTTCCTGCTGGATGTTCAAAGCCATGCCTATAGCCTGTCAGACTTTTTCGGACTCACGATAAATATGCTTTTTACCGGATGTATTTTCGGTTTGTTTTTGCTTTTTGCGAAAGGAGCTGCCGAATTCTCTTTTTAAAAACACACAAAATATCGCCGCAAGGATAATCGTCAGTGCATCCGCTATTTTCCATATCGGCTTGCCTGTATAGCCGATACTCACTTCGCCGCTGTATTCAGCCGGCACAAGGACGGTCACCTTGTTTTCTGCGTTGTGTCCGAGACGAAGCGACCCGTCTGCACATTTTGCGGTATACCCCGGATAGTAGAGCAGCGGAACTGAAACGGCGCGCTCAATCGAAGACGGATTTTCGAGCTCCATTTTTATTTCGGTTCCGGATTTTGTATAGGAATTCACCTTGATAAATTGAGATTCCGGCTTGCCCTGCACCATCATGTCAACATTTGTCCCTATTGGAAGGTATTCTCGGTTTCCGAGAGAGCATGTGGATATTGCGGCGGTGCCGCAGGCGGTAAACGACGCGGAATAGCCGGAAAAAAAGATAACCAATGTAAAAACAGAGGCTGCTGACCCAATTGCGAAAAATATTTTTTTGAGAATTTCGGCATTGAGCGCGCTTGCCGCACAGCAGGTTACCAGCGTCAGGAACAACGTCGCTGTTGAGAGAAATCTCCATGGAAATTGCAGCGCGCACGCAAAGGAGTTGAAAAACCCGCCGAGATTCTGAAATGTATTCCAAGGGAAAAGGCATGTTGTCAAAAAGAGCGAAGCAGCGCCCGCACACGCAGAAAAAATTCCAAGTCGGCACAAGGATTTATCTCGCATTGCTTTTGCAATCAGCACGACAAGGAAAACAGCGATGCCTATTATGAGAGCAAGACCGATTCCCAAGGGCATCTCACCCGCCTCGCTGCCGAGCTCATTGCTTATTCCCGCCCCGCTCACAAAAATCGAAAAAAGCTGACGCGGTACGACGGAATGCGCGTATGTGTCAAACGAATTGACCGTCACATTGTATTTGCCCCGCATCATGTCCAAAAGCGGAATAATAAACCACAAGTTCAGTGCAACAGAAAAAAATGCTGTTTTAAAAAGCGCTTTAAACCGCTGCTTTTCGAATGTTCGTTTTGCGAAGCACAGACACGCCAGCACTGTGAAGATTCCTGCGAATGCCGTGCAAATCAGATGTGATTGAATAACTCCGCAAAAACCCGCAACTCCGAACACCCAGCCGCGCTTGAATTCTGCGGACGTGACCGGACGGCTCAGAATATCAAACAGAGCTGCCGCGATAAGCGGAAAAAACGTCATTGCCAACAGCTCGCCGACAGCGCTGCGCAGATACATATTGACGATGCGGTAAAGTGAAAGCGAATAGACCATTGCGCCAATGAGCGCAGTATAGCGCTTTTTGAATATTTCAAGAAAGCTGTAATAGGAAATCAAAACAGCACACACATTGATTGCCGCAAGAAAAAGTTTGTAACAAAAATCCAACGGAAACCCAATAATGCGAACGAGCGCGGGAAAAATCAAAAACAGCTCGGGATAAAAAAGTGACGTCGCATAGCCGTATCCGTTGTTTTCAAGAGGGTGTATTCTGACCGGAAATTGACCGCTTAAAATGCCATCCTTTAAGCCCTCAATTCTCAGCATATGAAACTGAAAATCATGTCCTATGCGCAGTGAATTTTCAAAGAGCGGAAGACAGAGCACAAGCATCAGCAGTAACAGCACAGCCGCGGCGGCGAATTGGTTTTTATTGAGTGATTTGAATTTTCCGAACATCCACATAAAGACGAGCGCATCCGCCGCTGAAAAGAAGACGAGCACAATTGCGGCAGTCATAAAGGTGAGCTTGTTGTTCTCCTTTATTTCAATGTCACCCACCGAGAAATTCCCGTAATTGTAATAGGTCTGCACGTTGAAGGTGACCGGAGATTTATAGACATAGATATCAGATGCGGGATGTTGGTCACCCGCTGCCAAAAATATATTTTCATCATATCTGAATCCATCCTCATGTCCGTACTCCGATATTATGTAGTAAAAATTCGATTCTATGGCATTTGTGGAGTATTCCACATCAATTGTATATGAACCGCGCGGAATACTTATCTGAGGACCGGAAGTAAACGGTCCGACATATCCGTCTTTCTCGGTAATAGTATACTTTCCATCTGTGAAATGCCCTGCTTCCGCAGTAAACTCGTCGGCGGTGCATATCAAATGAGTCTTTGGTGAAAGGAGATTAAGCAGCAGAAACAGCCCTATAATCAGCATCTGTATTATGATGGTTATCATCAGCATTCTTTTTTTGGAAATGTTCAATCGCTTTCTCACTCTTAATCACCTCTCAAAGCTCCTTAGATTGCAATAAAACTGCATCATCTGATATATTCTATCATGATTATCAGTTTTTTGCCATAATAATACAAATAGATTATCACTATTAACTAATTCGAAAGGATTAAATCTTATAATACCGCCGAAAAAGCGCCCTATTTACCCGCCTTAAAACCGATAAAGCTTCATAATTCTTGCCAGCGCAGCGCTTTTGTGATATAATCCCCTCATATTATGAACTGAGGTTTTCGAAAAGTGCTTTTACTTTTAAAAGAATATATATGGGTGTTTTTCATATCCATGCTTCCGATAATCGAGCTGCGCGGAGCTATCCCTGTCGGTATCGGCATGGATCTGCCGATGCTGCCCACCTTCATAGTTGCGGTTATCGGAAATGCTCTGCCGGTGCCGATTATCATTTTCTTTGCAAAAAGAGTTCTTGAATGGCTGTCAAAATTTGCAAAAATCGGTCCTTTTTTTCAGAAAATCATCGACAAGGCAACCGAAAAATCAAAATCCTTCGGCAAATATGAGCTGCTTGCACTGTTTGCATTCGTCGCAATCCCGCTGCCGGGTACAGGCGCGTGGACAGGCTCCCTTATTGCCGCAATATTGCAACTGGACTGGAGAAAAGCCCTTGTCGCCATATTTTTCGGAATAATCGGCGCGGGGATTATAATGTCGCTCGCCTCTGCGGGCGTGTTCGGAGCTTTGGGTTACTTATTCGGATTTGAATAGCGGGGCGTGAGTCCCGAAAAAGCAGGAATGCCATGGCGCACCGCATCGACTTTTTTGCTATTTAAGCAATGCGCAAAATGCCCGTGAAACCGAGAGCTGTTTTCGGTTTCACGGGCATTTCTGTCTGCATGAGTTCATGCGCTGTTTTATGTCTGACGGGCAGCGTGAATATTATTTATCCCTGCGGGATCTGAAAAGCTTTGCTTTTCTTTTTGTGCCGTCGGTTTTTTTATCTGTCCTGTGATGGAACAGCTCGTGCAGCTGCACCTTTGTCGCGGACAGCGCATCGACAATCTGAACCACGGCGCTGTTCAGCGACTCGGTAAAGACGCTCTCATCCTCACGCTTTTTGTTTTTGCAATTTTCTATCACCGCCTCATAGCGGGCATATGCCTTGCCGACCGCGTCCTCCCATGAAATATATATTTTTTCGGACGCATTGACTCCTATTTGCGCAAGGCGGTCATGGTCGTGACACGCCTTGATAATCTGCTCGCACATCGCGTCGGGGGCTGCATCTATTAATATACCCGTGTCCTCGTGCACTATTCCCTCGGCAGCGCAGCTTCCTGTTAAGAGCAGACTCGGGCAGCTGCACGCGGCCGCCTCGCGGACAACGATTCCATTTGTGTCGAAATCCGACGGAAACAGAAACAGGTCGGCAAGCGTGAAGTAGGTCTGCAAAAGCTTTCTGTCATGAACCGCACCCGTCACTATGCAGTCCTCGGAAAGCCCGATTTCCTTGATATATCTCTCTATATCGGGTCGATCTTCGCCGTCTCCGACAAGGATATATTTGAATTTTTCGCCCTGCATCTTGGCTTTTTTAAGCCCGTCCAGCGACAGCTTTATGCCCTTGTACCACATCATTCTGCCCACAAACAAAAACACGGTCATCCCGTCGGGTATGCTGAGCTCGTCTCGCAGCGCACTGACCCGTGAAGTCTCGGCACGGCTTTTTTCAAAGTCCGTGCCGTTTTCCATCACTGTGTACTCACCGTGATAGCCGATGCTGCGCAAATTTTCGCCCGCGCCCTGAGACACAACCCACACCTCATCGCAGGCATTTATATTGTTAATCAGGAACTTCAATGAAATTTTGCGCAGTGAATCGCTCGCCGTCAGCTTTTCTATATCTATATTGAATTTTGTGTGATAGGTGAACACAATCGGCGCACCGGTGAGCATTCTCAGCATTCGAGCCAGCACGGTTGATACCACGGGGCAGTGTGAATGGATGATATCTATTTTCTTTTTTTCAAGCTCGTTCAGCACCATAGGGTCAAACGGATATCCCGCGCGGTAGCCCATCGGCTTTTTCAGGTAAGCGCTGGGGTAACGTATTACATCAAACGGATATCGGTCAATTACTCCGGGAAAAAACGGAATTGCAACAACCGCCGTGCCGAGGTCTCGGTTAATTATCTCGGCATAGTTTTTTGTCACACTCGCGACTCCGTCAATCGTAGGCGGAAACGAATCGTTAAACAGTCCGACCGTAAGCTTTTTCATATGCTGCTCCTTTGAATTCTGACGTCTTGCAGAATTAAAATTCATCTGCCTATTGAATAATATCTTGCGAACAATAGGAAAATGCGGCATAAATGCATTTTCGCGCCGCTCTCGGGCGGCATTGATTTACAAGCATATTATATCATATATTTTTGCGTTTTTGATATATTTTGCGCCGAATATGTCACGCGCACTTTTTTAATGCGCAAAGCGCGCCCACAGCTATACCACAAGCGCCCCATACACCGAAACAATCGAGTTCCAGGTATTTGCACCGATTACGCCGTCGGTTGTCAGCCCGAACAGCTTTTGATATTCCTGTACCGACAGCTTTGTCGCGTTTCCGAATTTGGAGTCGATGGTCAATTTGTTGATGGTGGTTAAAAAGTCCGAAATGACATTGAGATAGCGCTGCATGGTGCCGACATTTATTCCCGAGCTTCCGACTCGGAGAGCCGTTCCCGGATAGGGCGGATTTTTCACCGTGCTCGAATTCATGTATGCGTAAAAGACCTTATACATCTCATTCCATGTGGCTCTGCCCACAACTCCGTCCGCCTTTATACCGCGCAGCGTCTGAAATTCCATTACCGCCACCCTTGTGTTTGAGCCGAAAGCGCCGTCAACCGCCACGGGGTCAAGCTGTGCATAGTATTCGGCAGCCGCATTGAGAAAGAACTGCGCCAGCGACACATACGCTCCCGTATCGCCTAACCTCAGCGTCAGCACGGGCTCCGGATAGATTATATCGGGTGTGGTTATTCCCTCGCTCGTAAGCTCTGCGAGCTTTTTCACCGCCACGAAAATATATGAGATTTTGTACCACGTTGCCCTGCCTACAACTCCGTCCGCCGTGAGATTGAATATCTTTTGAAATTGTATCACGGCGTCCCTTGTTGAATTTCCGAAAACGCCGTCCGCAGTCAGCGACGGAATCAGCGGATAGTTTTTGCGTATGCGCAGCAGCTGATTTTGAATTACCCTCACCTCGTCGCCCGTGCTGCCGAGACGCAGCGCACTGCCCGGATATGATTCAACCGCACCGCGCACAAGATTCGTCTGCACGAGGCTTACTTGATTTCCGTAATAATAGCGCAGTATTCCAAGCGGTGAGTAGCCCTGATTCGCAAGTGTTACCGTGCCCCACTGCTTGAGTCCGGGGCAGGTCGCTGTAGTGCCGTTGCAATATTCGGCATAAAACGGCTCAACGAAATTGGATTTGCGGATATAGGTGCTGAAAATATCATCCACTATCTTGCTTATATTGTCGAAAATATTGCGTCCGTACACAAAATACTGGTCGTAGCCCGTTGAATTTGTGATGTCAAAGCTGTATCCCTTGCTCCTGTACCATTCGGTGAAAATTCGATTGAGCACAAGCGATATCTGGCAGTAGATATTAGCGCGAATAGCGTTTTCCGGCCATGTGGGATATATTTCTGAGCAGCACACATTTTTGATATAGTCAGAAAAAGAAACCGTGACATTCCGAGCCGAAGCGGTCGGTTTCCCGAGATGTACCGTCACCGTCTTCGGTATGGCAACCACGTCGAGAATCCGCTGTTGGTTGCCCTCCGGCGGCACATCAAGAAACTGACCGCCCTCGGACACATCATTCGGCGGAATCTCGATGCAGACCATTCGATTCTCGCCCTCGGAATCAGGGCCTATCAGCTGCGGCTCAAGACTGACCGTCAAAAGCGCTGTCTCCTGCGCGAAAACCTGCACGCCACGCACCCATGTCGTCAGGAATGACACTGCGATTATTCTGACATCCACCACCGAATATGCCTTTTGCCCGCAGCCGGGATTTAAACTTATTTCTTTGTCCGGGCAATCCACCTCTATTACCGTTCCTGTCCCCGACGCATCCGTCGTCTCGTTTATGACCGTTCCGTTCGGAAAATACACCGTCACGTACGCGATAACGGGAAGCGCTCTATTTGAAGTGCCGGTCTCAACGCTCAAAAAACCTTTTTGCATAATAAAGCCCCCATTCAGTTGTTCACATCATACTATGCAAACAAGCGTAAACAGGGGACTGATTAAATGATTTTTGCAGCTCCGAGTATGTATATTGGCCCGATACTCACATAGGGCTTTAGGATTTCAGGTCTGTTTGTCAAGCACGATAAATCACTTGTCCTGTCTTGAATATATCCGCTACAAAGCCGCTGGGGTCTTTCGTACTGTCTACTAATATCGGTTCTATATCGTGGTTTACTTCAAAAGCCAATTTCCACAGTCTGGCAGAATCCTTGAGCCATTCGCCTTTGTACCCATTGAAAACAACAGCTACATCAATATCGCTCTCATCTCCTGCATTGCCTTTAGCATAGGAGCCATACAACAATATCGAATGTGGTTTAAACTCTCTTGTAACAGCTTGTGCATACTGCTCAACGGCATTTACAACTGTTGCTTTATCCAACATAGTAATTCCCCCGTTTTCTTGATAAGGCTTTTGCATACTCCATCATTGAGTGAAGCAGCTATATCATCTTTATATGATGGATAACGCGACTCAATGTTCAATGGGTTAAGTTCATGCAGCAAGTCCTGCTGTTCCTCAGTCATTGTCTCAAATATATTTGCTATTGTGGCAAGTTTGGGCAAATGATGTATTTTCGGAGGTGCAGCTGTTTCATCTTTTGCAATAATCGCTTTCAATGCCTTTTCTGCAGTTTGATGGCACATAAGGCCAACATATAAATATCGCTTTGTGTCAAGCATTGCCTGTGCGGTGTCTATATCATACTGTGCAGTATCAATCCAATATTGTGACTTATCATTCATTTGTTATTCACCGTCCCTTGTGTTGGGTATATGCTCCATCACTTCTGTTCTTACAAAGCAGGCACTCAATCCGCGCTCAGGTCACTGCGGCATAGAAATAATAAAGAACCCGTCCGCTTTCGAATTCCGCCTCGACCTTGTACACATAAACACCGCTTTCAAAAGGAACCGTCAGGTCTCCGTCAACCTCGAAAAAGTCGTAGGAATAATTCTTGCTCTGCTTTATGACAATCTTTTTTGCCGGCTGAGAAAAAACAAGCTCTAACCTCTCTCCGCCCAGCAGCTCACCCGGTGCCGGCTCAAGCTTAATCTCGAAAACGGGCATCGGCTTTTTGCATGCCCTGCGGCCAAACAGGAATTCCCACTGAAATCCCGCAACGGCAACGGGCAGCTCAAGCGTATCGGCGGTAACCGTCATCTTTGCCACTGCCTGCTCGGGATTTCGCACATCAATTGCATCCTTGACCAAAAAAGCGAGCGCGCCCGCGCAAGCCAGCAGCAACAGCGAAGCAATAACTTTTTTCAAATGCATTTACCTCCCGCCTTTTTACCGTTATGATATACTTAATACAACGGATATTATTGTAGCACAAATCGGCTTCGTGAAGCAAAGCTTTTGACTTTCACTGCGGTGGCTTTTTGTAGTTCGGGCACTCGGGCACACAGCAGTCCTCGGTGCATTCGGGCAAGCAGCCTTTTTTCGTTGAGGGTCTCGGGCTCTCGGGCTGTGCAGCATCCTCTTTTTGCATCTCGTTCACGTCGAAGCTCGGAGCTGTTTCCGGCGCAGCACTCGGTTCCTCGACGCCCTCGCCTGCGAGCTGCACCCGGCAATCGGCCTCGGAAAATTCAGCCGTTTCATAGGCATATCGGTCGGCAGCACCCGAACTTTTTTCGCCGTAAGGCCGCAAATACCGAATTGAAACCGCTGAAATTCCGATTACAAGCACAAGCACTGCGGCAGTGCTCATGATTCTCTTAGCGGTGAACGCCACCTTCGGAACAGGCAGTCTGCGCAGCACCGACGCAATATTGTCGGGGCTGAGCGACTCGGGTGTCTCAACGTCCGCAAACATATTTTTCAAGCTGTGTTCAAACGAATCATCCATGTTTGTCATAAGCCTTGCGCGTCCCTCCCCTGTCATTCTTTTTCCATGAACGCGCGCAGCTTTGCAAGCGCACGCATCTGCTTGCTTCTCACCGTATTGGCGTTCACACCCATTATTTTCGACACATCCTGTGAGGAATATCCCTCGCATATGGACAGCACGACAACTGCGCGCTCATCATCGCGAAGAGTTCCGAGCGCGCGCAGCAAATCGACATTGTCCCCGATATCATCGCCGCTTTTGTCATCGGACTCGATGTTCTCGCTCAGCTCGACCGTCGCCTTGTATATGGTCGTGCCGCGCTTGCGCCGCGCCTTGTTGTACAGTATTTTAAATATCCAGCCCTCAAACGCCTCGGCGACGCGGAGCTTGTGAATGCTCGAAAACGCATCCGCAACCGTCTCCATAACCGTATCCTCGGCATCCTGCGGGTTTCCGAGAAGATAATACGCCGATTTATAAAGGGATTTGTAATATGAGGAATATATTTCGGCAAAGGCATCTGCATCCTTGCTTTTTGCCGCTTCGACAAGCGGTGTCAGTCTTTCTTTTTCCACTACAGACCTCTTTGTCCTCTCGATATGTAAGAGGAGATATTTTTGGCTATTGTTGCATTGATTGTATCACAAATTTCAGCTCATTGCGATAAAATTTTCTCCGACGACATTTAATCAATCACCCGCTCCCGCAAACATTCATATGATAACCCGAAGGCGGTGATTTATATGCTTTTTGCGGTGACCAATCTGGACGCTTTGCGGGGCAACGCGGATATTATCAAAAAGAAGTACGGCACAAACCTTATAGCGGTTCTTAAGCACAACGCCTATTCATCCGGTATGGCCGCCTGCGCGAGGGCGCTTGCGGACAGCACTTTAGCTCTTGCCGTATCCTCTCTCCGCGAGGCCGGAATACTGCTCGACTCCGGGCTGAATGCCGAGCGCATAATGGTGCTTGACCCTATACTTCCGAGCGAGCTCAACGACAGCCTTGCAAAAGTTATTCTGCCGATTGACTGTTTGGAGATTATGCGGGCACTTGACAACATATATATTAATAAAAGATTGCGTGTCCAACTGCGGATTGACCTTTGCAAAAGCGGAATCGGGCTTCGCGAGGAGGTCTTTGACGAGGCTCTCACACGCGTTTTCCAAAGCCCCGGAATGACCCTGTACGGGATATTCGCACATGTGCCGAGTCTTTATCGCTGTGAGGATATCCGCGGCATGTCGGCCCGCTTTGAGCGTCTTTGCCAAAAGACGCGTCTGATATTTCCGTCGGCAGTTTGCCACATGGCGACCAGCGCCTCGATGAATTACGAGCTGCTGCGATTTGACGCCTGCCGCGTGGGCACCGCACTTTACGGGCT
Source organism: Oscillospiraceae bacterium (assembly GCA_036644375.1). Classification (GTDB taxonomy): domain Bacteria; phylum Bacillota; class Clostridia; order Oscillospirales; family Ruminococcaceae; genus CALWZE01. Next base: position 17,063 of record JAVXQD010000012.1, read on the forward strand.
GCCCTCCCGCGAAGGGCAGGACATCGCGCCTCTGAGACCCGTTTTGTCACTGCATTCCTCACTGTCACGCGTGTTCAAATGTGCCGATTCACTCTCGTTTTACGAAAGCTGCGTAAACACATCCGCCATTACCACTGCGGGAATTGTCAGCACCGGCTATGGCTCACTGCCCGCTCTTTTGCATAAAAAGGAGCTGGCTGTACTCGTTTGCGACACGCTCGTGCCCGTCATCGGAAGCCCGTGCATGGGACATATGATTGTGGATTTATCCGAGGTTCCGAACAGCAAGGTCGGCGATGAGGTCATCATCGTGGGAGACATGCAAAAGCGCGGTATAACCGCCGCATCATTCGCGCGAAGCTGCGGCGTTTCCGCCTGCCGCTGCGACGGCTCGCTTTTTGTCACCGAGGACTCTGCGCGCATTTTCATAGATAAAAACAACTGTATCGTCAATCTGTAAAAAGCATTTTATCGCAAAGAGGTGTTACGCAATGAAGCCATATCTCAAAAACATTTGCACAAATGAGGTTCACAAGGGAATTGTACGCCGCCTGTATGAGCACGACCTCGACGAAATCATGCGTGTTCAGGACGAGGTCATATCCGCAATCACGGACAGCGCCGCGTATGTCCCAAGCACCCGCGCCGAATTTTTAAACATGCTCGAAAACGGAGAGGTTCATGGCATGTTTGCAAACGGAGAGCTGTGCGGCGTGTGCGGCTTTATCCCGAGTTTGTACGGGGAAAATCTCGGAGCCGATATCGGATTCAGCGACAGTGAGTGCGCAAATTGCGTGACTCTCGAGTGCTATTTTGTCGCCCCCGCATACCGCTCAAACGGAATCGCCCGCGAGCTCGCACACGTATGTGTCGGACGCGCGGTCGAGGCATTCGGGTGCACCCGTGTGCTTGCGACGGTCTCTCCGAAAAACATCGGAAGCCTGATGAGCATGATGTCGATAAACGGCTTTCAGATAAAGGCAATGCGCCAGAAATACGGCTGCAAGCTTCGATACATAATGTGCTACACACACTCGAGCACACGCCTTTACACTTATTATGAGCGTTTTTCCGTATTTGATGTGTACGCAATCAGCCGATGCCTCGCAAAGGGCTATGAGGGAATCTCGCTATTTAAAAATGAGGACGGTATTTTTGTCTGGCTCGCAAAATAGGGCTTGCACTATTTCCAAAATGTGGTAAAATAGGCAGTAGATACGACAGGCTTTGACAGCAAACTTCAACCTATGCCAGCAGCGCCGCAACGCTCAGCGCGGATATTATAAATCCGGTGACATCAGCCGATAGTGCGCTTATCAGCGTGTGCCTTGTGTTTTTGACGCTTGTCACGCCATAATACAGTGCCATCGTATAAAATGTCGTTTCGGTTGAGCCCTGCATAACCGATGCAACCCTGCCCACATAGCTGTCGGGTCCGTTGTCCTTTATTATATCCTTAAAAACCGCCAGTGCGCCTGTGCCCGATATCGGGCGCATCAGCATAAGCGGAACAGTCTGTTTCGGAATGTGCAGAAGCTCGACCGCGGGCTCCGCAAATGCCGCTATCAGATCAAGCCCGCCGCTTGCCTTGAGCATTCCGACACACAGAGTTATTGCTATCATTGTCGGCGTTATTCTGTATACGACCCTCAAGCCCTCAAGCGCTCCCTCGGTAAACGCATCCAGAATATTGCACCCTTTGACAAACCCGTACACTATTATTCCGCATATCACGCAGGGAATCAGCCAGTCACTCAGTATCTTCATCGGCGCTTCTCCTTCTTTTTTCTGCCGAGCAGCTTTGCCGACACAATTGCCACAATAACGCTCGCAATTGAGGACAGCCACACACATCCGATTATCTCAAGCGGATTTGCGCTTCCCTCCATCCTCCTTATCGCGGCAACCGTGGTGGGCAAAAGCTGAATCGAAGCGGTGTTGAGCACGACAAAGGTTATCATATAGTCGCTTGCGATATTCGACTGTCTGTTGAGCTTATCAAGCTCTGCCATTGCCTCGAGAGCCATCGGAGTTGCGGCGCTTCCCAGACCCAGCAGGTTCGCCGTTATATTCAGTGAAATAGAGTCTATCGCCTTTTTGCTCCTCTCTTTCAATCCCCTGAACAAAAATCCCGTCACGGGGGACAGCACCCGGCTCAGCTTATCGCACAGACCCGATTTGTGCGCTATTTTCATAATTCCGCACCAGAGAGCCACCGTTCCGCAAAGCTCCACACAGAGCTTTATTGCGCTCACTCCGCTGTCAAGCGCTGCTCCGGTCAGCTCCGGCATCCGTCCGAGCAGAGCGCCGAATACAATCGACAGCAGAATCAGAGTCAGTATTACACAGTTCATCATATCCGTCACCTCTCTAATAGATAGTTGGCGAAATGATACAATATTCTCATAAATCTCACAATATTAAGGAGTTGCAATGAAATCTTTAGGCATTATCAGGGACTTGGATAAACTCGGACGTGTCGTCATTCCTATTGAGTACCGCAATGTACTCGGCATCGCGAGCGGCGATCCCGTGGAAATAAGCGCCGAGGGCGACAGAATCATTATCAAGGCGTATTCCCCGAGCTGCGTGTTTTGCAAGAGCACAAAAAACACCGTCGAATTCAACGGGAAAACCGTATGCAGCAGCTGTCTCAAACAGCTCAAGGAGACCGCGGAATAATTTCGCCTTGCAAAGACAGCTTCGTTTGAAACGACAGCGCCGAAGCTCATCCTTCTCCATGCAGGATATCTACGGCCGATACCGCATTGCCGAATTCGAGCAATGCGGTGTTTTTTGTATGGATATCACCTTCGCCGCTCTCTCTGCCGCGCTTTGCTTTTCAGAGCTTTTGCGGGGAATCTCCGCGCCGGAAAATTTCATCTGAAAAGACGAAATGCCGAAAAGACGAAAAGACGAAATGCCGGAAAGACGAAATGCCGAAAAGACGAAAAGACGAAATGCCGGAAAGCCGGAAAGACGAAAAACCGAAAAGACGAAAAGCGCCCTTGAATTCGGATATTGAAATCCGTTTTCAGGGGCGCTTTGCTCATTTATCGGCTATTTATCGCCGTCAGAACTCAAAGTCGACCACGGCGCGGCTCTCGACAAGCTTTGCCATCAGACCCGACACCGACATGTGGTCGGGGTTACGGCGGTATTCAAGCATCTTTGCGACATTTTCAAATTCGGACACAAGAACCATATCATAGGACTTTTCGGTGTGACACACGTCCCTGCCAAGCTCAAAGCTTAAAATGCAGCTTATCTGCGGAGGCAGCGCCGAAAGCCGCGCGTGCATCATGGCAATATTCTCCGCCTTGGTCCTGCCCTCTGCCGTCTCCTTGAATTTCCACATTACAATGTGCTTTAACATATGCTTATCTCTCCTTTTTTTCGTCGTCAAGCTCCTTGGGCTTGAGCATTGTCAATGATATGCGATTTTTTGCCTTATCTACCTCAAGCACCCACACTGTCACTATATCCCCTGTTTTTACGACCTCCGAGGGGTGCTTTATATATCTGTCCACCATGCGCGAGATGTGAACCAGCCCGTCCTGATGCACGCCGATATCGACAAATGCGCCGAAATCCACGACATTGCGCACTGTTCCGGTGAGCTCCATGCCCGGCAATAGGTCGTCCATATCCACCACATCTGAGCGCAGTACGGGAGCAGGCAGCTCGTCACGCGGGTCGCGTCCCGGCTTTTGAAGCTCCTTTATGATATCCCGCAGGGTTGGTATACCCACCCCGCAATGCTCCGCCGCTTTCAGCTCGCCCTCCTTCGCCACTCTCTCGCGCAGGTCTCCGAGCTTATTTTCCTTTACGTCCTTCATTGTAAATCCGCAGATATCCAACAGCTTTTCGGCGGCGTCATAGCTCTCGGGATGAACCGAGGTGTTGTCCAAAACATTTTTGCTCTCGGGAACGCGGATAAATCCCGCACACTGCACAAACGCTTTCGCGCCGAGCTTGGGAACCTTTAAAAGCTGCTTTCTCGTTGTGAATATGCCGTTTTCCTCGCGGTACACCACTATATTTTTGGCGACGCCCACATTGATTCCCGCCACGCGCCCCAGGAGCGGCGCTGACGCCGTGTTGAGATCGACTCCGACTGTGTTCACGCAGTCCTCAACCACTCCGCCCAGCGACTCGTCAAGCTGCTGCGGCGGCATGTCGTGCTGATACTGACCGACTCCGATGCTCTTGGGGTCTATTTTCACAAGCTCGGCGAGTGGGTCCTGCAAACGGCGCGCGATAGATACGGCGCTTCGAATCGACACATCATATTCGGGAAACTCGTTTGCCGCAAGCTTACTTGCGGAATAGACCGACGCGCCCGCCTCATTGACGATGACATAGCCCAAATCCGTGCCGTGAATCAGCTCGGCTACAAACTGCTCCGACTCGCGCGAGGCAGTTCCGTTGCCGATTGAGATGACCTTGACTCCGTGCTTTTTAATCATAGCTCTGAGCTTTGCGGCGGCCTCCTCCTTTTTGTTGTGCGGAGGGGTCGGATAGACAACGCCCGTGTCGAGCACCTTGCCCGTCCCGTCGACAACCGCTATCTTGCAGCCTGTGCGATAGGCGGGGTCAAGCCCCAGCGTGACCATGTTCTTTATCGGCGGCTGCATCAGCAGCGGCTTAAGATTAAGCGCAAAGGTTTTTATCGCCTGCTCGTCCGCTCGCTCGGTTAAGAGATTTCGAATATCCCTTTCGATTGAGGGAAAAATCAGACGGTCATAGCTGTCCTCAATGGCGGTTTTTACCTGCTCGCTTGTGGCGCAGGTATACGGCTTGAGTGTCGCCTCTCCGATAATTTTCATCGCATCGGGGCGCGCAAGCTCAATCGACACCTTCAAAAAGCCCTCGCGTTCTCCGCGGTTTATCGCGAGAATTCTATGGCTTTGAAGCTTGCCGACAGGCTCGCTGAACTCGTAGTATATGCGGTATACGCTGTCCTCATCCTTGATTCCCGCCGAGACAAGCGTTCCGCGCGACTGCAGCAGCGCGCGCAGCTTTTTGCGGATTTCTGCGTCGTCCGAGGTGTTTTCGGCTATGATGTCACGCGCGCCCGCAAGTGCGTCGTCAGCGGTCGCGACCTTTTTTTCCGCATCTGTATATTTTTCAGCCTCGATTTCGGGAGCGATGCTGTTTTTATCCTGTGCAAACAGAAACTCCGCCAGCGGCTCCAGCCCCTTTTCGCGCGCAATCGAAGCGCGGGTGCGGCGCTTCGGCTTGTACGGGCGGTACAAATCCTCAACCTCGGCGAGTGTCGATGCATCGTCTATTGCCTTTGCAAGCTCGTCTGTCAGCTTTTCCTGTGAGGCTATGGATTCCTTGACCTCGGCTCTGCGCTGATCGAGGCTTCGCAGATATGCCAGCCTGTCGAACATCTCGCGCAGCAGCTGATCGTCCATCGAGCCTGTCATTTCCTTGCGGTATCGCGCGATAAAGGGAATCGTGTTTCCCTCGTCGATAAGACCCACGACCGCCTCGGTATTTTGCAGCGGCTTTTTGAATTCTGCCGCAAGAATCTGTACTATTTTATCCATTCTGAGTTTCCTTTCGGTGTTGGGACACGGCGCAGCTTTGCGGTGCGCGGCTGAGTATTATTGTACCATACAAACCCCATTTTTGCACCGTGATATTTGAGAAAAACATCGGATTTTTTGTTTTGCGTCACGGCTGCATTGTGCGAGATATTCGCAAATGGTCTGTCCCGCCGCTTTGCCGATTTGCCTGTAATCCGGCACGGCAAAGGAGGCACGGCTGCCGATTGCCTGTAATCCGGCACGGCTGCATTGTGCGATGCATTCGCAAATGGTCTGTCCCTCCGCTTTGCCGATTTGCCTGTAATCCGGCACGGCAAAGGAGGCGCGGAAGCCGATTGTCTGTAATCCGTCACGGCTGCATTCTGAGATGCATTCGCAAATGGTCTGTCCCGCCCGCTTCGCCGATTTGTATGTAATCCGGCACGGCAACGGAGGCGCAGCTGCCGATTGAGTGTCGGGAGGACATCAAGCAGCCGAACGGGCTGCAAAATGCGCAAATCAAAAGAATCCGCTCTTGTAATTTTTTCCGTCAGATATGCGCCGACTGTTTTTTCCCTCGGCTCTGTCTCTGTCCTCCCTTTTCCCGATAAAGCAATACTCCCTTCATAAGCAACAGTGTTTTTCTTTTTTTCACTGTCTCTCATAAAGGGAGCATATCGGCCGCTCAGAGCGGATTTTACGTATTGTTTTTTATGCGAATCTCATTTCAAAGCGCTTTTGACGCCGCTCCCGCGAGTCCGCACGCGAACAGTGTCAAGGGAATTCTCGCCGATTTATGCGGGGTTTTCATATCAGAAGCTCCTCGATTTTTGCGGTGAAGCCCTCGCGGTCACAGTCGAGCAGGATAAAATTCCCGTGCTCATACTGCTTGTCGCTGTAAACATCGGTGACCGTTTTTCCATATGCCTCGCGGCTCATTGTCTCCACGCCCAAAAAGCACTCGTCCGACGTGAACAGACTGCCGTCAATCGCGAACATCACCGCTGCCGCCGCCTTTGACGGATATCCCTTTTTATCGGAAAAGCGCAGTCCTTTTTCAAGATTGGCAAGCCCTATTTTTGAAAACAGCTTTGATTCAGCCGAGCCGCACTGCGCGATATCCTCAAGCTCATTTGCGGTCAAATACGCCCGCGAGCCCATGTCCGCGGGACACAGGTATACGGGGATACGGCTCTTAATCACCTTTTGAGCCGCCTCGGGGTCAGCATAAAAATTGTACTCGGCGCACATGGTGGCATCTCCGCCGATTATCCCGCCGCCCGCCGCAATGACGCACTTTATCATCGGCTCAATATCCTGATGAACCGCCAATGCGATTGCGAGATTTGTCAGCGGTCCGAGCGCGATAAGGACAAGCTGTCCGCCCGATTTTTTCGCCTCGCTGTAGATGACCTCCCATGCGGGGCAGGCCGCCTTGTCGGATATTGTCCGCTCGGGCAGCAGGGTCTCGTCGAAATCAAAAACAGGCTTTAGCTCGCGCGCCGAGCGATACAGGTTTTTCTCTGCGCCGGGCACCGGCTCAATGTCCCACTCGAGCGCAGCCGCAAGTCTTTGCGCGCGCACAAGTGCGCCGCTGTCCTTTGTGCAGGCTATGGTGCAGAGCGCTTTTATGTCGAGCATATCCGATTTTTTTGCGAGCAGAAGCCCCAAAATCTCGTCTGCGTTCAGCGCGCTGTCGATTACAACAGGTATTCTGTTCATGTTTTCGCCTCCGAAAAGCTCTCGCACGCCTCGATTAGCATCTGCACAAATTTTTCGCGGTCGAGATTCATTATCACGGTCGCATTCGGTTTTTTACCCGACACTCCGTAATAGTCGCCGAGCGTAGCGCCCCGCGTATACTCCCCGCCGACCGAAATTTCAACATACATATCCTTTTTCACAAAGATATCCGGATTTATGATAACACCCACCGCACACGGGTCGTGAAGCGGTGCGCCCGCATACCCGAGCGTCTTGTGAAACTTGTAAAAAAAGTCCAGCCACTCCGCGACTATATCGGAAACCCGATTCCCTATTTTGCGGATTCGCTCAACGTCCTCCGCTAAAATCAGCGCCTTTTCGGTAACGTCAAGCGGAGCCATTATAATCGGGATTCCGCTGCCGAACACCACGCGCGCCGCCTCGGGGTCTACGAGAATATTGAATTCAGCGGCATGAGTCCAGTTGCCCGAGAGTATCCCGCCGCCCATGAGTGAGATGCGCTCGATTTTGTCGATTAATTCAGGATATGCCACAATGAGATTCGCGATATTGGTGAGCGGTCCTGTAGGGATTATCGTCACCCTTTTGTCGCTGCTGCGAAGAACCTCCGCCATAAGCTCAAGGCCGCTCTGACCGCTGAGCTCGATTTTAGATTCGGGCATAGCGGGCCCGTCTAAGCCCGATTCGCCGTGAACCGACGGGGCGTTCTGAGGCTCGGATAGCAGAGGGCGCTCAGCGCCCTCTGCTATCCGTATGTCATATTTTTGAAAAAGCGTAAAGCACCTCAGAGCGTTCAATGTGGTCTTTTTAAGCGACACATTGCCACCCACCGAAATTACCGCACGTATATCGAGCTGCGGCGACGACGCGGCAAGCAGCCACGCAATCGCATCGTCATGTCCGGGGTCTCCGTCAAGAATAACGGGGATTTTTTCCATAATTTTCAGCTCTCCTTGGCAGCCTTGGCAGCCATTCTCTTTTTCTGTTTTTTAACCCTGTTGAGTGTGATTCCGGAATAGACCGCCAGACCGACAATCGTGACGACATACGGGATTGCCGCCACAAGGTTGGACGAAAAGCCCTGCATTCCGGACATCTTGATTTTCAAAGCGTCCGCGACGCCGAACAGCAGCGACGCCAGCATTGTGCCAATCGGCTCACCGTTGCCCATTGCACAGGCGGCGAGCGCGATAAAGCCGCGTCCCGAAACAAATGCCGTATACCAGCCCGAGAGGTAGTACATTGACATATATGCGCCGCCGAAGCCCGCGAGAGCACCCGAAAGCGCCAATGCGGTATATTTGATTTTGTTCACGCCCACACCGACCGAGTCGGCGGCGTTGGGGTTCTCGCCGACAGCGCGTATTTTCAAGCCGAGCGGCGTTTTATACAGCAGCACAAACACCAGAAAGACGAAGAAAAATGCGATATAGGTGAGGATACAGTGTCCGGACAGTACCTCGCCGATAAAAGGAATATCCTTTATCAGAGGAATGTCAATTGTGGGAAGCAGCTTGTTTGCAAGCCCGCCCGAGTTGCCCCTGAGACCCGTGAGCATAAATAGCATAAATACAGTTCCGCCGGCGCCGATTGTGTTCACGGCGATACCTGCGAGAATAATATTTGTTTTGAGTCTGAGGGCAAAAAATCCGATCATCAGCGCGAGCAGCAGACCGACAATAACCGCGCCGACAAGCCCCAGAAACGCACTCTGAGTCCAAACTCCGATAAGCGAGCCCAAAAGCGAGCTTACCATCATGGTACCCTCAAGTCCTATGTTTGTGACGCCCGCTTTTTCGCAGATAACCGCGGCGAGAGCTGCAAACAGAATCGGGGTGGTGATTCTCAAAACCGAGAACAAAAATTCGGGCTTTATCAAACTTAAAAGAAGGTTTTGCATTAGATTTTGCCCCCTTTCTCCGCTGTGGCAGCTTTGTGCTTCAGCTCTTCCTGAGCGCCCTTAACAACTACCTTTTGACGGTATTTTGCAAGGAAGTGATCCGCCGCAAAGAAGAGGAATATAACCGACTGAATTATGTCAAACAGCTCCGCAGGAACTCCTGCAAACGAACCCATCAGCTCACAGCCGCGGCTTATGTATGCGAGGAAAAATGCCGCTATCGGGACATAGAGCGGGTTGTTTTTGGCGAGAATCGCAATCGTGACGCCTGTCCAGCCATAGCCGGGAAGGTCACGCCACAAAAATGTGTCGTAGCGTCCGAGGTTTTCAACCGCGCCGCCGAGACCTGCTATAAATCCGCCGAGCACCTGTGCGAACACGATGATTGCCGCAACCTTGATGCCCGAGTATTTTGCGAAATCCTGATTTATTCCGATCATTCTGATTGAATAGCCCCATCGGGTTCTATACATCAAAAGCGCGACTAACAGCGTCACCACGAGGGCAAGAGCAAAACCCCAGGTGGCGTCCGAGTTCGGAATCATGTCGCCTATCATAGCCGTCTTTTTAAACGGGAATGTCATGAGCGAGCCCTTGCTTCTGTCGGCGAAGTTCTCGTTCAGAAAGTGCATGACAACCTTTGCGATGATATAGTTGAGCATCAATGACGAGACCATCTCGCTCGCGCCTAACTTTGTCTTGAGCAGGGCGGGTATCAGCATCACTATGCCGCAGGACACGCCCGCGATAAGCAGGCACACAACCACGTGGATAATCGGGGGGAGGTCGAGATAGATAGCGCAGAGCGCCGCGACAAACGCGCCCATCATGACACAGCCCTCACCTGCGAGGTTAAACTGATTTGCATTGAACATGACGCAGACCGCAAGACCTGTGTAAATTATCGGTATCATGCGCCCTAAAATTGTCAAAAACGAGCCTGTATTAAAAGAAAAGGAACCGGGCTTAACCGTGAAAAGCGGCGAAATGAAGAAGGATTTCATCGCCTTTAACGGGTCCTCCGCCACGATAAAAACAAGCACCATGGCAATTGCAAGTGCGACGGCTATTGCGGCAGCGCTTCGCACAATGTTAAACATGCGCTCTCTGCGATTAATCATGGATGACCCTCCTTATCTCTTCATCGCTCTGTTTTTTCAGACCGAGCATATATTCGCCCATCTCCACATCGGTCAGCGAGCTTGCATCCTCAAAATATCCGACAATTTTTCCGCTGTTAAGAACAATCAGGCTGTCCGAAAGCTCCATAACCTCGTTCAAATCCGCCGACACGAGCAGCACTGCCGCGCCAGCGCGGGACAGCTCAACGAGCTTTTTGCGGATAAATTCGGTTGCGCCGACATCAATTCCGCGGGTCGGCTGGTCGGCTATTATGAGTACGGGATCACTTGAAAATTCACGCGCGACAACCACCTTTTGAATGTTGCCGCCCGACAGGTTTCCGACCTGCTGGTTGCGGGATTTGCACAGTATATTATATTGGTCTATAAGTTTGTCCGCCTCTTCGTGAATCGCCTTCATATTGAAAAACGGACCCTCATTGAATTTTTTCTTGTTAAATCGGTCGGAGATTACATTTTCTTCAATTGTTCCGGTGCCTGCCATTCCGAGAGTCATTCTATCCTCCGGAATATGCGAAACTCCCAGACTGCGTATATCGCTCTGAGCCATTCCGATTACGCTCGTGCCATTGACGACAGCGTCTCCGAAATCGGGGACATTGAGATTGAACAGCATATCGACCAGCTCGCGCTGACCGTTGCCCTCAACACCCGCGACGCCCAATATCTCGCCCTTGCGCAGAGTGAACGAAATTCTGTCCAGCATTTTTTTGTTCCACTCGTTGGTATATTCAAGCTCCTTTACCGAGAGAACGACATCTGTGGGCTGTGATTTGTCCTTTTCAACCGTGAGAATGACGTCACGCCCGACCATAAGCTTTGAAATTTCCTGCTCGGAGATATCGGCGGTATTGTACACGCCCATCGACTTTCCGCCGCGCATAATAGTAAGGCGGTCGGTAAGCTCCTTGATTTCCTTGAGCTTATGCGAGATGAAAATAATGGTGTAGCCGCTTTCCTTGAGATGCTTCAGCTCTTTGAATAGCTCGCCCGTCTCCTGTGTGGTGAGAACCGCAGTCGGCTCGTCGAGAATCAAAATTTTCGCACCGCGCACAAGCGCCTTGAGAATTTCGACCTTTTGCTTCATTCCGACCGGAATATCCATCACCTTCATGTTCGGCTCGACATGGAGATTGAACCTCTTTGAATACTCTTCGGTAATTGCGACTGCCTTGTTGAAATCAATGAACACTCCGCGTTTTTTCGGTTCCATGCCCAAAACAATGTTCTCTGCAACGGTGAGTGACGGCACAAGCATAAAGTGCTGATGCACCATGCCGATTCCGTGCTCGATTGCAACCGTCGGAGACGTGAGGCTGACAGCGCTGCCGTTAACGAAAATTTCACCGCTTGTCGGCTGCTCGAGTCCAAACAGAATTTTCATAAGAGTGGATTTTCCCGCTCCGTTTTCGCCCATAAGCGCGTGTATCTCCCCTGCACGGACAGAAAAGTCAACTTCCTGATTCGCGGTAATTCCGTTTGGATAAACCTTGGTAACAGATTTCATTTGAACAACATCTTGCGAATTGTCCATTAATGTACCCCCCATTATCTAAAAGGGGGAGCCGATGAAAGCTCCCCCTTTAAAGTATAAGCTTTTATACTTTTGAAATTTTAATTTAGTTTATGCTGTGCGAAATTACGGTTTCATTGAGTCTCTGAGTGTAGCAACGCCATTGCTCTCGTCGCCGATTGCAGAGGAAACCTTGATTGTGCCCTTTTGAATGTCTTCCATTGCCTTGACAACCGCGTCCTGAGTATCCTGGCTTGCAATTGTCGAGAAGTTTCCGAACATTGCCACGCCAACGCCGTTGTTTGACAGGTCAAGGGATACTGTCTCGCCAACATGGTCCTTGCCCGCATTCAGCTCTGTGAAGAACCAAATCATTGAATCGCCGATGTTCTTAAGTCCTGATGTAAGGGTTCTTGCAGCCTGGTCAGCCGGAAGTGTTTTCTCCTGGTCGGAGTCAACGCCGATGAACCATGTGCCCTTTTCGACAGCAACCTCAGCCGCGCTGTAGCCCGCGCCGCCCGCAACGCCCCAGATGACGTCTGCTTTGTTGTCTGTTACCATTGAAAGTGCAAGCTCTTTTCCGAGAGCGGCATCAACAAAGCTCTCGGTATAGCGTGTGTCAACCTTAACTTCGGGATCTGTTGCCTTGACGCCCTCGAGGAAGCCATAGAGGAAGTCGTTGATAACGGGCTGGTCGCCGCCGCCGATAAAGCCGACAACCTTTTCGGGGTTGATTCCGTCAATGTCGGTCTGTGAGGTTACCATTGCCGCATAAACGCCGATGAGATAGCCCATCTGGTTCTGAGCATAGTTGATGTTGCAGATGTTGGGAGCGCCGGGAACTTCGTTATCATAATAGATATACTTCTGATCCGGATATTTCTCTGCGGCGACCTTAAGAAGGTCTGTCATCTGCCATGTAGCGACGATTATGTAATCATATTCGCCGGAAGCGGAAACGTCATTAAGTGTTGTCTCCCACTTTGGACGGTCGGCGTCGGTGCCGCCCATCTGAAGTGTCTCATATGTGATAACACCGTCAGCGGCGAGCTTCTTCAAGCCCTCTTCGCACGAGTCGAAGAAAGATTTGTCGCCGAGATTGCCGTTTACGAGATTGCAAACGCTGTAAACCTTTTTTCCATCTGTAGCGGGAGCTTCCGGCTCCGCCGGAGCTTCGGGCTTTGAGCCGCATGCTACGAGGCTGAGTGCCAGTACCAATGCAAGCAGTAAAGCAAGTGCTTTTTTCATTCTTTGTGTCCTCCAATATTTTCTTTGTTTTTTAACGAGCCGGAATCCTCACCCATTCATAACATAAAAGGGAGGAAAACAGCTGTCTCAAAATTGTATGCGGGGTTATCCCCACATGACTAATTATAATACGTTGTTGTACATTGTCAACATTACATGTCATTACAATTTTATTTTTGTATTATTTGACCATTAGCAAAAAAATCCTTGTGCAAATTGCCCAACAAGCTCACTTTAATGTGTGTAAGTTATATCAATTTACCGAATGTGCTTAAATAGGCCTTCTTTTTATGCTATAATCTAAAAAACAACGGCATTTCCCTCAAAATATTGCCGTTAAACGACACAAGGGGGCGCGGATATGTCGAAAACTCAGATCAAGATGCTCGGTCTGTTTGAGATTATTACGGGCGGTATCAATATTGTGCCCTTGCTTGAGACGGCGAAAAAGCGCGTCGCACTTTTGCAATATCTCATCCTCAATCACGACCGCACAATACCCTCAAGCGAACTTTTTTCGGCTATTTGGCCATTTGACGATGAGACCGCCGATCAAAAAGGCTCGCTGAAAACGATGGTCAGCCGTCTGCGCGCGAGACTCGGCGAGTTTGACAAGAATCTGTCCGACCGAATTGTCACCGACAGCGGCGGATACACCTGGCAGACCGACCCCTGCTGCTCTGTCGACTGCTTTGACTTCGAGCAGCTTTGCGACAGGCTCGGCGGCTCAATTTCCAACGAGGAAAAAAAGCGCATCTGCGCGCGGGCGCTGAGCTTGTACAGGGGGGATCTTATGCCCGAAAGCGAGCGCGAGCCGTGGGTTGTCCGAAAGAGCATATCGCTTCGCGAGAGGTTTCTCGCTGTTGTTGATACCTATGTTTCCGCGCTCAAGGAGCATAATGACTTTGAAAAAATCGAATCGGTGTGCAGGTACGCACTCAATATCGACCGCTTTAATTCACAGCTGAATCTCGAATATATGAATTCGCTCGTCGCGCAGGGAAAGCCGAACGACGCCGTAGCCCACTATTATACAATTGCCGGAAACCAGAGCAAATCGCTCTGCGACAAGCCGTCGGCGCTGATTTTGGATTTTTACAAGAGACTTACCGCACTCGACAGAAAATCGAATGACGACATAGCTCTGATTCGCTCCGAGCTGACCCAAAAGCACGAGCCGGGCGCATTTCTGTGTGACTACGATGTGTTTAAGGAGATATACAACTTTCAGAGAAGCTCGGCGAAGCGGCTCGGAATCTCCATTTTTATAGTACTTATCTCGCTGAGCAGCTTTGACAATATGCCGATTGAGACGAGTGTCCTGAAATCCTCAATGAGCCAGCTGAGGTCGGCGCTCAAGCAGTCGCTCCGCAGCAGCGACGCGGTTGCGGAATACAACGCATATCAGTATTCTCTGCTCCTGTCCGTGGAGAACATCGACAGGGCAGTCGTTGCCGTCGAGCGCGCAAAAAACGCATTTTATGAGTTGAATTCCCATGACTCGGTTGTTTTCAGCTACAGCATAGGGCCGATTATCGAAGCTTAAGTCCGCAGAGCTGCAATCTCGTCCCCGAGCCGCTTGAAACAGCCCCTACACAATATCGGGTGCTCGGCGCTTGGGAAAGCGAACAGATACTCGCTCGGATAATAAAATACACGATTGCGGCGTGTGCAGGGGCTATATCCGAAATTCAATCACACATTTTCGGCACCTCAGCCCTTACCGGCTCCGGGTGCGTACTCTTTTGTTTACGACATGACAATGCCCCCGATCGCAGAGTGATAAAACTGCGATTGGGGGCATTTTGCATGCTTCGATTTTCACCCGTACCGTGCGGTCGGGCAATGGGATTTTTTAAGAGAATATTTTACGCCGAATTCGCGCCGAAGCGCGGATATGAGCATATAGCAGCAGTGCACACACTGTGCGCAATAGGCCGCGATTTACGCCCGTGCGGCGCAGTGCTTCGAGCCGACCGACATCGAATTTACCAGCTGCTGCCGCCTCCGCCGCCCGAGCCGCCGCCCGAGAATCCGCCGCCCGAAAAGCCGCCTCCGCCGCCGATTCCGCTGCCGCCGCTGCCGCTGCTCGAGGGCATACTCGTCAGCGATCTGCCCATGCTGCTATTCAGCGAATTCAGCATCATTGCCGTGGACATCGCGCTGTGCGATCCTTCCGCCCATGAGGGCTCCTCAAGCATCAGACCGTCAAAGCGGTGCGACCACTGATCCGAGACTCCGAGAACCTGCGCGTATGGAAGAATATCATAGTAATAGTCCGGGTTTTCATCAAGCAGCATCTTGAGACGCTCCTTTTCGGCGGTCATCAGGAACTGCTTGAAGCCGAGCGCCTTTTCGAGGCTGTCCGACCCGAATTCCGTTCTGCGCTGTATGAGCGGCGCAACAGCGGAAATCAGTGCAATGCAAAGTCCCGTGAACACCGCCGACGGCATCGCAAGCACCCTTGAGCCGAGCGTTGCCGAGACCAGCACGACAATTATCAAAGCTCTGATTGCCAGCCATATTCCGCTGAAAATCCTGCCGACAGCCGAGTTGCTTTTGTATCTTTTCCGCATTAAGCCACTGACCGAAATGCTGATTGTAAAGCAGAGCACGAGCACCAGCATGAGCGCAAACACCTCGCCCGCAAACGGAAAGCCCCTGCTTATTGCCGCCGCAAACGCCAGCGCCACACACAGAATCGGGGTGAGACAGCCCGCAGTCCACGAGGCAGCTGATCTGCCGCCGTCGATATAGCCGTCCTTGCCCTTTTTTTGTCCTCTTATCTCGGCGAGAGCCGCATTGATGTGCTTGTAATATTTTTCCTCAAGCTCCTTGTTGGTCACCGATGTGGCGTCCCCCGCCCAAAGGCCGTTGAACATTTTACGCTCGTATGGCATAAAGCCCTGACCCATCTCGGCAAGCTTGCGGAATGTAAACGAGTTTTCGTCCTGAATTTCAATTTTCAGGAGCTTTTTTGATGCCCAGTAATAAATCAGGGATGTCATGTCCTTCGCATCCGCATGTGCATCTATCGCATATCCCATCTCGGCGGGATTCATACCGTCCGGAGGATAAAATTCGGGAACCGGATTGAGCTTTCTGTCCCGCTTTGTCAGCGCAAAAAACGCTATGCCACAGAGCACAAGCGCGCCGAATATCGGAACAATAATGTCAAACGCCGTGCCGCGGCGGAGAAATTCGGTTTCGGGCATTTCCAAGTTGACATAGACATCCCGCTCAGCGCTCATCTGCGCCGGCTCAGAGTGTATTGTACCGGTATTTTTGTCAATCGAGACCTTGACCCCTTCTACGGGATCGAAGCTGTAGATTGTCCTCGTCGGTGACAGCGAGCCGATTTCAAATGGCATTGTTATGCTGCTCTCGAAGTTTTTAATCTCATATTCCGAGTTTCCGCCGAAAATCATCTGCTCCAATTGAAGAGAGCTTTTGCCCTCGCTGACGTTATATGCCTTTTCGAACGCGACTTTAAAGCTCACGCGCCGCCCCTCATAGCCATTGAGGTTAATCATCACATTCTCGTTTTTTTCGGTCTGACGCGAGCCGCCGGGCAGCACAAGCTCAACACTGTTAAGCTTTGACCCCGGGTCCCCGGTGTAGCCCATAAGGTACATCATATAGTATTCGCCGCGGTTCACCGTCACGTCATAGGTCTGGTTCACGGTCATTATTCCATATTCGTCCATGACCATATCCGACTTGACATTCTCAAACACAAGCGCGGGCATCCACACCTCGGCGTCAAAAAACGCGCCCTCGTTCATCTCGACGTTTATCGTCGCGCCCTCATATGCGTCAAGCCCTCGCTTGCCGGTCACCGTGATTGTGTCGCCCTCCTGCTTGAACTCGGCGACGGTTTTGCCGTCGTCACCGTAGCTTCCGCCCGTGACGGTGCAGGAATTGACCTCAGCTCCGTCGGGCAGCCGCACTGTCGCAGAGAAACTCTCAATGCGGGTGTTCCACTCGGTTCCGATAAGGTTGAGATACAGATAGTCAAAATCGGGCGCGGTATCCGCCCAGTGTGCAAGAGTATATTTAATCGTGTATCGCTTGTCTCCGCTTACAGTCTCGTTCGGATCTCCGATTTGGATTTTTTCGTAGCCGTCATATTCGAAGATATCCCCGACTACCTCGACATTTTCAAGGCGTATTTCCTTTTCGAGTGTGCTGTAGGTCGGAATCTCGCGGATTATTCCGTGACGCTCCTCATTAAAATGGACGTCGATGGTCTCGACAATGTCGTATGAGCGGTCACTGTTGGCAACTGCATTCACATCATAGTTTTTGATATAGTAGCCGTTGTCCACTTCCGCAAAACAGACCGCGCCAGGCACAATCAGCGCGCAAATCAGCAGAATGCACACCAACAGACGAAGACACGCAGATGGTGTTTTTTTGTTTATCATTTATTGAAATCAACCTTTACCGCGCTGCGCTCAGCCTCGTCAGTGACCTCAAAGAACGGATATACGACAAAGTGGAAAATACCCGCAATGAGATTGCTCGGGACAGACTGAACCTTGACATTGAATTGCTTTACGGCTCCGTTGTAGTATTTGCGCGCTTGCGAAATCTCATCCTCAAGTCCCTTGAGATCCGCTTGCAGGCTGAGGAACTGCTCGCTTGCCTTGAGGTCGGGATAGCTCTCGGTCAGCGCAAACAGGTGTGTCAGTGTGTTCGTCAGCTCACCCTCCGCCTTGAGCTTGTCGTTCGGGTTTGTGGCGCCCGCCGCCTGATTGCGAAGCGAGACTACCTTTGTCAGGGTATCCTGCTCGTGATTCATGTAGGTCTTTACCGTTTCGACCAGGTTCGGGATGAGGTCATAGCGCTTTTTTAAGTATACGTCCATGCCCGAAAAAGCCTCGTCCACAAGGTTTTTGCCCTGAATAAAACCGTTATACGTCATCGCAAACCAGAGCGCGATAACCGCAAGAACCGCAATAGCTATCCACATAATAAAATCTCCTTAGTTGTTTTTAATTTATACTTAAACCGCAGCAGCGGAATAAATCGTGTTTATCGCGGGCAGAGCTCGCCGCAGATGGCAAATGAGTTTCTGCCTCCGCTCGTTCCGCAAAAGGAAAAAGCACCGTCATTAGCCGCAAACTCAAGCTCGACGTTCGTACCCGCCAAAACCTCGGCGTTGTAATTCACCGTGATTTTTTTGATTCTGTGCTTTGCGTGCGCCTCAAGCGAAACGCAGTCGCACAGCCAGTCGATGTATCTCGTGTTGTTCACATGTCCGTTCACATCAATGTCGGAATATACCGCTCTGCGCTCGGAGCGCAGAGTCACGCCCTCAACACGCCTCACTGTGCCCGGCATCGGCAGAGGCGCAGGCCTGTCGAAATTTTCGGGAACCGCAACGCCGAGCTCGGAGGAATCGGACACCATTCTCCGCTCGCTCATTTTCATTATTACCCACGCGGTCGACGCGCTGCCTATAAGCTCTCCGTCTTGATTTTCAAATTCAAAATATCTCGGAAATATCATATGCCGAATTTTCGCCGGCCATGTGCGCAGACGCACTATATCGTCCATTTGCGGGTATTTGTCGATGACTGCACACGCGCGGGCCAGCACCCACGCGCAATCCCTTTCACGGAGCTTGTCAAATCCGACACCGATCATTTCCGCATGTTTTTCGGCAGCCTCCTGCATAGCCAAAAAAACAGATGCGGGCCGCCAGCCGCCTGTAAAATCGGTGTCACCCGCTCTGAGCGCGAACTCTGTCTCATATGTTAAATTCATTTTCATTTGTACTCCTTTTTGTATTCTGCACTTTTATCAGAGAAAAATCAAGCACATAGATCGGTTTACCGTGCGGCTCGTTTGAAAAAAGGAGCTCAAGAGAGGCATTTTCGCCTCTTTGAGCTCCTTTTGAATCGCTGCGCTTATCTCTGTGCCGCTTCGCGCGCCGTTCGCGCGCCGTACGTGAGGATATCACAGCACTCCGAGCATGTTTGCGCTTTCTCCGCGGAGCGTTTTGCAAAGCTCCTCAAAGGCTTTCGCCGTAAATCGAGTCGTCTGACAGAGCGAATTCATATCCATTGTCTCGAGCACGTCGTCGGGGGTGTGCATGACTATCGGCGACGCAATGTCGTAGTTTGTTATTGCGCGCGTCTTGTCAATCTCTCTCCACGAGACGGTCGCCGCATCTATACCCGCCTTGTGAAACGGGCGCAAATCGTTCTTTTCCCAATGAATCGGCGCAAACAGACGCGGAATGCCGAATTCGTTTTTTTCATATGCGCGGATTGCCGACGACGAGACGATATTGTTCGCCGGCTCCGCAAACGTTCCGTCGGTGTATCCCGACGTTGTGTTCTTGCCGTATGTGGAAACCGAAAACGCCTTTGGTATACTGCTCACCGAGCAGGCTGCCATGTCAATATTGAGCATTGCGGCATGACGTGCCCGCTCGTCCGCACTCAGCTGCTTTAAGTAATGATACGCGCCATGCATTCCGAGCTCCTCGCCCGAAAAGAAGCAGAAGTGAATTTCAACGCCGTAATCGCGCCTGCTCTCGCCTATGACGCGCGCCAGCTCAAGCAGTGCCGCCACGCCCGAGCCGTTGTCGATTGCCCCGCGCGTGTTGTACACCGAGTCCACGTGCGCCGAGACTACCACAATCTTCGGGTTCGGGGCTGCCGTGGGCTTTACCGCTATCACGTTTTCGGTGTCATAGAAAACATGGTATTTCTCGATGACCGTCACATACTCGATTTTCACTTTTTTATTTCTTATGCCTGTGCCCGTTTTCTTCGGCGGCTTCGGTCTTTCTACCTCGCGAGTCGCCTCGATGTCAATCGTGAACGGCTGAGCATACATCGTGCCATTCTCGGCGAGATATCCCATTTCCGTCAGCTGCTCTGTTATGTAGCTTCGCGCGCGGGCATTTCCGTCGGTTCCGACAAAGCGGTTGCCTATGGTGTTGATGAGCATTTCCATGCTCGTTTTCAGCCTGTCCTCGCTGACATGCGTGTCGAGCGGAACCGCAATGTCCGGAAGCACCGCGGTGAGATATCCGGCGCTGAGCTTTTCAAGCTCGGGCGGGAGTGAGACATATTGCTTGTGCTCTCGCCGATAGTCGCGGTATTTTGCGTATCCTATCGGGCCGCCGACCACAATGGCAAACATCAGCACGCAGCATATCGCCGCGGCTGCCTTGTGAGCCGCCGATACGGATTTCGTTTTGCCCTCGAGAACGCCCGCGTTATTCACGAGCATAGTCGAATCAATTGTAAATTCTCCGCCCCGACGCTTCGTCTCTTTCAGGGCATGTCTCTTTTTTGCGGTCTCGTCATGACTTTTTATCTCGATTTCGGCGATTTCGGCGCGGCGGGTCTTGATGGCAGTGTGCCCGTCGGGGCTGTCCGGCTCGTACCACTCGTCCGAGTCCGAAATTTCGGAATATTCAAACGCCTCTGTTCCCGTGCCCGCATTCCCGCCTTTGAACTTGTAGATTTTTTTATTTTTTTCAGATATCATTTCTGAATTCCCTTTATATATGAAGTCCCCGCCGCAATTCGGCACGGATGCCCGTCTGTGCAAAATGTGCGGTATCTTTTATATTCTGCCGATTTGAGCTCGTTTGGAGCCTTGAAGTTCCTTCGGGTATTGCCTGTGAGTATATTTTCTCATAAATCATCTCCTTTTTCAACCGATATCGCACTGTGCTTATGGTGCTTCCGTATTTAATTTCAAAACGCGTTCTTTTTTTGCAAATTTCTCGGATAAATTGCTGTAACTTTATTATCGGGAGAGCTCATGTCCGTCCGTTCGAAAAACAATTGCGCAAAGACTGAAAGATATCGCGAATTTGTTTGCGGCGATATGCGGTTTATGTTAAAATGGAAAACAGAATTAAACATCGGAAGGTGACCAATTAATATTATGAGCCTTACAAACAAGCGTGACAGCTTAAAAGTCAAGCAGAGCTATATGCGAGAGGTGGACACTCTTTTGGACGAAGCGGATTCCCTCGAGCTCAGCACTGTGAATTTTGACGAGGACATTGAGGCGACAGCTTCGACCACCTCCGCCCCAAGGGGCAGAAAAAAGCCCAATAGCGGAAAGCGGAGAGCGGGAAAGGTCATCGCAGCTATCGCGTGCGCGCTTGTGCTTTTGATGCTCGGCGGGTCGGTCGTAATTGCCGAGCCGTGGGTGCCTGCGCCAAAGGACAGCTATATAGATCCCGTCGCTCGGGAGCTGCCCACAAAAACTCTCGCTGTCGGTGAGGTGTTCAATGTAGATGTCCCTCTGTCGGACAACGAGACTGTTTCCGAGGTAATTGCAAGCGACGCCGACATTCTTGAGGTTGACGGCAGCTCGGTGTGCGCAAAGGGCGAGTATTTTAAAACTTCGCTCAGCATCACAACTATGGAAAAAGAGCTTCCCGACAATGAGCCCGCACATAAAGTAGCACTGCTCGGCAGAGACATGTCCGCCCCATATGACAAGCTGCGCTCTTTTTTGCGCAATCTTATCGGAATTGAAAAAAAGGCTGAGCCGCGAACCGAGCTGCGTGTGCTTAATCGATATCATCAGGAGTTCGTTGTCGACGGACTCACCAACTCAACCGCACAGCCGCCCGCCGAGATTTCGGCGTATATGCAAAATGGAGTAACCCTTGAGACAGGTCTTTCGGAAAATGAGGATGTGATGCTTGTCTCATATAACGACGCAACCGCCACGGTGAGCCTCAACAAAAACGAAAATGGCATCGCGACCTTCACCGTATCCGGAAAGGCTGATACAAAAACCAAAATAAAGGTTATCGCGGGATTCTGGAAGGATGTTTCGCCCGAGATATATGCCGAATACCGCGCCGCGCTCGGCGTACAAGCACCCGCTGCGGCCGCTGACGAAAGCTCGGACAACCAGGAAAACACCGTCACAAGCAACACGCTTCGCGAAAACAAAATCTTTGTGCCTCGGCGCTCGATTATCTATACCGTTTCGGTCACCGACCTCGCAAAGACCGTTGTGACAACCGACCTTGAGGACGACGGCAAGCGCGACATGCCCGAAAACGGATTTAATTCGGGAATAGCCGATGACCTTCTTGAGCTTGTCAACAAGCTTCGAACCGAAAAGGGGCTGACCGCACTCGCGTGGAGCAGCTCGCTCGAGAGCGGCGCAAAGACCCGCTCAAAGGAGCTGACCGAGGTGTACTCATACACAAGACCGGACGGAATGGCGGGAATATCCGCGGCGGACGGAGTGAAAGGCGAGTGCATTTCCGCGGGGTATCTGACAGCACGGGACGTATTTAACTGCTGGGAGTCGAACGACACCCAAAGGGAGAAAATGCTCAGCCCCGAGGCGAGCCTTTTCGGAGCCTCTATGTATGTCAACGAGGACGGAGTTTACAACAACTACTGGAGCGGTATGTTCGCCTGAGCACACCGAGAGCTTTTTTGATATTCGGCAAACAATCGAAGCTCTGCCTCTAAATTAAATTTCGCTTACTGTCGATATTGCTCAATAGCATTATACTACACAAAAGCGTCGGACTTCTTAACAAGGTCTGACGCTTTTTCTTGTTAATTATTAAGTGCCGCAAAGCATAGGGCGGCTGCGGCTTTGAGCGGTCTGCCGAGACAATGTCCGCAACCTGCCAAAGCACCCGATTCGCCGCCTATGACTGAAAAAAGCGGGGCAATCGGGATTTCCGGGGTAATCGGGATTCCCGGGACAATCGGGGTAATCGGGGCTTCTGTGGTAATCGGGGTTTCCGGGGTAATCGGGATTTCCCGGGGCTATTCGGGATTTCTGCGGTAATCGGGGCTTCTGTGGTAATCGGGGTTTCCGGGATAATCGGGATTCCTTAGGGCGTATTCGGGCTTTCCGGGGCTATTCGGGATTTCCGGGGTTATTCGGGATTCTTCTGATTGACGAGCACACGGCGGAACTGAGTCTCGAACAGCTCGCTGTATATTCCCTTTTTCTTTAAAAGCTCCTCGTGCCTTCCCTGCTCCGCGATTTTGCCGCCGTCTATCACAAGTATTCCGTCCGCCGCAAGCACTGTTGAGAGTCTGTGGGCAATAACTATGGAGGTTCTGTCCTTCATCAGCCCGTCCAGCGCGTCCTGTATCAGACTTTCGGAAATTGAATCAAGCGCGGAGGTAGCCTCGTCAAGAATCAGAATTTTCGGGTCCTTGAGCACAACCCGCGCGAGCGAAACACGCTGCTTTTCGCCTCCGGACAGCTTTAGGCCCCTGTTGCCGACAACCGTGTCATACCCGTTCGGCATCGACATGATAAGCTCGTGTATGTTCGCGATTTTGCAGGCGTTTTCAAGCTCTTTCTGCGTCGCGTTCTCCCTTGCGCAGAGAAGATTTTCGCGTATTGTCCCATTGAACAGATAGGTATCCTGCGTGACCATGCCTATATTGCCGCGCAGATAGTGAAGCTCGATAGCTCGGACATCAACCCCGTTTATCAAAACCTCTCCGCCGGTAACGTCGTACAGGCGCGGTATCAGATTTACAATGGTGGACTTGCCCGAGCCCGAGCGCCCGACGATTGCATACATGCTCCCGCTCGGGATATTGAACGACACACCGTCCAATACGGGCTTGCCGCCGTCATAGGCAAATCGGACGTCACGAAGCTGTATATCGGTCGTATCCAAATCGGGCTTTTGCGGGTTTTCGCAGTCCTTTATCGGGTTATTGCGGTCGAGATAGTCGAATATCCGCGAAAAAAGCGCGAGCGAACGGGTGAAGTCGACCTGTAGATTCAGCAGAGTCTGAACCGGTTTGTAAAGCCTGTTTATCAGCGCGACGGTGGCTGTTATCGCACCCACCGTAAGCGTTGAATCCGAGCTTGAAATCAGCATCCAGCCGCCCGCGAGATAAATAAGCAGCGGGCCGATTTGGGTGAACATCCCCATGACCGCGCGAAACCACTGTCCCGACCTCTGCTCCTTGAGCGATATCTCCGTCACCCGATTATTCAGGCCCGAAAACGACTCATAGTCGCTGTTCTCACGCGTGAACAGCTTCGCGAGCAGCGAGCCGCTGACACTCAGCGTCTCGTTGACAAGCTGATTCATCTCGTCATGCTTTATCTGGTTTTCGCCCGCAAGCTCCCATCTGCGCTTGCCCACCTGCTTGGTCGGGAGAATGAGCATCGGAATAACCGCAACACCAACCAGACCCAGCTTCGGGTTCATCGCAAACAGCGCTGTAACCGTCGTGATAACAAGCGTTATATTGCTGACCGCGCTTGTCAGCGTGCCCGAAATAACACTGCTGACCCCGTCGATATCGCTGTTCATGCGGGTCATTATATCCCCCTGCTTTTCCGTGGTGAAAAACGAATGGGGCATAAATTGCAAATGCCTGTACATCTCATTGCGCATATCAAAGATTATGCGCTGCGAAATCCACGCGTTGACATAGGTCTCGAGCACCTCGATTATCTGCGAGATGAACAGAGTGGCAAATGCGGCGGCAACCAGCTTAAGCAGCAGCTGCATATCTCTGCCGTAAAGAGCCTTGTCCACAATTTTCCCCGTTATCAGTGAGGGCAGCAGACCTATCACGGAGGAGAGCAAAATCGCGATGAAAACCACCAGAAATTGCAGCCGATAGGGCTTCAGATATGACAAAATCCGCTTGATAAGCGCCTTGGAGATTTTAGGCATATTGCGCTTTTCCTCCTCGGTCAGATACCCCTTTGGTCCGGGCGGTCTGTTTGCAGCCATATCCTATCTCCCCCTCTCTGCGAGCCTGTGTTAAATCCTATCCTTTTTATTCTCGATCAAATCCCAGCACTCGCCGCTGTACGGCGCATCCGCACTGATTTTCAGCTCATCTTGAATCCTGTCGCGCAGCGCGGTACACGCCTCATCATCCCCGTGAGTCACAAAGAATCTTTTCGGAGAAGCTCCGAATGCCGACGCCCATTTCATAAGACCGCCGCTGTCCGCATGTCCGCTTACTCCATTGAGCTGAGCTATCTCCGCTTTTACGCTCACCTGTTCCCCGAACAGCTTTACGGATTTCGCTCCGTCCGAGAGCATTCGCCCAACCGTGCCCTCTGCCTGATAACCGACAAACAAAACCGTCGATTCGGCGCGCTGCAAATTGTGTCTGAGATGGTGCCTTATTCTGCCCGCGTCGCACATTCCGCTCGCAGAGATTATCACCTTGCTTTTTTTGTCGCTGTTTATAGCCTTGGATTCCTCGGCGGTCACGGACATGCTCAGACCCTCAAAACTCAGCGGATTTACTCCCGAGTCAATCAGCGCCTTGGTCTCGTCGTCAAAGCATTCCACGGCATTTTGTCTGAATACCTTTGTTGACTCAATGGCAAGCGGGCTGTCCACAAAAACCGAAAATCCGTCATGTCCCTTTATCCTGCCATCCGCCTTGATGCAGCGCAGAAAATACAGTATTTCCTGTGTTCTTCCGACCGCAAACGATGGTATAACCACGTTTCCGCCCCTGTCGAAGGTTCTTTGAAGTACCGACGCGAACTCAGAAACGTAATCCGGTCGCGCACCGTGAGAGCGGTTGCCGTAGGTCGATTCAATTACCGCATAATCCGCAGACGGTATATATGTCGGCTCTTTCAGTATCGGCTGCTCGGTGTTTCCGATATCGCCCGAAAAAACTATCTTTCTCTTTTCGCCACTCTCCTGCGCCCAGACCTCGATGCACGCCGAGCCTAAGAGATGTCCCATATCCGAAAAGCAGACCGTCACCCCGTCGAATATGTCGATAAAACTCTTGTAGCCGCACGGCGTCAAAAGCCCTATTGCCCCGAGAGCGTCGTCCATTGTGTAAATCGGCACATACTCGGCGCCGCCCGACCGCTTTGCCCTTCGGTTGCGCCACTCCGCCTCAAATTCCTGAATATGCGCCGAATCGCGCAGCATGATATTGCACAAATCGCAGGTGGCCTCGGTGGCGTATATTTTGCCCCTGAACCCGTTTTTGTACAAAAGAGGCAGATTACCCGAATGGTCAAGGTGCGCATGTGTCAGCAGGACGCAGTCAATCTCCGACGGGCTTATCGCAAGCTCCTGATTTTCAAACTCGTCCCTGCCCTGCTCCATGCCGCAATCTATCAAAATATTTTTGCCGCACGCATTCAGAAAATAACAGCTTCCCGTCACCTCATGAGTCGCGCCGATAAATGTCAGCTTCATATAGAATCTCCAATGTCCGTATTCGTTTCGGCATTTGCAGCCGCTGCCGCATTATTGTTATCCTTCATGAGCTTTTTGATGCAGATCAGCCCGCAGACAATCATCGGTATTCCGCCCACAAGCCCGACCATTGCCGGACCCAAAAGCAGTGACGCGCTGTTGATATCCCTGTGAAGGTATATCGGAATCGACGCGACTGCGTTTATCGCACCATGTGCCAGCGCCGCGCTCCAGACGCTTTTTGTTCTTTGCGTCAGCCATGACAAAAACGCGCCCGTAAAGCAGCAGAACACGCACATTGTCGCGATTCCCGTTATCGGATATCCCCAATAGCCAACACCGTAATTGTGTCCCATCGCGGTTATCGGCGCATGCCACAGACCCCAGATTATTCCGCCGACAATTACCGCCCTTGCGGGGCTCATTTTTTCACAGAGTGTCGGGAACATAAATCCGCGCCAGCCGATTTCCTCTCCGACCGCAAACAGTGCATTAAAAAACGGGGCAACCGTCATGCTGACCGCAAACACTATGGCCATGATTCCGTTTTTCGAAACCGACCCGCCGCCGTATACGGACGCATATTGGTCGGCTAACTGCCCCAGCACAGTGAATTCTGCGTCAAAGCTGCGCGGAAATACCGCGAAATACACCGCGCCCCCGAGCAGCATAATCGCGCTTGGCAAAAGCAGAGCGAGCAGATATATTTTCAGATTTCCTCTCAGCCGCGGTCTCAGCATCAGGTTGATTTTTTGCTCCTTGCGGAAAATCAGTTTTGTTACAAACGCCCCGACCATCGGAAGCCACATTGTCGCCGCGATTATCAGCTGTGAGTTGAACATGACAAAAATGCTGTTTGAATACAGCGCCATAAGACCCCAGCTGAGCCATGTGAGCGCAAATGTGATTCCGATATAGCACCAAAGCTTTTTTGATTTCAAAATATATCTCTCCCTTCGAGATTGACGACGACTGATATTTAACAGACATTTTATCACTTTCCGCACCTGCGGTAAACATAAACCGCAAATTTAAATGAGATGCCGCGATTCGGCTGCCACGCATCGGGACACCCGCCTTTCGCACAGGTTTGCACCCGCACAAGTCTGCACCCGCTCAGAATGAGCTGCTTTTCAACTCCCGCCGTGTGCGGCATCGCCGACACCCTGCCGAAAACAAAAGCCCTGTTGCCGCGACATTTTCAAATTGTAAAAATTAACGGCAAAAACCCTTAAGGCAAAAAATCCGCTTTGAAAATGACTTCGCAAGCCATTTCAAAGTGGATTTTTTGTTCAATGCTTTTCAAACCAAGACTGCCGCAGCAGCGCCTTAAAATCTATTCATCTGAGGGAACAGGCTTGATTTCGCCTTTTTCCTTTTCGATGTCATCGATATGCTTAAGCAATACATATTCAATATAATTAGTCATCGAGCGATGTTCCTGTGCTGCCAAAGCACTGATTTTATCAAATACTTCATCTTCCATGCGCAGAGTAAACACGCGTTTATTAGTAGACATACGATACCTCAATTTCACCTGTTGATTTTTTGCCGTATATTTTCGTCTGCGAACGGTAGTTTATTATATGGGGGCATTCTCTTGAGGGCGGTGAGCTTGATTCGGGCTTTAAATCAGCTCGAAGTGTCTCAGCGCGTTTGCTATGCCGTTGTCGTCCACATGATCCGTCACGTAATCGGCAGATGCCTTTACCTCATTTGAGGAATTGCCCATCGCAACGCCTATTGCCGTGTGCTTGAGCATCGCGATATCGTTCTCACCGTCCCCGAACGACATCGTGTCGGCAATGTCAATACCGAAAAAGTCGAGAACCGCATCTATGCCTATATTCTTGCCGCCGTTTTTGTAGCCTACATCGACAAACTCGGGGTGCCAGCGGAACAGATCACTGTTTTTTATTCTGTCTGAAATAAGATGCTCGCGTGCCTTGTCAACAAACACAATTGCCTTTAATATGTCCGTCGACAGCGCGCTTGATGCGGATCGAATTTCAGGCTTTGGCAGATCCAGAAGGCTCATTACCTCTCTGACCTTGTCGTCCGTATAGGTCAAAAACATCGTGTCTGAATCCTCAAGAACACACGGATACTCCATGTTTTCCGATGCGCGCACAATCTCCGCCACATCATCCTTGTCCATCAGCTGTCGGCGCAGAACCCTGTCACCCGCATAGCAGTATTGACCGTTTTGCGCAACCATTCCGTCAAATTCAAATATGTCCTTCAAAAACTCAAGCTGACCCTTGCCGCGCCCTGTCGCAACAAACAGCTTAATTCCGTTTTTTTTGAGTGCTTTCAGCGCATCGATTGCCGATTGAGGAATAACCTTGTCGCGGAAGCTTCTCAGAGTGCCGTCTATGTCAAAAAATATAGCTTTTATCATTGCTTCTCCATTTTTTTCATGTCATACAATGATTTTACCATATCCGAGTCGATTCAAACAACAGCGGACACTCACTAAAATAATCTTTGTAAACCGCATCTTTTTGTACATAAGTTATCATTTGCCTTTTTTCGCGGATAAAATGTCCGCCGAGCGCAGCCGCTCAGCTCGGCGAGACGGCCGCTCCCGAAAAAATGCGGAGAGATTTTTGTGATTCGTCCGATTCCGCACGTGACCATAGGCCGAGCCGAGCGATGCCCCGAAAAGCTTTAAAAGCTTTGCAGCGATATCAGAGGGGCTTGCGCCTCGCGTCCTTCGGCAATGCTCGGCTGTTTTGAATTCTCAAATCGGACTATTTGTTTTTCAGTACCGCAAAATACACAGCGGCTATCACCGCTATTGCGGCGAGAATGCCTATTGCCATAAAATCCCAAATATTCAACCGCTTTTCTCCTCTCACACAGCTTACCCTCTGTGCTTATTATGCATTTAAATCCGCCGTATTAACCGCGGCAAAAAACAAAAACGGAATTGCTTTTCGGCAATTCCGTTTTTGTTTAATTGGGGGCTGCAAAAAGGTGTTATATGATAAGCGTCAGACCCTTATGTGAGTCGGGCCTGCCGCCTATTGGCAAATTGATGTGCGCTTTTAAGCGCCGTGGATTTTCATCCTCGAATCGGATTTCAGCCGATGCTCTCCGCATCTGTTTGCTCGGTCGGTTTCTGAATTTCATCCGCAAAGGCACGCGCGATTTCCGCCGCCTCGACTGCATTTTCGGTGTATGCGTCAGCGCCGATTTTCGCCGCATACTCTGCTGTAATCGGCGCTCCGCCGACCATTATCTTTATGTTTCTGCTCGATTTCAGGTGATTCAGCGCCTCCACGGTTCGGCACATCTCGGGCATTGAGGTGGAGAGAAGCGAGGATACGCACACGATTACGGTATCGGGATTTTTTTCAACGGCTGTTATGAATTTCTTGACCGAGTTGTCGACGCCTAAGTCAACCACCTTAAAGCCCGCGCTTTTCAGCATAAGGCCGACCAGATTCTTTCCGACGTCATGCAAATCTCCCTCGGCGGTGCCCAAAATCACCGTACCCAGCTTTCTCAGCTCTCCGCTTTCAAAATACGGCTGGAGCATATTCAGACCGAAGCTCATCGCCCGCGCAGACGCCAAAATCCGCGGAATATATATCTCGTTGTTTTTGAACTTTTCGCCGACTGTCTTAATCGCGGGTATCATGCCCTTGTAAAGCATGTCCGTCGCCGACACATGCTGCTCGATAGCATCTCTTACTGTCTTCTCGACCTGCTTCGGTCTCCCGTCGGTTATCGCGTCGGAAATTGCGCGGAGATATGGTATACCATTGTTCATTTATCGGAATTGAGCAATATGCAGCTCGTGTAACAAACTGTGTTTGTGCCATGATTGTAAGGCACGCCATTCGACTTGCAAATCTGATTTACAAGCATTCCATATGCCTCCATTGAGGACATTGCCTTATCGGGAAAACGACATGGGCTTTGCGGATAGGTGCATTCCTTGCAGCGCGTGCAGGTGCCCGCTCCGACCGGCAGCATATCAAGCCCCGAGGCGCTTATCTCCTCGATGAGCTCGTTGAACATCTTTTTGTGCCTCTGCTCGGTTTCTTTCATTTCCTCGAAATCCCACGAATCCTCAAGCTGACCCACTGTCTGCACGAGAACCCCCTGAGCGTACTGACCGATTTTTCGTTTGCAGTCCTCAATTTCGCCGCATCCCGGCGGGCATGCCCAGTTTTTGCCGTACTGATGGCATGTGTTTGTGGCACACATTTCGCGAACCTCCGGCATCAGCTCGATTGTGGACACATCAAGCTCTGCGGTCTCGGAAAATCCCTTATCGCGCGCGATACGAATTATATCATTTTTATTCATAGCTCTATTCCTCCGAAAAAAACTCAAGCTCATCAACGAAGCAGTCCTGAAACTGCGGCTTGGACGCAAGCTCTAAAAAGCCCGTGGTCTTTGCGAGACGCTTTGCGTGTTCAAATTCCTCGGCACTGATTGCCGCAAGCTTTGCACCCTCGCCCGCCGCATTGCCAATCGGGTGAATTTTCTGCTCAAGCTCACGCGGAATAAGACCGATTGCACATGCGCTGTGCGGGTTCATGTAATTGCCGAACGCACCCGCAATGAGCACGCTTTCGATATCCTCAAGCTCTATGTCAAGCTCATCGGCGAGCAGCTTTATGCCCGCCGCAATCGCCGCCTTGGCAAGCTGCACCTCGCGGATATCCCGCTGTGTCAGATACACCCTTTTGTCGGTGCCCGTCTCATTTTCAAACGCGAGCACAAAGCTCGGCATACCGTCAATTTTCTCGAGCCTGAACGCGTTTTTGCGCGCCGTGAGCGTGGTAAGCTCACCGCATTCAAGCAGTCTGCCGCCCCCGTCGATAAATCCGGTTTCAACAAGTGAAGCAATTATATCCATAAGCCCCGAGCCGCAAATTCCCTGCGGCTTTTGTGCGTCGATAGTCGAGAGCACCGGAGCGTCGCCGTCAAATTTAAAATGATCAATAGCCCCTGAGGCGCCGCGCATTCCGCAGGTTATCTTTGCGCCCTCAAATGCCGGTCCCGCGGCGGTCGAACAGGAAATTCGCCTTTCGCGGTTTCCCAAAACAAGCTCGCCGTTTGTACCTATATCAATCATAAGAGTCATTTTTTCGATTTTATCAAAATCCGATGCCACAAGACAGCCGACCGTATCTCCGCCGACAAAGCCCGCGATGTTCGGAAACCAGAGCAGCTTGCCGTCGGGGTTGATGGCTATTCCATAGTCGGATGGGTCAAGCACACAGGCCTCGCTCATTCGCGGCACATAGGGAGCGTGCACAAGCGTGTCGGGCAAAAGCCCCATAAAGAGATGGTGCATGCAGGTGTTGCCCACAATTGCAACAATCTCGATTAGCCGTGCGGATATCCCCGCCTGCTCCGAGACCTGACAAACTATTGTGTTGAGCGCCTTGCGCACGGCTTCGCTCAGGGCAGTCTGCCCCTCATCGCCGTTTTCGAGCACATAGTTTGCACGCGAAATAACGTCCGCGCCGTATTTAATCTGAGGATTCATCATGCTTTTCGCCGCAATCTGAACCCCGTCGCACATCAGATACCCGACTATTGTCGTGGTGCCGATATCGACGCCCACAGTCCAATGAGGCAGACCGGGCTTGTGCGCGGCGGTGGGGTATGGATTAACCGCAACCGAGCGTACGCAGCCGTTGTCGAGTATTCGCTGGTTTTTTTCTTTTTGCAGAGTATCCACGAGCATTTCGCCGTGAATGTGCGTCTGGCAGGCAAGCACCGAGCCATGAGGTTCGCCGCTGACTACGCTCACTCTGCATTTGCCGCAAATTCCTTTGCCGCCGCAGGGCGCGTCCGGGGTCAGGCCCGCGTCGATCATCGCCTGCAAAACCGTTGAGCCCTCTTTAGCCTGATATTCGAGACCCGACGGCAGAAATGTGATTTTAAAGCTCTTCATATATTCCCACTGAAATCCCCGACACCGCCCTTGCGCCGCACGGCTTTTCGAGTTGTTATTTGAATTATGCTGTGTGTCGGTACTCCGACACACAGCATAGCGCAAGCAATCAAAATGTTTTATTCAAAGAGCATTTATTTCAGCAATGATTTTGCAAGCTCCGCAGCGCTCGCCGCATCGGCCGAATAGCCGTCTGCACCGATTTCGTCTGCGAATTCCTGGGTTATCGGCGCTCCGCCGACCATTATCTTAATCTTGCTGCGGAAATCAGACTCGTTCAGAGTCTTGACCGAGTCGCGAAGTGAGGGCATAGTTGTTGTGAGAAGTGCCGACAGAGCAATAATCTTTGTGTCGGGGTTTTCCTTGTAGCACTCGATGAACTTCTCTACAGGAACGTCAACGCCGAGGTCAATAACCTCAAATCCGGCGCTCTCGATCATCATGCCGACAAGGTTTTTGCCGATATCGTGAAGGTCTCCGGCAACAGTTCCGAGTATGAGCTTGCCGTTTGCGCCCGCTGCTCCGCTTGCAAGGTGCGGCTTCAGAACCTCAACGCCCTTTTTCATTGCGCGAGCGGCAACGAGCATTTCGGGAACGAAAATCTCACCGTTTTTGAATTTTTCTCCGACAATCGCCATTGCAGCTATCATTCCGTCATTGAGTATCGCGTTTGCATCGCAGCCCGCATCAATGGCTTCCTGAACCAGCCCACCTACGATTTTTGCTTTGCCGGTCTGGACCGCTTGTGATACTTCATCAATTTTAGACATAATTTTTTCTCCTCTTTTTTTGTTTTTTTGTTTGTACGGCACTATTATTCAATTCCTCCCGCCCGGCATGGCGGATAGGAATTTACTGACTTTATGCTGTGGTCTCTTATTTCTTGGCAGACCCGAAAAGTCCCTCACGGTACGCGCCGATATACTCGAGGCAGAATTCATCCTCCTCCGTGTCGAGCAGCATCACGGCGGCATATTTCATGCCCAGCGTGTCGCGCTCGGAGATCCCCGCCATCTTGCAGCCCTCGGCGACCAATTCAAGCTGATCGCTGTCCGGTCCGGCTGTTTTTTTAAGCTGCTCGGCAGCCTTGATTATCGCGGCCATGCCCGCATTTGTCGGGTCGACAATTGCGCTGTCCATACCCGCGAGAATTGACAGAAACATAAACGTCTGATTGACAATCTTGCGCACCGGCAGGCTGAATGATATGTTGCTAAGCCCGCTCGTCACATGAATCGTCGGATATTCCGCCTTTATGCGGCGGCAGCACTCGGCGAAGGTGATGAACGCCTCCGGCTCGGTTGAGCGTGTCTCAACAAGAGGGTCAATGTGCAGCCTTGAGGGGTCTATGCCATATTGCTTGGCTTTTTCCATTATGCCATGGAACACCTCCATGCGGCGGTCGACTGTTTTCGGGATGCCATTATCGTCGCACAGCAGCGCCACGCACTCCCATTTTGTATCTGCGATAATCGGGAAAACACTGTCAATTTTATTTCCCTCGAGCGAGACGGAATTGAGCAGCCCCGCTTTATTGCAAAACGGAAGCGCCGAAACGCAGGAGACGGCGCTCGGGCTGTCAACACATATGGGTGTGTCGCAGACCTCCTGCACAAGGTCGATCATCCATTTCATCGTCTCAACCTCGACGCTCTCCTCAACCGAGGCACACACATCAATAAAGGTCGCTTTTGCATCAGCCTGTGCCTTTGCGCGACTTTTTAAAAACTCGGCGTCCTTTTTTGCTATTGCATCTGCAACGGCTGGAATTGAGCCATTGAGCTTTTCTCCGATAATAATCATAAGCTTTCCCCCTGACTACTTTGATAATTTTATTAACAATTTGATTCTAACAGATTACATCACTCG
Source organism: Oscillospiraceae bacterium (assembly GCA_036644375.1). Lineage (GTDB taxonomy): Bacteria > Bacillota > Clostridia > Oscillospirales > Ruminococcaceae > CALWZE01. The sequence goes on from JAVXQD010000012.1 coordinate 51,106, forward strand.
ATAAAATACCACAAACTATTGACATTATCGCATTCTTTTCCTACAATATGTATGAAGTATGTGCAAGGAGTGCAAAATGAAGCTGAGTGTTTGTCTGTTGTTACAAGAGTTAGAAAAGCAATACGCCCTTCAAAAGCCCAATATCTGCGATAAAGAGCTTGTTTTACAACGTCCGCGTATCTATAATGGCGAGACACATGTCATTTCGGGGCGTGTGTACATAGGCGAAGCAGCTTGGTTCGGCGCGCTCAAGTCAAGCGTTCCCAAGGACAGCCTGGTTCTCTGCATAGGTCACTGCGCCGAAATTGTCGGGCTGTCATCCGACAATGTGTGTGAACTGCATGAATCGGTCTCGCTGAATGAGCTGTTCAACTGCGTGCAGGGCACCTTTGACTTTTACGACCACTGGGAATCCATATTGCAAAACTGCATAAGCGGCAAGGAGCCGATGGCAAATCTGCTCAACGCGAGCTTTGAGGTCTTTCGCAACCCCATTTTTGTAAACGCGGCCGATTTCTTTCTTGTGGCCTATTCCTCCATCATTGAAAACAGCAAATCCATGGAGCTCATGACCGACCCCATACAGTCCTTTGAGACGATGAGCATGTTAAAGCTCGACCCGTTTTTCAATCAGGCAAGGAGCTTCACGGATGTCTTTGTAATGCCCGAATACCTCACCGGATACCGCGAGCTGTGCATAAACCTGTTTGAGCACAAAACCTTTGCGTACCGCATTCGCGTGCCCGAAATACTCGCGCCTATTCCGGACGGCTACGAGGCGCTGCTGCGATATCTTGCGGATTTTGTGCAGTTTGCGCTGCGTCAGGCCGATTTCAGCGAGGCGCACAGGGATTTTTCGCTTGAAGCCCTTCTTGTCGGAATTCTCGATCATGAAATAACCGGATTTACAAAAATCACACAGGGCTTTACCGATTTCGGGTGGTTTTCGGATAACAGCTATTGCTGCTTTTGCATCAAGCCCGCCGCCGCCGACCGTGAAAATCAGACCTCACGTTTCATCTGCGACCACTTTGAAAAGCTGATTGAGGGCTCATATGCATTCACCTATAATGGAATGATAGCGGCGTTTGTAAATCTCACGATTTTCGGAGGCGGAATTCAGGAGGCGATTGATGCGGCGGTGATTTTTCTGCGTGACAGCTATCTTAAAACAGGTGTCAGCAATTCATTTTCGGGCTTTCTCGACCTGCCCTGCAACTACGCTCAGGCACAGCTTGCGCTTGAGCTCGGCGAAAAGTATAAATCACAGCGCTGGATACACCGCTTTGAGGATTTTGCGCTTGAATACATCGTCGAGCGATGCACCGAAAAGCTGCCCTTAAATCTTGTGTGCTCACCCGCAATTCTGCTGCTCAAGCAGCACGACGCATTGCATTCTACCGAATATGTAAAAACCCTTCGGCTGTATCTCGAGAGCAGCCTCAATGCCGTTCAGACCTCAAAGCAGCTGTTTATACACCGCAGCACATTTTTGTACCGATTGGACAAGATTCGGGAGCTCACCGGAATCGAGCTTGACAACCGCGACACACTTTTGTATTTGATGCTCTCATTCAAAATGATTGAGGCCTCCGAGGTCGAGCAGACCTCCTCGTCACTCAGCGCGGAATATCCTCTTGAGGCTATGGTTTAACGGCGCGGTCGGCCGTTCGTCCCGCAGTGCGTGCAATTATATTCCGTGCAAAAGGGGAAAAGTATGTCTACGCGATTAAAGCAAGATATTTCTATGGGTCCGAATCTTCAAAAATTACGGTTAAATGCCGGATTGTCGCAAGAAGCAGTTGTTGCAAAATTGACACTTATGGGAATTACTTGGGTCAGCCGTGAAATTCTATCTCAAATGGAATTGGGTAAATACAGTGTTCGCATCAGCATACTATTAGCTTTGAAAGAAGTTTACGCTGTCGGCTTTGATGACTTTTTTCAGGGCTTAACATGGAGAGATATTCCAATTGATGAAATTAAGTGAACGCCGTGATGAGTGCGCCATATACTTGTGATGGCAATTCGGTTGCAAAGCACACTGCTGCGCCGCTTCTTTTCTCCGTGATAATAAGAGCTGTGACTATTTCTTTTTGTATCTCAGCGCGCAGATGTCGTCGCCCTTTGCAATGCATTTCGGAAGCTCGAGAGTGCTGCCGTAGGTCTCGCCGATTCCGTGGTCACCGCACATTGCGATATCGCACAGGCGCGCAATCTCCTCATCGGTGCAGCCCGCGTTCTGCCATGCCTTTACAAGCGGGCAATAGTGAAAGTCAATGTCAAGCGCATCATCTGTGCTCTGTTTTATATCCATCTCGAAAACCAACTGGGCAGGCTTGCCGAACAGGGTCTTTTTCAGGCCCTTAAGGCTGTCCGTGCCGCCCTTTTTCACGAGTCCCGTGCCCTGAGAAATACCGCAGCGTCTGATTGCCGCGGGCGCGAAGCTCTCCCACTCAAGGCCTTTTTTCCCCGCCTCATCGCATAGCAGATATAGCCAAAAGGCACGATGCTCAAGCTGAGCGCGGATAGCCTGCAACAGCCCGTTTTTGTTTTTGGGGTCATTTTTTATCTTGCTCATGATATTCTCCTCTTTTCGAAAAAATATTATATGTCGAGTATATTGTAGCATTTATTGCCGCTGTTTCATATCCCGTGAATGCACAAAGTTTTTTCGCGGTTCAAAGTCTTGACAATATCCGAGCGCACGGCTATACTTCTATAAGGATAAAATAATTACTATTTTATATATATTAAAGGATATCCCGCTTTACGGTACATCTCAAGGTCAGCTTGCAAGAATGCTCAATATAACTTTAGCCGCAAATTACGGCGGGATATTGCATTTTGCAGGTTTTTTTGTGCCGATTATCAATATCATCGGGGGAATTTACATGAACTGTGACATCATTATCATCGGCGCGGGTCCTGCGGGTATTTTTACCGCGCTTGAGCTTTTGAAGCTGAATACTTCCGCAAAAATCCTCATTGTCGAAAAGGGCGTCGCCATTGAAAATCGGCGCTGTCCCAAGGCTCAGACAAAAAAGTGTGTCAACTGCAAGCCCTATTGCCATATAACGACAGGGTTTTCCGGCGCGGGCGCTTTTTCCGACGGCAAGCTGTCTCTGTCCGCTGATGTGGGCGGTGAGCTTCCGAGCCTTATAGGCTTTGATTTTGCCCAGGAGCTTATTGACTATACCGACAAAATTTATCTGGAATTCGGAGCAGGCGAAAAAGTCGAGGGAATCGGAAACCTTGAGAAGGTTAAGGATATCCGCAAAAAGGCAATTCAGGCGGGCTTAAAGCTCGTCGACTGTCCGATACGCCATCTCGGAACCGAAAAGGCACAGGAAATCTATCTTCGCATTGAGAATTTTCTTCGCGACAGCGGGGTCGAGCTTCGCTTTGATACCGAATGCGCGGATTTGCTTATAGACGGCGGCGAGTGCCGCGGTGCTGTTTTGCGCAACACCCGCACAGGCGCCGAGGAAACCATGCTCACAAAAAAAGTCATCGTGGCGACAGGGCGCAAGGGCGCGGACTGGCTCGAGACAATGTGTGTAAAGCACGGAGTTGATCACGAGGCGGGTACTGTGGATATCGGCGTCCGCGTCGAGGTTCGCAACGAGATTATGGAGGACGTGAACAATGTTCTCTATGAGTCCAAGCTTATCGGATATCCGAAGCCGTTTAAGGATAAGGTGCGCACCTTCTGCCAAAATCCCGGCGGATTTGTCAGCCAGGAAAACTACGACAATGACCTTGCCGTCGTTAACGGGCACTCCTTCAAGGACATCAAAAGCAACAATACAAATCTTGCTATTTTGTGCTCACACAAATTTACCGAGCCATTTAATCAGCCGATTGCATACGCAAAAAAAGTCGGAGAGCTGACTAATATGCTCGGCAACGGACACCTGCTTGTTCAGCGCTACGGCGATATTTTGGACGGAAAGCGCACATGGCAGAACGAGCTTGACAAGGCAAACGTCAAGCCCACACTTCCCGACGCCGTGGCGGGCGACATAACCGCCGCAATGCCATATCGCGCTATGACCAATATCATCAACTTTATTCAGGCTGTCGACCATGTGGTTCCGGGCTTTGCCTCGGTCGAAACACTGCTGTATTCGCCCGAGCTTAAATTTTATTCAAACTGCGTCAAGCTGTCGCCCGACCTCAATACCAACATCAAAAATCTGCACTGTCTCGGCGACTCGAGCGGCTGGACCCGCGGGCTGATGATGGCGTCGGTAATGGGCGTCCTTATGGCAAGGAAGCTCAAGCTTTAAAAACGCGTATTCTATCAATATATTTGACGAAGCCTGTCATTGCCAAAAGAGAGCCGATGCAATTTTGATCATTTTCAAAATCGCACCGACTCTCTTTATTATTCACTGTCAATGTCATATGCTATATCGGACGGTTCGCATTCCGACTGCTTTTTGCCCTTTTAAGGCTTTCGGAAAACAAAACGGGGTTGTCGGTCGTGCCGCGAATATTCAGGTTTGCGCTTTGGCGCTCGTCAAGAGCTTTTCCGGTTTCCTCGCCGATTACAGAAACGTCAGAGCTTCCACTATATCGTCCGAAGTACATCCTATCGCCTTGTAGTAAATTGCCCTGTGCATACAGCTCTTCCCGAGCTCCCAGCCCAGCTTCTCCTCGATATAGTCGATTTCCTCCTGCGTCAGGGTAATTTTTATCTATATTATATAGCATTTTCCCTATCTCTGCATAGTTCGGCACAAGTAATACTCTGA
>JAVXQD010000013.1:0-53416 GCA_036644375.1 Oscillospiraceae bacterium
TTTTTGAAGAATGTATAAATACAGCCCCGCTTATCCTTGCGGAAGCGTCGACCTCCAGCCGAATGTGCAGTAAATTCGGATATTCTCTTGACAAGTTTGTCGGAAATGGCGCATGGATTTATGATGACAAGCTGAGAGGAAAATACGCCGAGGTATATCGCGCATATTTCAGAATCGCGGAAAAACTGCAGCTTCCGATAATGACTACTTCAGCGACGCGGTGGGCACACAGGGGTTTCATTGAAAAATCCGGCTACAGTCAATATGATATCGCAAGTGACAACATAACCTTTGTTCGAGAAATTGCAAAGAGCTTTGACACACCGGTTTATGTTAATTATATTGAGGGCTGTAGGGGCAGCCAGTATGACGCGTCCTGCGGCGCAAAGATTACGGTTGATGCAGCGCGCAATTATCACCGTGAACAGCTTGATTCATGGAGGCGCAGTGACCCCGATTATCTCTATTCCGGAATTATGCCGGAAATTAACGAAAGCATCGGGATGGCTCAGGCTTTTTCCGAATCCGGATTGCCATACACTATCGCATTTCTCGTGACAGACAGCGGATGCATGCTTGACGGAACACCGCTGTGTGATGCTGTTTCCCGTGTGGATGAAGAGACGGATACGCCGCCGCTGTTTTATATGGCAAACTGTGTTCATCCTGTAAACCTGCTCCATGCGCTGCAAAAACCCTTTAACCAAACCGAAAAGGTGCGCAGGCGAATTCGCGGATCGGTGTCAAATGCAAGTATGCTTAAACCCAATCAGCTGGAGGGCTGTGATCATATAAAAAACTCCGATGCAAAAGAGCTTGCGGATGCAGTTGTCAAGCTGAACGACTATCATCCTATGCAGATATGCGGCGGCTGCTGCGGCACCGATGAGACGCATTTATTTGAAATTGCGTCGCGTCTGAAAGCACTTAGAATGTGAGCTTTCGCAGAGAAAAATGCGATTGAAGGATTTTGGATATTTCGATGGTATGCACGGCGGTGCTTGTGTGAGGATATTCGCCAAATAATTGTGGTCAAATGCCGCTCGAAAAACATAAAAGCAGGGCTGTAAATGAGAGATAAAACCTCATTTGCAGCTCTGCTTTTTAACACGGAAGAGTTCGGCGGTGACGGAGCACAAAGGTCACCCCGATGTGTCCGTGCCGTTAAAGCTGTATAGAATAAAACAGGGATTAGGGCATGTCGGCATCATTGGGCGCAATGAGAAAATCATACATAGTTTTGTATAGAAGCTGAGGCTCAATCGGCTTAGCGAGATGTGCGTTCATTCCCGCGCGCTTGCTTTGTTCAATGTCATCCTCAAAGGCGTTTGCTGTCATTGCGAGAATGGGGATTGTCTTGCTGTCATCCTTGCGCCACAGACGGATATTGCGTGTTGCCTGCAGACCGTCCATTATGGGCATTCGTATATCCATAAGGATAAGGTCATAATATCCGACAGGAGTGGAGGTGAACATCTCAAGTGCCTGCAAGCCGTTGTTGGCGACCTCCACCTCAAAGCCCTTGCGAGTGAGAAGTCGGGATGCAACCTCGACGTTAAGCGGATGATCCTCGGCGAGGAGAATCCGCTTGCCCGAAAAATCATAGTCCTCATTAACAGTCACTGTCTCTTCGGCGTTCTTCATATCAAAAGCTCTCTCAAATGCCGAAATCATTGAGGATTTAAACATGGGCTTGCTCATGAGAAGATTTACGCCTGCCTTTTTAGCCTCATGTTCAATTGAAATCCAATCATAAGCGGTAATTATTATAATGGTCACATCGGGTCCGACAATTGCGCGAATGCGCCTGGCAGTTTCAATACCGTCCATCTCAGGCATTTTCCAATCAATCAGAACCAGATCGAAAAAGTCCTTTTTCTCCCACATTTCGCGAACTCGATCAACAGCCTTTTTGCCGCTGTCGACCCATTCGGCTTTTACACCCAAATCTTTCAGAATAACCATTGAGTGCTCGCAAATAGTTAAATCATCGTCGACTACAAGGGTATGAAGCCGTCTGAAATTGATATTGCTTTTTTTCAGGTGTCTGCTTTTTGAGTCCTCGGTAATGCCGAGCTTCACATCAACGGTGAATTCCGTTCCGATTCCGACAATACTGCGCACATCTATATGCCCGTCCATAAGAGTAACGAGATTTTTACATATTGCAAGCCCAAGCCCCGTTCCCCCGTACATTGTTGTTGTGCCGGCATGTTCCTGAGAAAAAGGCTCAAATAATTTTGGAATAAATTCCTCGGAAATACCGCATCCGGTGTCAACAATAACAAAGCGCAGCGCAGCGTCGTTTACCGTTCGGCGAAGCTGATGTACCGACAGCGACACCTTTCCTCCGCGTTCGGTAAATTTTATTGAGTTTGAGAGAATATTTATAATGACCTGCTGCAGCTTCATTGCGTCTCCGACATAAAAATCATCGGCGCCCGGGTCTACGATGCACTCGTAATCAATGTTTTTTAATTCTGCTTGTGAATTGCAAATAGCATTGATACTGTGAATAAAATCCTCAAACGGTATTTTATCGTTTTTCAAGAGTACTTTTCCGCTTTCAATGCGGCTCATATCAAGAATATCGTTGATGAGCGACAACAGAAAACGTGAGCTGATTCCTATTTTGGAGATACAATCCGCAATCTGCGCGTCATCTCCGATTGATTGGGCGGCAATTGTGCTCATTCCGATTATTGCGTTCATCGGAGTGCGAATCTCGTGGCTCATACGCGACAAAAATTCCGATTTTGCGGTGTTTGCCTGCTCGGCGGATTTCAGCGCACTTGCAAGGATTTCGTTGCGGTGCTGTTCCTGCTCGAAAATTTCAGTTACGTCGGTGCAGGTAACAAGCAAAATATCGCGCTCTTTATCAAGGTATGAATACTGTACGGACTTTTTGCATATATCCCCGGAGCTGTTTTTCATTCTGTAAAATCCGGAGCATATGTCCCGAACAGCGAGATTCGCGATTACAGAGTTCATTGACATTAAGGCGGACGTCTGCGAAATATCATCCGACAATACATTTTCGACTATATATCTTTGTGTCTGCTCATCATAATTGTCAAGCTCGAGACCGTTAACCTCAGATGAAGCGTATTTCTGAGAAATTACGGTGCAGCGGCCATTTTTTGCATTAACACGAAGAATGTAGTCGTAATCCTGGGAGACCACTTTATCAATGACAGCCTGGGTGAGCTTTGCATTTTCAATACTGTATGCGTATAAAAATGCCTCAATATCACCGGTAGCGGGATTTCGCATTGTGTTTACCACAATTCTGACCCATTCGGAACGGAATTCCTCAACCTTGAATATCTCCTCAAATTCAAAGTGAGTGGTCCCCTCATAATAGCTTGCAATCAGATTTTCGCGAACAAAAATTACGCCGTATTTCTCGGCTACATCGTTAGGTGCATTTTGAACTAAACTGTCAAAAAAGATATCTGCTGTTTCCGAGAGCTTTAACTGTTTGATATACGGGTATTTGCTGTGTCCCTCAGAGCATTGGTTCTTAGTGAGATTCAGCCGGAATGAAGCCATTGTATTCTGCTCCATAAGCAGCCGATAGGACAGCTCGGCTTTATAGCGCGCTTCAAGAGCTTTTTGCTTGGTCATGTCCTTGCTGATGCCTATCGCCCTAATCGGCTTTCCGTTATTGTCATAGATGGTCTTGTATTGCATGTCCTCCCAAAGCAGATTGCCGTTTATATCATTAAGTGCAATTTCGGCTCTTGACTCGGGAGCACCGTTGATTATGTCTTGGTGCAGCCTTATATATTCATCGTGCGACTGCGGATGCACAAGACCTTTTTCTATCGCGCCGTATGGCATATTTTCCATAACAGTGCTGATTTTGAAATCCTTGCATGCCCGTTCCGATTGGAAGCAGATTCTGTTTTCTATGTCAAAGTCCCAGACATAGATATCGGCATTGTCAATCGCGACCTTATATCTGTTTTCGCTGAGCTGCAGCTGCTCCTTAGTTTCAACCTCGTCGGTGACGTCCGAATACACGCCATAATAGGTGAATTTGTCTTTGTTGGGAAGTAGTGACGCACGGTAGTTTACCCAAATTATTTTTCCGTCTTTGCGAATAAAGCGATGGGTATGGTTGTAGTTTTCATTATGCCTGCGCGTTGAGTTCTCAATAGCACTTTCTGCTCCGGCCCTGTCCTCGGGGAGAATTATGGGCAGCAGCAGCTTTTTGTCCATTTCCAAATATTCATCGGGGGAATAGCCGGTGAGCTTCTGCCATCCCTCACTGAGGTAGGTTGCGCGCATTCGATCGGTTTTTTCATATACTGCGATTGCGCCTGGAAGGTTGGAAATAAGCGCGTTGAGCTGGCCGGTCGCGCGGTCGCGCTCCTCTTTGATTTTGCGCTCGGAAACGATATATGGGAAAAACTCCCCGTCACCCTGCATTGTGTTCGCGACAGAGGCGTGAGTGCTGCAAATTTTAAAGGTTCCGTTTTCTTTTCGGCACATAAAGCTTGTGCGCAGAGCCATCGAAAGCTCGCTCCCGCCCGTGTCACAGGCGATCATCCTTGCTATTACGCATGAAGAAGAGCTTCCGCCCGCGATTTCCCTTATTGATTCGAAATGAGTTGTAAATGCCGTGGGTGCAGATGATATGTCCTCGATTAACAGGGCGCGTATCTGTTCGCGTCCTACGGCATACTCATGCATTGAAGTTCCAATCCAGCTTGCGTCATCGGTAAGCCAGCTCATCGTACCCTCAACGCTTCGCCTGTGAAGATATTCGTCGATGAAACCCTCTACGGCCTGAAGGCCTGTTGCTGCGTCATTCATTGCGGACTATTCTCCTTGATTTCAATATAATTCGCTGTATTCAGGTTATATTTCATAAAATTCAATAGGGTCTTACGCACGGCGTTGAATAATACAAAGCGCATATAAACCGACACTATTGACATAATAACATAAAAATGCTATTTTTAAACATAATACAAATTAAAATGTTGACAAAGACAGTAGTTAATGTGTGAAACACAAAGAGAGCAGACGGCAGGTGAGAGTCTGTTGGATTAGCCTTTAACGAATATCCCTTTCGAGTTGCAGCGCCGAATAGCAATTTAGTCGAGTAAGCGCTGACGTTTTTTCCGCGTTAAGGAAACGCATATGAGTGTATGCAGTAATGGGTGGTTTTCAAAAACGTCAGCTTAATAGCTTTCGTCCTATTATAGGGCGGAGGCTTTTTAATTGTCAGTTAGCGAATACAAAAATTCATCAATCAATACCATCAACATATAAAAGGAGCAAACAACATGTACAAAAGTGTACCGACAAATCACAGCTTTGTTGAGCATGAAAAGGACGTTGCCAAGTTTTGGGATGACAACAAGGTTTTTGAGGCTACAGTAGAGGAAAACAAGGGTAAGCCGACATATACTTTTTACGACGGACCGCCTACGGCAAACGGAAAGCCCCACATAGGGCATGTGCTGACCCGTGTAATCAAGGATATGATTCCGAGATATCGTGTTATGAAAGGGTATGACGTCCCCCGCAAGGCGGGTTGGGACACCCATGGACTGCCGGTTGAGCTTGAGGTCGAAAAGGCGCTGAAAATCAATGGCAAGGAGCAGATTGAGGAGTATGGGCTTGACCCTTTTATCGGCAAATGCAAGGAGAGCGTATGGCAGTACAAGGGCATGTGGGAGGATTTTTCAAAAACCGTCGGATTTTGGGCGGATATGGAACACCCGTACGTCACCTATGAAAACAGCTATATCGAGTCTGAGTGGTGGGCGCTTAAACAGATATGGGACAGGGGTCTGCTGTATAAGGGCTTCAAAATAGTGCCATACTGCCCGCGCTGCGGAACTCCTCTTTCAAGTCACGAGGTAGCTCAGGGCTATAAGGACGTCAAGGAAAAATCTGCAATTGTACGCTTTAAGGTCAAGGATGAGGATGCATATTTTCTCGCGTGGACGACAACCCCGTGGACACTTCCCTCAAATGTCGCGCTATGTGTAAACCCGGAGGAGGAATATGCTAAAGTAAAGCAGGGCGGCTATACCTACTATATGGCGTCGGCACTTGTGAATACTGTCTTGGGCGAGGACGCCGAGGTGCTTGAGACTTTCCCGGGAAAAGCACTGGAATACAGAGAATATGAACCCCTTTGGCATTTTGTGGAGCCGAAAGAAAAGTGCTGGTATGTTACCTGCGACAAATATGTCACGCTGACTGATGGAACAGGGGTTGTTCATATCGCACCTGCCTTCGGTGAGGACGATGCCAATGTGGGTCGCATATATGGCTTGCCGTTTGTGCAGCTTGTGGATGGTAAGGGAGAGATGACCGCAGAGACAAAATGGGCGGGTCTGTTCTGTAAAAAGGCGGATAAAGAGGTGCTTGCGGATCTTGAAAAAATGGGTCTGCTGTTTGACTCTCCCGTATTTGAACACAGCTATCCGCACTGCTGGCGCTGCGACACACCGCTGATTTATTATGCGCGTGAATCATGGTTTATCAAGATGACCGACGTGCGAGAGGACCTCATCAAAAATAACAATACGGTAAATTGGATTCCCGAAAGCATCGGCAAGGGCCGCTTCGGTGATTGGCTTGAAAATATACAGGATTGGGGAATTTCCCGAAATCGATATTGGGGCACCCCGCTGAATATCTGGCAGTGTGAGTGCGGTCATATGCACAGTGTCGGCTCAATTGAGGAGCTGAAATCCCTTTCGGAAAATTGCCCTGAGGACATCGAGTTGCATCGTCCGTATATAGACGGGGTTACTATAAAATGTGAAAAATGCGGCGGCGAGATGCACCGAGTACCCGAGGTCATCGACTGCTGGTTTGACAGCGGGGCAATGCCGTTTGCCCAGCACCACTATCCGTTTGAAAACAAGGAGATTTTTGCCGCTCAGTTCCCGGCGGATTTTATCAGCGAAGCGGTTGACCAGACTCGCGGATGGTTCTATTCCTTGCTTGCAATCTCCACACTGCTGTTCAATAAAGCGCCATACAAAAACGTCATTGTGCTCGGGCATGTACAGGATGAAAACGGTCAGAAGATGTCCAAATCAAAGGGCAATGCAGTCGATCCGTTCGATGCGCTCGAAGCTTACGGTGCGGATGCTATTCGCTGGTACTTCTACACGAACTCCGCGCCGTGGCTGCCAAACCGCTTTCATGGAAAAGCAGTTGTCGAGGGACAGCGAAAGTTTCTCTCAACTCTTTGGAACACCTACGCGTTTTTTGTGCTTTACGCCAACATTGACGGCTTCGACGCGACAAAATATTCACTTGCGGAATGCAAGCTGACTATCATGGACAGATGGCTTTTGAGCAGGCTGAACACGGTTGTGAAAAGTGTTGATAATCATCTTGAGAATTATCGCATACCGGAGGCTGCCAAGGCTATAGGCTCGTTTACGGACGAGCTGTCAAACTGGTATGTGCGCCGTTCGCGCGAGCGTTTCTGGACAGAGAGCATGGGCGACGATAAGATAGCGGCATATATGACCCTTTATACAGCTATTGTGACGCTTTCAAAAATAGCGGCTCCGATGATCCCGTTTATGACAGAGGAAATATATCAAAATCTTGTCCGCTCAATTGACGGCAATGCACCGACAAGTATACATCTTTGCTCTTTCCCCACTGTGGACGAGAGCAGGATTGATACGTCGCTCGAGTCAAACATGGATGAAGTTCTGCTCGCAGTGACTCTCGGACGCGCCGCCCGCAACGAAGCAGCTCTCAAAAACCGCCAGCCCCTTGCGAATATTTTTATAAGCGGAGAGAGAGAAATACCGGAGATGTACTGCGATATAATCAAGGAAGAGCTCAATATTAAAAATCTCGAATTTGTGGATGATGCCACAAGATTTGTCAGCTATACTTTTAAGCCTCAATTAAAAATCCTCGGAGCAAAATACGGAAAACAAATCGGAGAAATACGCACTGCACTTTCCGAGGTAGACGGAAGTACCAAGAAAAAAGAGCTTGATGAAACCGGATTTTTGACCTTGCCGCTTTCAACGGGGGAAATAAAGCTTACAGAGGAGGAGCTTCTTATTGATACGGCAAGGGCCGACGGCTTTATCTCCCAATCCGATCGCGGAGTGACAGTTGTGCTCGATACAAAGCTCACTCCCGAGCTTATAGAGGAGGGCTTTGTCCGCGAGATAATAAGCAAGATTCAGTCGATGCGCAAAGAAGCTGATTTTAATGTCATCGACCACATACTTGTCGGAGTTTCGGGCAATAAAAACATCCTTGAGCTGATGCTGCGCAATGCCGCAGAAATCAAGAAAGACACGCTCTGCGACACTATAGGCGAAGCTATTGACGGACACACCCAGGAATGGAATATAAATGGTGAACAGGCAACGCTCAGCGTAAAGGTGAACAGATAGGTTTGGATTTGTGAATCAGACAAATAAGTGAACAGAAAGCAAAAGCTTGACATTAAATCAAGCTTTTGCTTTTTTAGACGGCGTTGAAAATGTGCCTGTGCGTCGCTTTGCTATAAGAAACAGATGAAAAATAAAAGCTCTCCGCAAATTCGCCCTATTTGACATATGCAATACTTTATTATATAATAATGAAAACTACATCATGAAGTATTACATTCCATATGTTGAGGAGATTAAATAATGAGTCAATTTGTTTTAACCTGCTGTTCAACCGCCGATATGCCCAAAAGCTATTTTGAGAAAAGAAAAATTCCGTTTGTGTGTTTTCATTTCAACATGGATAATAAAACCTATCCCGATGATATCGGTGAAAGCATGTCCTTTGATACCTTTTATCAGAAAATCAGAGATGGGGCGATGCCCACGACTTCACAGGTAAATGTAGATCAGTTTTTGAAGTTCTTTGAGCCTATTCTTAAAGAAGGAAATGACATATTGCATATTTCGCTGTCATCGGGACTTTCGGGCTCTTCAAATTCCGCGCGCAATGCGAAGGAGGAGCTTTCGGGGAGATATCCGGACCGCAAAATTATGATTGTTGATTCATTGGGAGCCTCATCCGGATATGGTCTGTTGGTAGACACGGTTGCCGATATGCGTGACAGCGGGATATCTATTGAAAAGGCCTATTTCTTTGCACAGGAAAACAAGTTGAATATTCATCACTGGTTTTTCTCGACTGACCTGACACATTATCGTCGCGGTGGAAGAATTTCGGGATTTTCGGCGTTTTTCGGCGGCATTCTCGGTATATGTCCGCTAATGAATATGGATGAAGACGGTCACCTCATACCGCGAGAAAAAATACGCGGAAGACAAAATGTGATAAAGGCAATTGTGAAAAAAATGGAAGAGCACGCCGACGGCGGGCTTAAATATTCAGGCAAATGCTTTATCAGCAATTCCTCATGCTACAACGATGCTAAAGAGACTGCGAATCTCGTTGAGCACAAATTTAAAAATCTCAATGGCAAGGTGATGATCAACAGCGTCGGAACTGTGATAGGCTCGCACACAGGTCCGGGAACTGTTGCGCTGTTTTTCTTCGGTGATAAGAGAGAGAAAACAGTGGGATAAGTCAAAGCTATGCCTCCCTTGCAATAAATCGACAGAAATAAAACAGGTGTTCTGCGCTGTGGGCTGTATCAATGGCTTACAGTGCAGATTTTTTATCGGAAAATACAAATTACCGCTCAGGGGAATAATACATCAAGCCAAGGTATCGGCAATGAATCACGAGAAACAATATGGCTGAGTGTCGACAAACTGACAACAAAATGGTATAATCCAAAGAATAAAAGATGTGTGCGTAAAAAACCTTGTATATTGATTTTGCGGCAGTAAAGCTGTCGCAGCGCATACAAAATAATCTATACGGAGGAAACAATGGATCTGAATCTATTGAAAGAAAAATGCACCCGTGTTCGCATGGACGTCATTAACATGGTGGCGGACGCATCGAGCGGGCATCCGGGCGGTAGTCTTTCGGCAACTGAGCTGTTTGTTGCCGTTTTTAATACCGCAATGAGAATTAATCCGAAAAATCCGCATGACCCGAACCGTGACCGCTTTGTGCTGAGCAAAGGGCATTGCGCACCGGCGTATTATGCGACGCTATGCGACCTCGGATTCTTCAGCCGCGACGAATATAAGCACTTTCGTCAGCTGCACGGAATTCTTCAAGGTCATCCGGACGCCAAAAAAATTCCGGGAGTAGATGCGTCCACAGGAAGCCTGGGGCAGGGAATAAGCATCGCAACCGGCATGGCATTGGGCGCAAAACAGATGAAAAGCGATATAAAGGTATTTACAATTCTCGGTGACGGAGAGCTTCAGGAGGGGCTTGTGTGGGAGGCTGCAATGGCCGCTTCGCACTACAAGCTCGACAATCTTACGGTCATCGTCGACAATAACGGTTTGCAGATTGACGGCAGTAACGATGAGGTCATGAGTGTGGGAAATGTTGCAAAAAAATTCGATGCATTCGGCTTTGATGTTATTGAGATAGCAGACGGCAACGATATTGCGGCGGTTGTCGAGGCATTGGAGAAAAAAACAGCTGTGGAAAAACCAAAATGTATCATCGCTCACACAGTAAAAGGCAAAGGCGTTTCATTTATGGAAAACAATGCGGGCTGGCACGGAAAAGCCCCCAATGAGGAACAGCGCATTCAGGCACTTGCCGAATTGGAGGGAAAAAACAATGGCTGATAAAAAAGCAACACGCGCAGCATACGGTGAAGCACTTGTGGAGCTGGGCGCAAAAAATGAAAATCTTGTTGTTCTGGACGCCGACCTCTCTGCGGCTACAATGACAAATGGATTCAGAAAAGCATATCCGGACCGATTCTATAATGCCGGCATTGCCGAGTGTAATATGGTTGGAATGGCGGCAGGCCTGTCGACTATGGGTTTGGTTCCATTCTGTTCGACATTTGCTATTTTCGGAACCGGAAGAGCCTATGAGATATTCCGCAATTCTGTCGCTTATCCTCAGTTTAATGTAAAGCTCGCCTGCACGCATTCCGGAATAACGGTAGGTGAAGACGGAGGCAGCCATCAGTCAATAGAGGATATAGCTCTTATGCGCGCCATACCGGGAAATACGATTGTTGTTCCTGCAGATGCAAATGAGGCTCGCAAAGCTGTTTTTGCACTTGCGGAAATGCAGGGACCGGCATATCTTCGCCTCGGCCGTGCGCCGAGCGAAATTTTTGATGATGCTCCGTTTGAAATAGGCAAAGCGAATGTGCTTAAAGACGGCTGTGACCTTGCGATTTTCGCATGCGGATTCATGGTAGCCCCCGCACTCAATGCGGCAAAGGTGCTTGAGGCAGAGGGCAAAAGCGTCGCGGTCATCAATGTCCATACGATTAAACCGATAGACGCCGATACAATTCTGAAGTATTCCGAAAAATGCAAAAATGTTGTCACGATTGAGGAACATAGCACAATAGGCGGACTCGGTGCCGCTGTGGCAGATGTGCTGATGGGCAAGGTGAATTGCAAGTTCAAAAAAATCGGGGTCAATGATGTTTTCGGCCAGTCCGGCAAATACACCGATTTGCTTGTCGAATACGGGCTGGATGAAAAATCAATTTTGGATTCTGTTCGCGCTGTATTGTAATACCGCTTTCGTTCAATAGGCGGATTAGCCATAAGCATCTGAATACGGGAATAGGCCTTTTCCCTGACATATAAAAAATCTCCAATCGGGCTTTGGACTATACCCCTAAATACGTACAGTGAAAAAACACCTCTTGTTGTACAATAGAAACTACAGCAGGAGGTGTTTTCATGTCCGGACAATATGTAAAGATGGAAAGCTTGAGTGAAGAAGTATTCCGGCGCAAGACAGCAGGAGAAGCAAATCGATAAATTGCGGAAAGCGGCTGCTAAAGGCATGGGATTTTAAGGGATGAAAAACTTTAAATACGCAGTGAATCAGAAAATAAACCGCAGCTTTGCCGCAAAAACGCTGCCGTTTTGTAATTACGCCCTGAAATTAGTCAGGTAAAGCTGTGCCGTCTCCTCGGTTATTTTGCCCTCGCGAAGCAACTTTTGAATGCTGGCGTCCATTGTGACCATTCCGTCGCGCTGTGCCGCATGAATTTCGGAGTCAATCTGCTTTACCTTGCCGCTGCGAATCATATTTCGAATTGCGGGATTTACAAGCATTATCTCAAAGGCGGGAACAAGTCCGCCGTCAACCGAGGGCAAAAGCTGCTGAGAGACCACTGCTTGTAAAACCATTGAGAGCTGCATGCGAATCTGTTGCTGCTGCTCTGCTGAAAAAACGTCGATAATGCGGTCGATTGATTTTGAAACACTGTTTGTATGTAAGGAAGAAAGAAGCAGATGACCTGTTTCTGCGGCGGTCATCGCAATTCTTATTGTCTCAAAGTCGCGCATCTCCCCAAGCAGTATTACATCCGGGGACTGACGCAGAGCCGCACGCAGAGCAGTTTCATAGCTGAACGTATCAAGATGAATTTCTCGCTGGCTGACGATGCTGCACTTATGCCTGTGGATATACTCCACAGGGTCTTCAAGCGTAATTATGTGACAATTGCGCTCGCTGTTGATTTTGTCGACAAGACAGGCAAGCGTGGTTGATTTTCCCGAACCGGCAGCTCCGGTAACGAGCACAAAACCATTATTAATTTCCGCTACGCGCATAACCTCGGGAGGAATGCCGATTTCAGAGGGCAGGGGCAGATCAAACATAACCGAGCGGATAACCGCAGCAAATGAATTTCTCTGTCGGTATGCGTTGACTCGAAATCTGCCAACACCGCTAAGCGACAGAGAGAAATCGCTGTCGCCTGTTTGGACAAAAGCATCCCGCTCGGGTTTTCCCGCATTGTCAAAAATTTGTTTCAGCAAAAGCTGCGTATCCTCCGGAGTCAGCTTCTCGTCATATTGGGGAATGATTGCACCGTTTATCCTGAATGAAACAGGCTGATGGCAGATGATAATTATATCCGAAGCCTTTTTTGCAACCGCATTCTTTAATATTTCCCGAATATCCATGTGTGCCCCTCTTTTCTTATCCCTGCCACAGCGACATTTCTTCCTGCGCTTCGGCTTCTGATATATTCAGCATGTATTTTTCAACCGTTACTTTCCGATTCGAATCAATATTCAATTTGACATCTATTGACAGCGAATCGAACTTTTCTGTCTCAAAATCAACCGATATTCCGTCTTCCACGACAGCTGCGCAGTATTTTCCATAGCCGTTCAGTATCGCGGCAATTTCATCGTAATTTTCAGCGGATGCAACCGAGTTGCAGATATCGCTCAACGCGTGCTGAGCTTGTGCATCGCACTGAGAATATGCGGCAATATGCGATGCGTTTTTGTTCGACAATCGAAGCTCGGCATTTGCGCTCACAAGGGATAAAACACCGAATACGGTCAGACAGAGAAGTATGAGCATCATAATTACGGACAGTCCGTTTATTCTCATCGAAAAAAATTCTTGCTTTTTCATTTATTGCGCACCCCCCATTGAATAGGAGTAGAAGATCCCGAATGGCAAGGAATAGAGAACCTCATCCATGTATGACACTTCAATTGCTCCGCTGAGATATCTGCCCGATGTCGATTCCTCTTTGAGCATATCGGTACGCGCGATAAACACCGCCGCCTCGCGTATGGTTTCATTCCAGTTTTTATCAAGATAAACAGTGCCGTTTTCACCGATTATATCAGCTAATGCATCGTTGCTTCCATCGCAGGCCTTTAGCAGCTCACTTATATTTTGAGAATATATAACAGCCTTATCTGTATTTTCAACCTGCTGCTGAATCCTGTGGGAAGTGGAAAACAACCGGACAGTCACAATGCTTGACAGAGAAAAAACAAGCAGAACAATAATGAATTCGAGAAGGAAAATGCCCGCCTTTGACCTTGACCCCGCCCTCATGGTGTCACCTCCGAAAAACGGTTTACACACAGATTAAGCTCACGGTGTTTATCGGAGGCTGTAACATTAAGGTGCAGTACCCCCTCCTTGCTCAATTCAAAGGTAAACGAGTCCGGCTCAACTATTTTTGTGCCGTTTGAAAGAGAGACATTATTTTCCGCAAGGATGTATTGTTCGCACAATGCGCCGTCGAAATAATATATGAGAGTCTCATAATCCCTATTGTCAACTGTTTCGGAAAAGATCAAAACCTCAGTTCCTCCGATAATATCGGTGCTGCAGGACGAAACGGAATTGTATCTGATTTTCCCCGATACATAAGAAAGAGCGGTTCTCAGAACATAGTCCTCTTCAAATGCAGCTTGGGTGTTGCGATAAACACTGCTTCCCACTCCGACAAGAAGAAGAGAGATAACGGTGAAAAAGCAAAAGAGCATGGCTGCAAAAATCATATCAAATGAATAGCTTTTGCTTTTTTTGTTCAAAGCGAGCACCCCCCTATTTCAGCTTATTGAAAAAACAATCACGATACCTATTTCGGATTTGCCGTTTCCACCACAATGTCGGGCATGATGTTTTGTCCGTAAGAAACATAGGATACAAAATACTGATCTCTGTCAATTTGAACGCCATAGTGCTTTTCAATGTATTCAAGACTCGGCGGATATATTCCCTCAAGGGCATAGCACTCGATGACGGCCCGTCTGAGTGTTTGTTCGGTTGATGCAATTGCCTCGCTGTCAACGGTGTGACTCGCTGCCGAAAAGCCATAAAAACACACAATAATTACAACAGCAAACAGAAACAGTGTGGAAATCAATCCGATCGTACCATACGATTTATTTTCTGACATTTTAATTACCCTATTGATGACATAATGCGAATGAGCGGAAGCATGACCGAAAGCATGACGGCTCCGATAACCACGGTCAGGCAGGCAATAAGAGACGGTTCGATAACCGCGATGAGGCTGTCTATTGAGTCCGACACCTTTTCGTCGTATCGGACAGAGAGCTGCTCGCTCGCGCTGTCAAGGGTGCCTGTGCGTCCTGACACGGTTATAAGGTGGTTGTCCATATCGCCGAAAATACCCGAATCTATCAGTGCCCTGTCCTGTGATTCTCCGTTTTTCAAACGTGAGCACGCAGAGGCGAGTCTCGTATACAGCAACGCGTTCTGAACCGAGGGTAACAGTGATTTCAATGCATCCTCCACTGAGAATCCGCTTTTCAGCATTGCGCATAATCCGGAAACAAAATGGCTTGCGGCAATATCATACGAGAGCTGTTTAGTAAAATACCATTTTTCGAAAAAACGATTGAGCACATGCGAGCCCCGCTCGTTTTTGCTGAGTACAAAGCCGATTGCAGAAAATAGCAGCAGCGCGATCAGCACAGCGAGAATAGCTGTGCAAACGATGATGCTGATTCGCATTACCGACCCCGTGTTGAGCGCGGCGGTGCGGTTGAATTGGGACAAAACATCGGCAAACACCGGCAGAACCGAATATATGAGCACGGCAATGACGACCGTCATCATGCAGATAAGAATGACAGGATAAAGCACGGCGCTGCTTATTCGCTTTTTAAAGCTTGCCATCCGATCGTAATAAACAGAAAGCTCGCGCATCATATCCTCAAGCCGACCCGTTTGCTCACCGATTGCCGCCATGTCGCAGAGGTGCTTGGGAAAACAGCCGCTCTTTATCAAAGCGTCCGAAAGCCTGCCGTTTTTTTCTATGTCCCCGGTTATAATGTCCATTGCGCACTTAAATGGCGTCTCCGCCTTGAGATTATCATAGATGTCTGCATAGCCGAGATACAGAGGAATATTAGCATCAAGAAGCATTGCGGTGTCACGGCAAAATGCGGAAAGGAGATCGTCGGACAGGAGTTTGTTTTTGCGTGTTTCATTTATCGCCATAATATAGTCCTTTCGGTTCAATATTCATTGACCGGAAAATATTTTATACCGCTATCGCTTTCGGAAGCCGCAAAGGTTGCATCGACAAGCGTCCAGCTCTTTCCGTCAAACCGAATTTCCTTGCCAATCCACCCGATGTCGGTGATATATATCATTGTCCATGCATGATAAACATGTCCGGGTTCCGCGTATCCGGTAACAAGCTTTGCAGGTATGCCGTTTGAGCGGAGCATTGAGGAAAAAAGAGAAGCGTAATCAAAGCAGATACCTTTTTGTGTGCTCAGTGTCTCGTCTATATCCGGCAAATATCCGCCGAGCATCCCATCTGTGACCTTTTGCGCTTTATCGGTGTCATAGGATATATTCTTAACGATAAAGTCGAAAATCGCATTTACCGTATCAAAATCATTTTGTGAATCCTTGCTGAGCAGCAGTGCTTTTTTTACCGCCTCGGAACGCCGGGTGTAATTGACATATTCGTTCGGAAAAATGAATGGCTTAAACTCATCTGTTAAACTCACATCAATCTCAGCTCCCGACACGATGGCATATCGGTCATTTTCCACATGTGAGAGGATCTTTATTTGATACTTTCCGCTGCCCATCTGAAGAGGAAAAACAAGCGGCTCCTCGCTTTGCTTTAAATCATAGTAGTAGATTTTATCCTCTTTTTGAATTTGCAGCTTAAACTTATGCTCTTCAATCTCAGGGCAGAGAACAGTCAGATATCCGTCAGCGGAATTTGTGCATTCGACCGAGATATCTTCGGCTTTCAAAATCGGATTGTCCCCGACTGCGGGCATCTCGACAGAATCGAGACGTGAATCAAGATAGGCCGCTTGCTCTTCCGCGGTCATCTGCGTGTTCGCGGTCTGCTTGCCGCAAGCACATAGAAGTGCGCAGCACAAAAAAAAGGCTGTGCAGATAACCGAAACAATGCATCTACTGTGCGCGCAGGTTCTTGCCCGAAAGTCCCTTGGATAGCTCATTTTGAAATTGCCTTTATTTTATATTTAAATGATATGTTTAAATCTTTATTCAGCTCGGAAAAATGAGCTAAGAATCTTTCCATTGCTTTTTCGGCGTTTTCATACGAAGCTCCAGGCAGCAAAACATAAAACTGAGATTTGGAGTATCGGGAAAGTACGTCAGCATGACGAAGTCCAAAGCATGTCGGCGATTTCAACAGAGAAAAAGTCAACTCAAGCAATTCGCTTTCAACGGGATTGCCGCCAATATCCAAAATATCCACGCAAACAAAAGAAAGCGGTGTTTCGCTGCGCCTTGACGCCCGCATTTCTAAAGTGAAAATTTTCTGAAATGAGTTGAGATCACAGAAAAGCGGAGAGAGGTCATCGCAGTCATTTGAGAGAAGCCTGGCTGTTTCATCAATGTCGATTTCCATGTGATCGCGATGTGTGCGCAAACTGTCTGCTAAAGCCAATATGCGAGACGTCGGAGTGCACTCGGATTCACAGGACAAGGTTCGGACATATCGGTCAAAGTATTGCTGAGCTTGCGTAAGACTCCCGAGCTTTATAAGCGCAAGCAGGTAATAGTAGTGAAAAGATTCTTCAAATCGATCCACATGTACTGCCTTTTCACATATGCTTAAAATTTCCGTATAGGATTGTCTCTCCGAAAGAAGGCTGCAAAGCCGACAGACGCATGTGCAGAAAACCCGGCTGTAGTGCGCAGTGGGAGCAATTGCCCAGCTGTCGCTGTCAGAATTCAAAAACAGCTCGCCGCGATAAAGCTCAACTGCAGACCGGTACATCGCTATTGCTTCATCGGAATTCGTGCTGCCCTGTGCATTTTGATAAAGCCTCTCAAAATCATCTACATCTATAGAGTATGGAGAATCGGCATTCCACACGTAGCAATTGCTGTGAAAAACTATGAACTCATGGGGCTTTGAGAAGCCGGTGTTTAAAACCCTGCGCAGACGATACATGAGTGAATAAAGCGCATGAAGCGGATTGTCACATTCGGAATCTCCCCAAAGCAGGTCTATGAGCTTGTCCGTAGAAACATGGAATTCCCGATTGATAAGGATATACTTGAAAAGCCTCCACATCATAGCAGAACGGGACGAACCGGACGAAATCTCCACACCGTTTGATACAACCGAAAAAGACCCGAGCAGTTTTATGCAAAGCTTTTCATCAGCCGTGGTTTGTTTCATTTCATTCACCGCCCCCCTATAAACACAAATAAACAAAAGCATGATTTCATATGTGTGATATATAAAATTATACATCACAATCCCTCAATCGACAAGCAAATCAAAATTATTTGATTTTATTTAAAAAATGCAATAAATCATTTTTTATTTTTTTCCTCACAGCAGCATGTTCATGTGATTGAGTTGACATTATAGGGTATATAATTAAAAGTAGATAGTTGTCATAATGCATTGCTTATGAACTGACGGAGGTAAAAATTTATGAAAAACGCCAGGAGATTTTTAGATAAGCTAATATCTGTTTTGCTTGTCACGGTAATCTGTCTCGGGCTTGTGCCCACGTCGATTGTCAATGCGGCGGTTGAAGCCAATATCAACTTGGAGATGAGCATAAAGAGCGGATATACCGACAGTGCGCCGGTTTTGCCGGAAGTGCAGAGCGGTGAGCCCTTTTATGTATATATTCGCTATGCGATGAATGCCGTAAGCTCAGATGATAAATATCTCGCACCGACAATGCGCATTGAGCTTCCGAATAATGTTGAAGTCGCGCCTGATGGAATCCGCGCCAACAACCATATTGCAGATGATGCAAACGGCAACAAGATGGTCAGCCTCGAAACAGTAGGCGGAAAGACTTATGTTGTGTATCGCTTTGCGGACGAGCTTGCGGCAGGCAGTGCCGCAACCCTGAGTTTTCAGGCAAAATTCCAAAACATGACTACCCCTCCGACAAAGGACGGCGAACCCGCGCCAAAATTCGAGGCTACTATTGAGGGCTCACTTATACCGCGTGCAACGGGAATACCCGAGGAATTCGCATCAGTGAAAGGGGAGGCATCCGTAAAGGTTGCCGCAAGCTCTAACTGGGGCATTTTCAAGAACGTAAAGAGCAGTGAGTTTTCGAATGATAAATCGCATTTTGAAGTTTCGTATGACATAGCGGTAAATCTGCTGAAAGATGGCGTTGACCCCGCAGCGGCGGCTAAAAATCCGACAGGCGATTTTTACCGCGCACCGGACAGCTTCGGCAGACTTGAATTTGATAAATTTGAGATCAGCGATATTTTGCCCCAAATCGGAGCGAATTCCGTAATTGCCAAATCCGGAGCCGAGCTTGTTGAGATTGGCATGTATCTTCCGGACGGAACAAAAAAACCGTTGGATGCATCTCAATACACAGTTACGAACGATGCCTATGGAGATGCAAGCTCAATTGCGTTTTCCGACAAGCTGTACTCGACATTTACTGCCGCCGATGCAGCAAAACTCTCATATGTTTCGGCAGGCGACTCATGCAATACAAAATTTTATTTAACGATTAAATTTCCGACGACGAGCTATGTCTCTCAGATAAATGAGCCGCTTAAGGTTTTTACTTTTACAAATGATGCAAAGCTGACTTACTCACTTGTAGGTGATAATGCGGATCAAACTGTTTCCGATTCGGCTTCGGCGGAGCTGTCGCTTCGTGAAAACATCAATGATGATTTCAGTATTACTGTTAAAAAAATTATTCAAGTAGGAAACAAACAGTTCATCCTTGACGGAAATGCGGTTGAGAATGGATACGGCGCGGCCTCGTTTATGCTCTATACAGATGAAAAATGTACAATTCCCGCACAGATGTATGACCGTTTAAATGACACCTCCTCAGATGTGCCCACCCTTGTTATCGACAAGGACAGCAAGGACGGTACGGTCAAATTCGAGCATCTTCGCCGCGGAGATTATTTTCTCAGCGAGAATCCCTGCGCGGGCTTCCATATTGAGTCGCCGGTCGGTGTCGGCGGCAGTGCAAATCCGATTAAAATCACCATACTCGCCGACGGTACGGTTAACTACAATGACGGAAAGATTGTTAAAACAGCCAAGGGCGGATCAATAGATATAATCAACAGAGCGGATTCCGATGGAGTCGGAATCATCGAGTTTGTAAAAAAAGGCACAAATTCAATGGGGGCTCAGCTTGCGCTTAACGGAATTGAATTTCAGCTCTACAGCATTGACGCGGACGGTAAAATCTCAGACAAACCGACAAAAGTCTGTGTCAGCGGTATAAACGGAATTGACGGTTATGTCAGATTTGACGGTGTAAAGCCGGGCAAATACATCATCCGCGAGGTCTTGTTAACAGATGATCAAAAAGCAGAATACACCGCGCTTGCCGATGTCGCTGTTGAGGCTAAGAGCGACACGGTCGTTGGTGTATCCAATGTTTTCGGCTCGTCCGACATTCTGATGAACCGCTCGGACAAGGGGCGATTCACCATTAAGAAAACCGATATGGCGGATCAGCCGCTGCAAGGCGCAAATGCCGATATTTATTTCGACACAAACAACAACAGCCTGCTTGATGCGACAGATGAAAAAGCAGCGGAAAATATATTGCTGGGCACCTACGAATCAGGACCGGTTAAGCCCGGGCGTTATTTTGTGAAAGAGACAAAAGCGCCGGACGGATATAAGCTTCTGACTTCGCCGTTGACCTTTGAGGTATCGGCGATGAAGAGCGTGGAGATAGCGCTCAAAAACGAAAAGCTCGGATGGCTGTCCGTATATAAATACGGAGATTGGAAAAGTCCGGACGGCAAAATTCAAAAGGCGGAAATAGGTCTGGCAGGTGCGGAATTTGAAATATTCAATGACAATAACGGCTCAATCGGAGTTTCCACCGGCAAGACGATTACAACCGTAATAGACGCCACGGGTAAACCCAGCTATGACGGTGCGGCTTCTGTGCAGCTCCCGTCCGGAACATACTGGATAGTCGAGACAAAGGCTCCGGTCGGATATACGCTTGACAAAACTGCCCGCAAGGTTGAAGTGCAAAGCGGAGATAGCGCTAACGGAAAGGCTGCGGACAATGTTTATGTGTATGACGGTCACTCGGTTATCAGGGTTGACAACAGCTCAAGTGATGAATTTGTTCGTATCCAACTGACAAAAACAGATAAGTCAAACGGCAGGCTGATCGAGGGAGTTACCTTTAAAATCTGGAGTTCAGAGGATAAAGCGGAGCTCAAGGGTGTGCTGACAACAGATAAAAACGGAGTTGCGCTTTCAAATCCGATTAAACCGGGCAACTATTTCATCGAGGAAACCAACACGCCCGACGGGTATGTCCCGATAGGGATGCTCAAGGGAATCAAAATTGAAAACAACAAAAATATTGCTATAACCTCCGGCAACGGAATTTCGGTAAAGGGCGGCGAAACGCTGGGCCTTCTGGTACAAAATGAGCCATATGTCTCATATTCATTCACCAAAATAGATTCCACATCGAAAAAGGCGATAATCGACGGCAAAGCGACCTTTGAATTATATGACGGTGACCCCGCAAACGGCGGAAAAGTTATCGGTACCGAAAAGGCAGACTCAACAGGAAAGGTCACCTTTGGCGGTCTTGTACCGAATAAACAGTATTGGTACAGGGAAAAGGTACAGCCCGATGGGTATGTGCTCAGTTCAGCTGTGCAGCAATTCACGGCTCCGTCCGACAATAATCAGCAGAGCGGGCAATTGCCCACATTCGGAAATGATCATGAAATAGAGCTTGTTATAGAAAAGACAGGTGTCTTCGACGAAGTGGAAAAAGCCCTTGACGGCGCGGATTTCCTTATATATCCCTCGTCGGTGCGCTCAATGACCACGTTGTGGCAGGCGCAGTTCGACTCGGATAAGGCGGCGGCCGAATCGGCGAATACGGTCAGAACAACAGCGCCGACCAAGGGCGGCAAAACCTCACTCAAGGGGCTTGCTCCGGGAGGCTATTGGATTGTCGAAAAAACAGCGCCGACAGGCTATGCCCTTGAGATAACGCCCAAATTCATCTCAATACCCGCAGGCGGAAATACAGCCGTATTCCAATTTAACTATCGCTTTGCCGATAAGGCAAACAGCGGTAACCTTGAGATTGAAAAGCTGAACGCAATAACCGACGAAAAAATGAGCGGAGTCACATTCACCCTTTATAAAAATGCGGCAGGTGGGGCGTTGGGCGCGGCAGTTGCGGCAAAAACAACGGGGGCAGACGGCAAAGCATTGTGGGAGCTGCTTGCAAGCGGTGACTATACACTTGTCGAAACAACAGCACCGGATGGATTTGCAAAGATATCCGATATAATCAACATTAAAATAGAAGACGGAAAAACCACAAGGCTGACAGGTGCAGATGCTATCGGAAATCAGCCTATGGGAAAAATTAAAATTCAAAAGAATGCACTGTGGTATGGCGTCAATGGTAAGGACGACATTGTTCTTCCTCTTGCAGGTGCCGAATTTGAGGTGTATGACAAGGACGGAAAGGTTGTGGCCACGCTAATAACGGGAGCGGACGGCACGGCAACCTCGACTTGGCTCGCCGACGGTACATACACAATAAAGGAAACAAAAGCGCCGACCGGCTTTACCGCCGATGCGGCTGTAAAAACCGTTACTGTAAAGGTAACGGCGACAGAAAAAGTTTTTTCGCCTGCCGATCCATTTGTGAATATACACGACGGCGGGAAAATCAGAATTCTTAAAACAGATAACGCCAATCCGGCAAATCCGCTCTCGGGTGTTAAATTCAACATTTGGCGGGTTGACGATGTAAATGGTGCACCTAAAGAAATAGATACGGGCGGCACCAAGAAAACAGTTAATCTGATATTGGCGGCAACAGTGACAAGCGATGCAAAAGGCTATGCCGTTACGGATTCCCTTCCGGTCGGACAGTATTATCTTGAGGAGATTGCGGCTCCGTTCGGATATGCATACTTTAACCGCTGGTCGGGTGTGGTCGAGGTTATCGCTTCGTCCGTAACCGATGCGGCAGTTGAGAACTACCCGACGGTAACCGGTTCGGGGAAAAAAGTAAACGATGCCGGCAAGGCTGTTCCAAACGCGTATATCGGATTGTTTACGGATGAAGCTGCGGCAATAAAGGCGGCGACAACCGAGTTTACAGTTAACCAGCTCAATGGTCTTATCGGCAAAAAATACGATGGTCTCACGCTGAAAAATGCATGGGACATTGTTCAGTGTGCTAAGACAGGCGGAGACGGCTCGTTTAAGTTTGTCGACCTGAACACAGCGCGCACCTACTATATAGTTGAGCTGATTGCTCCCGCCGGTCATGTGCGAGATGTAAATGTGCGCACAATAACTGCACAAAACGGAGCATTTGCAATGCCCGTCATCACCAATTACCGCTTCGGAACGATTGAAATTTACAAGTCCTATTACATGAGCGGGGCGCAAAGACCGCTTGCAGGCGCCGAATTTGAGCTGTATCATGCGGTGCTCAACAGCGGGAAAAATGACAATGATGTAAAAAATGAGCTTAACAAGCTCTGGAATAAGGCAAATTCAGGTCTTTCGATCGGCACGGTTGTGACGAACGGAAGCGGCAGTAAAATGACCGGTCTTGTGACTTCGGGAACTAATGGGGCGCTGTCCTTTAAAAACCTTGTCCCGGGCTATTATCTCATCCATGAATCAAAGGCACCGGACGGATTTGTCGTCGACCCGGATGCATATTACCTTGTCAAGGTGGAGCCGGGTACAAACAGCAGCTATTTCACCAAGTCAGAGGCTATTAAAAACAGCACGGGAACATACGGCGAATTCACGCTTAAAAAGGTGGAGGGCGACAAATACGGAAACGCTACGAATATCAGTTTAAATGCAGCTTTTGCAATCGAAAACAAACAGAACGGAACATGGACGTCCTATGCGTTCACCTCAGGTCCGTCAAAGGGGAAAAACTCATTTACCACAAATGCAGCAAATCCGACTTACATTTCCGCGCCGCTCCCCGAGGGTGAATATCGCATTAGGGAAACGTGGGTGAAATCTGAATATACTCTGCGGTCGGGATACATAAACTTCACGATTAAGGCCGGGGAAACCACCGTGGTTGAGGATGAAGCCGGCTCAGGCGTTGTGCGCAACTTTAAAAAAGGTTCTCTTGAGTTGCAAAAGTACGGTCTGTTTGAGGGCGTCACAAGAACCCCACTTTCGGGAGTGTCGTTTAAGCTCTATTATGATAAGGCTATGCAAAGGCCTGTGGCAAACAGTGAAAAAGTGACGAATAGCAACGGCAGAGCAAGCTGGAACAACAGTCTTGACGCCGGAACCTATTATCTTGTCGAGACGAATGTCGGGAATAATGCCGCCTTTGAAAATTCCAATGCGCTGCCAAAGGA
Source organism: Oscillospiraceae bacterium (assembly GCA_036644375.1). Classification (GTDB taxonomy): domain Bacteria; phylum Bacillota; class Clostridia; order Oscillospirales; family Ruminococcaceae; genus CALWZE01. Next base: position 24,199 of record JAVXQD010000013.1, read on the forward strand.
AATCACAATTCTCGCAGGGAGCACGACATCACTCATTGGCGATGAGGCAATAGACAACACGGCAAAATACGGCAAAATCGCAGTCGAAAAGGTGGACGCGAATTCGGTCTCTATCAAGCTTCAAGGCGCAACCTTTGCCGTCTTTGACAATGCCGAATGTGCGGGTGCATCAGCGACAGTGTTTACAACCGATGCAAAGGGCAAGGGACTGTCCGAGCTGCTTGCTCCGGGGCAGTATTGGCTCAAGGAGACAACAGTTCCTAACAATTATATGAAAACCCGTGAGATTTACGGCCCGGTAACGGTTATTGCCGACAAGACAAATACCGATTTTACGGGCGCGGGATCAATTACCAACAAAAAGATGCAGAAAGCAGAAGTCGTTAAATACTCGACAATTGACGGCAAGCCTGACGGAGCTCATCTGCCTGTTACGAGCGGGGAATTTACATTTGAGCTGTATCTTGTTGAGGGCGCAAAAGAAACAAAGGTAGCCACGGGAACAACAAAACAGTCCTCAGGCGCTAATCTCGGCAAAGTTCTGTTCAGCAATCTTCTGCCGGACACGGAATACAAAATTGTCGAAATCTCTGCGCCCGACAATTACATTCTATCAAAGAATTCCGTCAGCTTCAGAACAAAGACCGACGGCTCCACCCAAAAGGTCGAATTCCCCAATGAGCCAATGGGTAACGTACGAATTAAAAAGGTTACCGTTTGGAGCTCAAATGAAATTATAGATCTCGAGGGAGCAACCTTCCGCATGTATAACGCGGCAGACAATAAGGCTGTCGGAAAGCCATTTACCTCACAGGCCGACGGGTTTGCCGTCAGCGATTGGCTTGAGGCGGGGGATTACTATTTCGTCGAAACATCAGCGCCTGCGGGCTTTGAGACAGAAAAAGAAAACGGAGCCGCAAAAAAATACCCGGTGACCATAGAAAAAGGAAAAACCAACACCGTATATACCGATGTTGATTCAAATAATCTGACCGCAATTAAAAACGATGCCAAATGGGGCAGATTCAAGGTTTCGAAATTTGCAGCCGGCACCACAAGAACTATAAGCGGTGCGGTGTTTGATCTTTACTCCTATAATGGAACGGGAGACGCAGGCAATCTTGCGAACTATTCCCTGTTCTCAAACGATACTGAATACCAGAAAAAGGACTTTACAGTAAGCGGAGTGACGATAAACGGCGTATATACCGACGGTATATACATTTCGGGCTATGTACCATCAGGCAACTACGCAATCGTTGAGACAAAAGCTCCTGCGGGATTCACAGTTGATCCGACGCCGAGATTTTTCGAGGTCAAGTCAGGTGAGACTGAGGAAATTTCAGTGGACAACTGCGCTCAGGGTGCGATTCGCATTAACAAAGTAAGCAGTGAGGGTAAAAAATCCCCGATCGAGGGAGTGGAATTTAAGCTCTACAAGGGCAAGGTTGACGGCTCGATAACACTGAATGAGCTGACGCTTGTCGGTACCGAAAAAACAGACAAGAACGGTCAGGTAACCTTTTTCAACCTCGACGCCGGCGTCTATACGATTCAGGAATCGGCAACAGTAAAGGGCTTTAAACTCGATACCACGCTGTACAGCGTCAACGTCGCCAAAAAGGGTTCGGTTGACGTCTATGAGCAAACAATCGAAAATGTGCCTGATATGGGAATAGGCTATATCTTCAAATACGCTGAAAACAACAAGTCGAAAACCGGCTTGTCAGGTGCTGAATTCCTACTGTTTTCCGATGCAAACTGCACTGTCCCGGTAGGCAAGACAATAGTGACAAATGCGCAGGGATATGCAGTCACACCGCTTTTACAGCCCGGTCAATACTGGGTTAAGGAAATTAAGGCCCCCGACGGCTATATGCTGGACAGCCGTTATGCGCCAACCGTCAAGACTCTGGTAATTAAGGCCATCCACAGCCCCGACATTTCAAATGCTGATATGGCAAAGCGACAGAATTATGTTGAGTTTTTAAATGTTAAATCAGCCGAGCCGATTGGTATGCCGGTATCTATACACAAAACCGTTTCGCCAAACGCACTTGCGCAAAGTCTGATGCAGTCAAATTCGACAGTTGTGTTTGAAATAAGCAACTTCACCACAGGTAAGAACACAATTCCGATGGAGAGCTTCACGATAAGTGATACAAAGATAGTCCTTAAGGATGCCGGCGGTATGGTTATACCTGCGACAAAGGACGATTACAGCATGCGCAAGGTGACGGTCAACAAGGCGTACAACATTGATGACGTCACAGCCGAAATAAAAGCGCGCGTATCTTATCAGATTAACGGCGCGACAGATTCCTCGGGTAATCCAACCTGGTCTGCGGATACAACCCTTATTGACTCGGTTCAGCGTTTGGGTGCGGAAGGTGCGGATATAACACTGCCGATTCCGGATGCCAACTCTAAAATCACAGGCATAAAAGTAGATTACTTCGGCACGGGCAAAAAATTTACGGCTGACAAAGTCGAAGTCGAAGTTGAATTTATGAAGCGCGCTGCAAGTCCTTTGGCAAAGGAAATTGTGTCAATCGAGAACACTGCAAATCTGCACTTTGAGTATATCAATAAAGACAATAAGGGCGAAACAGTGTCGGTCAAAAAAGATGCAAAAGCGTCCGCGAATTTTGCGGTTCCTCAGTTGAAGGATTCAATGCCGATTGTCAAGCTGACAAATGTTGTTTCGGGAGGCAGCACGCAGGCGCACTCTCCGTCCGAAACACTGTCATTTACGGTAACGGCTCAAAACACAAGTCCAAATGAATTTAAAAATCCGATAATTGCAATTGATGTGCCCGCGTACACCTCGCTTGATGTAAACAGCATAAAGGTGACCGGTCCGGACGGACAGCCGCTCGGGTCAATCAACAATGCTCAATCCCCCGCCACGGTACAGTCTCTTATTGTAAAAGGGGTTCAAACGCAGCGTTTGATTTTTGCCTTTGATGGCATGACTCTTGAGCAAAATAAAAAAATCACAATTAAATATGATGCGCTCATAGATGCTGCGACTCCTAAATCGGTGTTGGAGGTAGCGAGTCCGGCTTTCCTTACGAGCGGCTTCAAGCTTCCGGCAACTGCTGCAAATCCACTCGGCACGAGCTTTATTAACCATGGCACAAACAACATGCCGGTAATTGTCAGTCAGATTGATTTGTCTGTCGGTCAGCTTTTGGGCAGCGCGATAAAAAATGAGTATATCCGCGTTGACTCTACAGCTCATATAGTGCATTCGGATATGGTTTCCGTTGTAAAACAACAGAAGAATGCACTTGACTCAAACTTCAAAAATGCGGGTCAGCTTGTATATGTGCATCCTGATGGGACAATGGATTACAAACTGACGCTCGCAAACAGCTTGACAAATCCTGTCAAGAATATTCGCATGATTGATATTTTCCCGGTATACGGAGATACCTTAGTGCTTCGCTCGACCGGTACGGGAAATACCTTTGACCGCTCAACCGAAATCAAGCAAAGACCGCTGCTCACGGGGCCTGTCACTGCAAGCGTTCCAGTAGCCGGGGCAACGGCAGCCGTATATTACAAGCTTGGCACGGTTTGGGACAAGGCATCAAGAACCGCAGCATACCCGGGGGCCGGCGGAGTGAAGCAGGAGCTTCCGATGCTCTACTATAACGACGGAAAAACCGCTGATACATGGCAGGGCTGGCTGACTGAGGCGGAGATGACATCAAGCGGTAAGACATATGCCGATGTAACTGCAATAGGGATTGAGGTTGTATATCCCGACAATGCACTGATGCAGAGCGGCGAGAGTTATTCTGTGGTGGCATCTCTCAAGATGCCGGGATTCACAGCGGACAAAATAGCAGAGTTTTACAATAAAAAAGTTGCGAACTCAGCAGCCGCTTCAGTACTTGAAACAGGCAGCTCTAAGCCGTGGATTGTTGAAAATGTTCAGGTTATCAGCTACATGGGACTTCCTGTCGGAACAATCGGCGATTATGCTTTCTTCGACAATGACAACAACGGAGTCCAGTCGGCGGGTGATACTGCGATTACAGATCTTGGTGTGACGCTTAACCGAACCGATACTTATGCTGACGGAAGCACCAACCGCGCAGTCTACACGACGACGACCGATGCAAACGGTCTGTACAAATTTGAAAATCTCCCATGCAACTATCCGAAATCGTCTGCGGTGTCGCCGAATAAAACCGACCCGGAAAATTATGTCGGTGACACATATACGACATATGACGTGGTGTTTGACCAGCCGGTGAAAACGGATTCGAATGGCAATGTAACGGTTAAATATGCGCCGACTCTGATGAATGTGGGAGACGATGCACGGGATTCCGATATTGATGCGACAAGGCGTGTCAGCAATATCACACTTGACATTTCGGAGAATACACCGGGAGTCCTTGTAGGCAAAACAGACATAACCATAGATGCAGGTTTTGTTGCTCCCTGCTCGCTCGGAGATTACGTGTGGCGTGACATCAACCGCAATGGCATTCAGGATGAGTCCGGAACAGGTGTTCAAGATACAGTTGTGCGTCTGTATCGGGTGGATAACACTCAAAGCAGTCTCACAGGTACAACCAGAACCGATTCCAACGGATATTATCTGTTTGACAATCTTGTTCCCGGCACCTACGAGGTTGAATTTGATATAAGCTCACTTGTCAAAACGACAGGATATACCTACAAATATGCATTCACATCGCCGATTGTCAACCCCGATGCGACACAAGCTCAGCTTGACAGCGATGCGCGATTCACAAAGGATGCTGACGACCGCGTGCGCACAAGCGACAGGGTCAAGCTGAACGCGGGAGATAACAATCGTGACGTGGACGCCGGACTTATCGTCTACAGCGCAATCGGAGGATTTATCTTCGATGACAGGAATTACAATGACTATCAAGATTTGATGTATCCTCTCGGAGGCACTGTTGTAACGCTTTACGGCTCGCTCAACGGGGCTATTGACGAGACAAAGGTGCTGGCAAGTCAGACAGTTGATGGCGCTACGGGAAAATACTACTTTGACAATCTGCTTGAGGGAACATACTATGTTAAATACGACTTCCCCGATGGCTACAGCGCAGTAAATCCCCGCAGGGCAATCAAGAATGGTGTGAATGACGAGACTCTTGATTCAAACTGTGAGGCTAATCTCTCGGCTGACTTTAATATCGGCTACAGCGCTCCGATTAATCTGGCCGCGGACACCGTTGATACCACATGGGATGCAGGAGCTCGAAAGTATGGAGCTATCGGCGACTATGTGTGGTTTGATGAAAACAAGGACGGAGTTCAGGACCCGAATGAAAAGGGTGTAGCGGGCGTGGATGTTGTGCTTCAAAGCCGAAGCTTCTCATACAGTGCGGGCAATTCGGCGCAGTGGCAGTTTGAACAGCGCGCAGTGACAGACAAGGGCGGATACTATCTCTTCTCGGGCTTGCGCGGAGGCGTTGATGCCAATTGCGAGTACCGTGTGGTATTTATGCCGCCGAAACAATATGAAAATACCGAGCTTGATCTCGGTGGAAATGACACGACCGACTCAGATGCTCAGACACTGTTCATCGATGGGCTGGGACATCCGACCGACATTATCCGTCTGGGATACGGGCAGTCTGATTTGACATGGGACATGGGACTTATTGATGTCAAGTCCGCGCTCGGTGACTATATCTGGTACGACGCAAATCGCAATGGCTTGCAGGATAATGGAGAAGCCGTTCTTAAGGGGATACTGTGCATTCTTGAAAAGAATGGAACAGGAGATATTGAAAACCCGAACGCATGGACCGAGGTCGGCAGAATGTATACAAACGACGAGGGGAGATATCTCTTTGAAAATCTGTCTGAGGGCTATTACCGAGTAGCGGTAGGTCTGCCGAATATTTATTCAATAACAAGGCTTGAGCGCGGAAGCGGCGCGCATTCAAACGAGATAGATTCAGATGCAATATTCCAGACAGCCAGCGCAACGGCAGCATCCTTCGGTTCAATGTTTGCAATACAAAACATTATGCTTGTCGGACGCAACGGTTTGACGGTCGGAAATGTTAACCCAAATCAAACCCTGATTGGCACACAGGTTATCAACCACACCAATGCGGCACAGACGACCGGTGTGACCTTCTTCAAGACAAGGACGGTATATCTGAACAAAAATACTGTGGATTTAACATGGGATGTGGGTGTATACACAGTGCAGACAGGAGACTCATACGATGTTGTGCGCTGGGTCGGGATAGCCTCTATGTCATTAGCCGCAATGTTTGTGTTCTGGTATCTGCTCAACAGGAAAAAACTTCGCGGCGAAGCGGAGTAGCAATTATTGAATACGGGCGGCTCTTAAAAAAGCCGCCCTGCAAAAACAGTGAAGTATAAAGCAACAGGCGCGAAACAGCCTTAACCGTTCAGCAGGCGGAGGGCTGTAAAGTCTAATCGAAAGGTAATGAAGTATGAAAAAAATACTGAGATATCTCCTTGTGACAGCGGTGCTCAGCTTGCTTGTGGGCACAATGGCACTAAGCACATCGGCGGCAACAGTGGATGACATTTCACTTACCTCGGTACCTACCGGGCGAGCTACTCAAAATGCCACCGATCATGCACTGAATTATCAGTGGTTTACAGTAGCAAACAATTCTGCAGAAGCGGTTTTGCTCAACCTGTCGCAGTCTCCGGATGGTGCGATATTTGAGGTTGTGTCTGATTCGGCGGGCGGGCTTTCGCCAATCGGCAGTGCAGGCGCAGCGGCAATAACGCTGGCCGGAGGTGAGACCAAAACCATTGCACTAAGCGCTCCCGGAATGCGCTCGGCTTCACTTTGGGTAACAGATTCGAACGGAGGCACAAAGTCCCTTGCGGCGCTTGGACGGTATTGGATTTATTACGAATACCGAGATTCCGGTAATTCAGACCCATCAACGAACTTGATAGCAACCGAGCAGGAGGCAATCGCACCGGGCGGTTCACTCAGCAAGGTTCCTCCGAAAAGCTTTCAGTATAACGGCGATACCTATACGCCGGTTAGCGGCAATGCTCAAGCGCTTTCATATAACCCATCACATACGGTTGCAAACAGAATACTGGTTTTCGGATACAGCCCATATGTCGAGGGAACATATAAAATATACATGAACTGCATCAGCAGCTCCAATGGTGCGCTTATCGGCTCCCCCTCTGTGATCAATGTCCCCGCTGTGACCAAAAATCCCGATGGGACGAAAAACTATCCTACGGTTCAGGTTGTGCCCTCACAGGTCATCAGCAGTAAGGACGTAAACGGAAAGGTGACGGTTTACCGTTTGGATCCGAGCTTTTCACAGGGCACGCGAATTCACAACTATGTTGACGGAGAAAAAACCTACACATTTAAATATGTTGAGGACAGCGCAATTCCGGGCAAAGCATATTTAATTTCAATCAGATATATTGATAAAGACACAGGACTAATAATTGCAACACAAAATGAGACGGTAATCGTTAATCCGAATTCAGTCACCACCACTACAGTGCAAATTCCGAAAGATTTCACCTCGGTCTCTGCCAGGCGCTATGTATTAAGCGCAGGTCAGCCGAACAAAATCACGCATCTTTCCAACAACACGGCACAGACGGTCTATAATGTGTACTTTGAACTTGATAAAACACTGCCGACAACCGACTATGACATTACGCTTATCTATAATGATGCAGCAACCAATACCGAGGTAAAACGGGAGACAATAACTGTTCCGTACTTGCAGGGTATTTCATTTGTGGCTGATTCACGATTCGATATTGTCGATTCTTCGGGCAAAAAAGTAACGTATACACTTGCTGTCGGTGAAAATCGAAAGATTACACACAACTTTCCCGATACAAAGCGTATATATGTTATAAATTATAACTCAAACGGCTCTAATTTAGTTCCGACCTCAGTAATTATAAATTATGTTGAAAATATAAAAAACGGCAAAATGTATACGACAACCGTGAATGTGCCGGTAAATGATGTTTTGGTACACACCGCGCCGGAGAAATTTGACTATAATGGCAAAACATATGTTATGTCGAGCGGACAGTCGCGGGTGATAAGCTATAATTATGGGGATATCAGAACAACCTACAATTTCTTTTATCGGTATGAGGGAGATGCAGATGCAGGAAACCCCAACACCACTCCGGGCAACACCATAGTGGATAATACACAAAATGTCGTCCAGCAGATAGGCGGTAACCCGAACGATCTTGCGGAAGAAAATGTGGTGATTAATCCGAATGACAATATAGACATCACTGATGAATATCCAGATAATACGCTAACCGTACCCGAGAACGAGATACCGTTGGCTGAGGGTATCACGAAAGGCAATACCTCGTCATTTCCGTGGGCGTGGACAATATATGGCAGTATTGCTGTTATATTCGGAGTGATAATAATGATCATCATTGACAAAAATCAAGGAAGAAAAGCAAAGAGAAAATAGTGATTTTCACACTTCAATACCTGCTGAATAAACGTAAAAAAGTGTTCGCTGTTTAAAAAAACAGCGAACACTTTTTTGTTAAAATCAGCACATAGCAAATAATGACAAATGAACAATACCGTTGCAGGGGAGGATATTTATAGGGCATATTTGCGATTAACGGTCATAGAAAAGGATCGGATTATAATTACAGACAGTTTTGCCACGGCAAGAAATATCAAAAAAATCATAGCCTTACGGTTTACTGAGCAGTCGAACAGTTCTTTTTATAATTTCTCGCGCATCAAAATCCGGGCTCTTCAGCTGGGTCTGAACAAGGATTCCGTCCAATACAATTAGTATTAACCATGCGGTATATTCGGAATCCTCCCCGATTCCGCGTTCTTTGAGCTTTTGGCTAAGCGTAGTTTTGAAATATTCATATTTTTCAGTGAGCTTCTTTCGAACTGCCTCATGGCCCGACACCGCTGCTCCGATAAGATAGAGCCTCAGAGCACCGCTTTCATCAAAAATGCCGCGCTCAAGCGTATAGTTTAACAGCCTTGGCAGAGAGGTGTCTTTTTCGCGGTTTTCAGTCCATTCAATAAGGCTTTGAGCAAGCTTATCGAGGTAAATGTTGGCGACATCAAAAAGTATATCGTCCTTGCTATTATAATAGTAATACAGCGTACCCTTACTTATGCAGCTTTTTTTTGCAATGTCAGACAGCGAAATATCCGAAAATGCTTTTTCAAAAAGGAGCTCGGCGCTGGCATTTAAAATTTTTTCCCTTATATTTCCATAAAGAGGTGCGGCCATATAAAGCCCTCGTTTTCCGACAGCATGTCTATTTCAAACAAGTATAGGAGAACAAAAACAAGAAGTCAAACAAAATAAGAGCTAATTTAACAAATACACAGATTGGGCAATCGGTCTGTGTATTTATATATTCTGACGCAAAACACGACACGGATTTCCGACAGCAACAGTGTTTGACGGAATATCCTTTGTGACAACGCTTCCCGCGCCGATCACTGCATTGTCTCCGATGGTCACTCCCGGCAGAATGATAGCCCCACCGCCGATCCAAACATTTTTGCCTATATGTACAGGAGCTGTTTTTGTCTTGCAGAATGCAAAAGAGCCATCCACTTTCGGTTCGCCAAAGCGCTCTGCGACATTTGCGGAATGATAAGCAGTGTATATTTGAACATTGGGTGCAATCAAAGCATTGTCGCCGATTTTTATAATATTATCGTCTAAAAAGGTACAGTTCATATTGACTTCACAGTTGTTTCCAAAATAAATATTTTTCCCGTAATCTGCATAAAATGGGGGTGTAATCCACAGACAATTTCCCGCACCGCCCAGCAGCCTATGAAGAATAAGCTCTTTTTCGGCTAAATCATCAGAGGGCAAATTGTTGTATTGTTTTGTGAGGTTCTTGGCGGTATGCCATAATGCAAGCAATTGCGCATCCCCGCAATCATATTCCAATCCGGACAGCATTTTTTCTTCTTCAGTCATAAATGTACCTCTTTTCACACATAGAATAAAAACAGATTACAGCACCTGATCGTTTTTGCGAAGAATCAGATATCCGCAGTTTAACACAACGGCGGTGTCATTTCAATCGCTGTCGGTGCCCTATTAAATCGCTTTTTCCGAGTTCTTGCTTATGCCGAAAGCTATTTTGCAAATCGTGCGTCGATAGCTCAATAGGATTTGACTATTATACCGAAATGTGATATGTTACTTGTATTAAGTCGGTCAGCCGACCGACACAGAACGGCGGTGATAGGTATGTCAAAAATCAACAGGTTAAACAGGAAACTGTATGAAAAATTCGATGGCAATGTGTCGGCACATATTGACGGTGAATGTGTCGTACTGACAGGAAGCTTAAGCGACTGGAATTCGATAGTCAGCGCAGGTCAGCTTGCCGCAAAACACAGAAATCGTCTTGGTGTAATAAACGATATCGAGTTTACGGGCGCTCCGATTCCGCCGATGAAGCTGCCGTTAATCAGTGACAGCAAGCTTGAGGGCAATACACCTGATGTGATGGTTATCGGTGCAGGTGTGGTTGGCTGTGCCATCGCCCGAGAGCTTATGCGCTATGACGTAAGTGTACTGCTCGTCGATAAGGAGCATGATGTGGCTATGCATGCAAGCTCGAGAAATGACGGGATGATACATCCGGGATTGGATCTGAAAAAGGGTCAGGTAAAAGAAAAATACAATGCAAAAGGCAATGCGATGTATGATAAAGTTTGCAGCGAGCTTGGAGTGAAATTTGAACGAATCGGACAATATCTTTGTTTTAAAGAGCGAGGCATGCGTTTAATAGCTCACATTGCTCCCGCTTACTGGGTGCAAAAAGGTATTCCCTGCAAATATATCGGAGCAGAAAGACTTCATGCAACAATAGAGGGGCTTGACAAGGAAATTCTTTTTGCTCTTTTCTTTCCTACGGCAGGAATCGTTTGCCCCTACGGACTGACTATTGCGTATGCGGAAAATGCTGTCGATAACGGCGCGCAAATAAGCCTCGACACCGCAGCCATTGATATGAATGTCAAAAACGGTGAGATAAAAAGCGTGAGCACAAACCGCGGAACGGTTTATCCGAAGGTTGTAGTCAATGCGGCGGGTGTGTTCAGCGAGGATGTCGCGGTGCTTGCCGAAGATAGATTTTTTTCTATACATCCGCGCAAAGGCACCAATGCTATTCTTGACAAAAAGGTGTCCCGCCATTTGAACGAAATTGTTTCGACACTCAGTGCACAAAAAACAAAGAGTAAAAACACAAAGGGCGGGGGCATTGTCAGAACAATAGACAGCAATGTTCTAATCGGACCGGATGCTGTTGAAACCTACGAAAAAGAAAACTTCGAAACCGCAGCAGACAGTATCGACGATTCATTCAGACGTCATGTTGAAACGAGTCCGTTTGTCAGACAAAGCGAAATAATCACATATTTCACGGGAGTTCGTGCAGCAACTTACGAGGAGGATTTTGTTGTAACAAAGGGCAAAAAAACCCGTAATCTCGTTCACGCGGCAGGAATACAGTCACCGGGTCTTACCTCGGCACCGGCAATAGCAGTTGACGTTGCGTCAATGGCGGCGCAGCTTGTCGCAGAAACAAGAGCAGTCGGAAAGAATAACAGCTTTGATCCGATTCGCAAGCCCATTGTAAAAACAAGCGAGCTCAGCATGGAGGAGAGAGGGGAGATCATCGCTGAAAATCATGATTACGGCGAAATTGTCTGCCGTTGTGAGGAAGTCAGCAGGGGAGAGATTATAGCCGCACTTCACCGCAGCGTGCCATGCGATACCGTTGATGGTGTTAAAAGGCGTGTTCGCCCGGGGATGGGTAGATGTCAGGGAGGCTTTTGCGGCCCTCTTGTTGCACAGATAATATCCGAAGAGCTTGATATTCCGCTTGATGCTGTCACCAAAAACGGAAAAAACAGTCATATTGTTCTGTGCGACACTAAGGGGGGAACATTATGAAACGCGAATCCTTTGATGTCGCGGTAATCGGCGGAGGACCTGCCGGACTTGCCGCTGCAATATCAGCATCGCAAAGCGGTGCAAGCGTTATCCTCTGTGAGCGAGAGGCGAGGCTCGGGGGCATTTTGAAGCAGTGCATACATGACGGGTTTGGACTGATACGCTTCGGAGAAAAACTAAGCGGACCCGAATATGCCGGCAGATTCACCGACAAGATCGGCGAAACCACAGCTTCGGTTTCTACTCTGACCTTTGTGACCGAAATTAAAAAAACGGACGACGGATTTTTGATTTTGCTTGTCACACGCGACGGAGTGCGAGAGGTTGCCGCACGGGCGCTGGTGCTGGCGACGGGCTGCCGTGAGAGAACGGCAAAGCAGGTTGCCATCCATGGAACAAGGCCGAGCGGCATCCTCACAGCCGGCACAGCGCAGCACTATGTAAACATTCTCGGCAAATTGCCTACAAGGCGATGTGTTATTCTCGGCTCAGGCGACATAGGACTCATCATGGCTCGCAGGCTGACACTTGAGGGTGCTGAAGTTTTAGGGGTGTACGAGGCAAAGTCTGCCCCGAGCGGATTGAACCGCAATATTGCACAATGCCTTGAGGACTTTGATATACCGCTGTATACAAGCAAAACCGTCACCCGAGTTTTCGGTGATGAGCGGCTGAGTGCAGTTGAGATAAGTGATGTCGACGAAAACATGCGGCCAATCGAGGGCAGCTCAAAAATTGTTGAATGCGACGGCCTTGTGCTGTCGGTCGGATTAATTCCCGAAAATGAGCTTGCTGAATCACTGAATATACAGCTTGATTGCAAGACCAAGGGTCCTTTTTGCGATCAGACCTATATGACAGGTCAGGAGGGCGTATACGTGTGCGGAAACGCGCTTCATGTCAATGATCTTGTTGATTATGTGAGCGAAAGCGGCGAATGTGCCGGAAAAAGCGCCGCCCGATTCGCGTGCGGCAAGGACAAGAGCAACGCCGAAAAAACAGCTGTGAGAATCAGTGATAATATGCTTTATATTGTTCCTCAGCTGATTGATTATTCTAAGCCTCATGACAAGTCTGTGTTTTTTTTCCGTGCAAAGCACGATATGAAAAAAAGCGAGCTTGTGATAACATCGGACGGCAAGGAGCTTGCCCGCAAAAAATACATCTCTCTGCGTCCCCCCGAAATGGAGCGAATCGAACTTGATTTGACCAAATCCGAACAGGCGGCCGGCACAGTGGAGTTTTCGCTGTCGGAGGTATAAAAAAATGAGAGAATTCATATGTATCGTGTGTCCTAACGGATGCAGGCTTAGAGCGGAACAGTCGGCTGACGGGACCTGTATAATAAGCGGCAACACATGCAGGCGCGGAGAGCTGTTCGGAATAAACGAGGTGACCAATCCGACACGCTCGCTTACAACAACAGTGCGCACCGCATTTACCGATTATCCTGTTTTGCCTGTGCGTACAAACGGCGAGATACCCAAGGGTATGATGATGAGCGCCATGAATCAAATCAATAAGGTGATTGTAAAAGAGCCCGTAAAGTGCAATGATATAATTATTGAAAATCTGCTGAATACCGGCATTGATGTAATTGCAACAAGCTCATTGGAAAAGGAACGGCAGACTCGATATTGAGACATACGTTGAATTTTTTATTTAAAAATGTTGATGTGGTTAACAACAAAGAGGAGAGGAAAAATATTATGGCACATCCGTATAAGGATTTCGAACCCAAATGGGTTCAGGGAGAATTCCCGAAAAATTCTTATCGCTCGATTTTTAAATGGGGCGATCCTGCTCAGATTAAACCGCCAAAAGAATCACTGTATAAAATGCTGAAAGAGACGTTCGGACTCAATGACGATGATTTTAACAATTATTCAGAGGATTTGGGATTTGACGAGGTCAAATATGATATTCCGACAAAGCTTGGCAAAAAGCAGCTTGAGGAGTTCGAAAAAATAGTGTGCAGCGAATTTGTGCGCGTTGACGATTATGCTCGCCTGAGTGTAGCGTATGGAAAAACTATGTATGATATCATGCGACTGCGCAATAAAATTGTGGAGAACATTCCCGATGCCGTGCTCTATCCTGACACAAAAGAGCAGATAGAACAGATTATCGCCTACTGTGCAAAGGAAAAAATACCCGTTTATGTATATGGCGGAGGCTCGTCGGTCACGCGCGGTGTTGAATGTATGAAAGGCGGAATTTCCCTCGACATGCGCCTGCGCTTCAACAAGGTGGTGTCATTTAACGAGGTTGACCAGACTATAACCGTAGAATCAGGAATGAGCGGTCCGAAGCTCGAAGAAACTCTTAATAACGCTGTATCTCTGTTCGGAGCAAAGCGGGCGTACACCTGCGGTCATTTCCCTCAGAGCTTTGAATACAGCTCAGTCGGAGGCTGGGTAGTCACTCGCGGCGCGGGTCAGAACTCAACCTATTACGGCTGCATTTCCGATATTGCCATGGGTCAGGAATACGCGACACCGGTGGGGAACATCTCAACCGATAGCTACCCGCGCAAGGCTACGGGCCCGGATCTCGGACAGATAATGATGGGGGGAGAGGGCGCATTCGGTGTGCTGACGCATGTTACCCTCAAAATATTCAGATACATGCCCGAAAACATAAAGCGATACTCATTTATGTTTAAGAATTGGCAGACAGCTCAAGATGCCGCGCGCGAAATTATGCAGGGCGAGGGTGGACACCCGAGCGTTTTTCGCCTGTCAGACCCCGAGGAAACCCAAATTATGCTTCGGCTTTACGGCGTTGACGAAACTCCGCTTATGAAGCTGTTCAAAATGAGGGGCTTTAAAGAGGGCGAGATGTGTCTTTTTCTCGGCTTTACAAATGGCGAAAAAGGCTTTTCAAAAAATGCGGCGCGGGTTGCCAAAAGGGTTTGTCACAGCTTTGACGGAATGAGCCTTACGGGCTATGTCATAAAATCCTGGGAGCACGGACGCTTCAGCGATCCGTATCTGCGTGACACTATGCAGGATTTCGGAATTGTCACCGACACTATGGAATGCACAGTGAACTGGAGCAACATGAGCAAGGTACACGCGCAGGTCAGAGAGTACTGTAAATCCCGTCCGAATACAATTTGTATGACACACATGAGCCATGTCTACCCGCAGGGTGCAAATCTCTACTGGATATTTATCGCGAAAATGTCAGACCCTGAGGAATATCGCAGATATCACGCCGGAATTCTCGATGCTATTCAAAAGTCGGGAGCGACCATGAGTCACCATCACGGTATAGGTAAAATGTTTGCACCGTGGCTTGAGGGACAAATCGGGCGGAATGAATATGATGTTTTCCGTGCTTTAAAAAATCATTTTGACCCCGATAACATAATGAATCCGGGCGGAACGCTGGGCTTTGACCTTAAAGAAAGCGAGAAAAAATTTCCTGAGTAAGCTCTGACATACAGGGCAATTTGAATGAAATCGCACCAAATCCTCTTTATTTTGAGCTCAGTAAAAAAACAGACCATTTATTTTATACAGTCTAAACAGAACCATAAAAAATGGACATTGCAAAAAAGCCCTCAACCGTAGGAAAATAAAACTACGATTGAGGGCTTTGCCATGCAACTCTACTGAGGTTATTTTAGTTTCATATCAAATGCGGGCTCCATATGCTGAATAGCATTACGGCTTAAACCCAAATCTCCCGCTGCGGTTTTCCAATAGGATTCTACTACAGAACGAATGCTTTCGATGATTTCGTTTGCTTGTTCCTGTTCTATACCAAAGCTTTTTGCAGCTTCCAAAGCAACATCAAACCGCATTTGATTGTCGTCAGCCGTGATGTTCAAGGATAATGTATCACCGTAAATATTCGGGTTTACATCGTACATCGGCGAAATTCTCCAGCCGTGATCGGTCATGATAAAGGCATGATTTCTGAGATGATCGTCAGTATTTGAAACAGCAATGCTGAACACAATTCTTTTCCAAAGCTCCAAAATATCATCTCTCGGGGACGCACCGTTTGACTTCAAAAAGGAGACCATGTCAAGATAGCCGGCTCCCTCTGAACCGGAAGCGCCGTCGGTTTTCCCGAGCAAAGTCATTGCAGAAGCAAAGTGAATTCGTCTTTCCCCATCACGGTCAAAGCGTTTGATTAAGAATGTGCCTCCGGCTTTTGAAAAGCGTTCAAGCTTTGCTTTCGGTACATTCAATCCACACTTGACAGCGAGCTCATGTGTTACCATTTCCCAGGCTCCGGAGTCCCATTCATCGTGCTTGGATGGAAACTTTGCAATCCATAATGAACTATCAGGAGCGATAACTGTCGCTTTCGGACGTGCCCCGCCAAGCGATGAACAGGGTGCTAACAGTTGTTTTAACCACTTGTCATCCGTGCCGTTTTCGTCATTTTCAAATGCGCTTGTAGCTTGTTCAAGGGTGCGAAGTGTTGTCCACGGGGGCGTTGAAAGTTCGGTCTCCTTCGATAGAAATGCTCCGCCTTCTTCAGTGGTGAAACGCAAGGCACCCATTCTGGAAGCATCAAACACACCCAGCAAGTAGTCGCTTTCCAACAATGGCTTTGGCTTTCGTTCTTCTTGTTCGGCGAGAATTACCTCTCGCCGTTTGCATAATCTTGTGATGCGCTTTTAGTCACAAGGGAGCTTCGCACACATTTTTTCTGATATAAACGCGTTTTGTGCATAATGGCATAAGGAGATATAAAACGGCAGATATACAAGGGGTTAAGCCTCTGCGTATCTGCCGTTTGAAATTAATGCATAAGAAATGCCCAAATGGATGATTAAGCTTATTCACATAGCGATTGAAAATCGGCTAAAAGCTTCCAAAGAGCAGTTTCATCGTCCCATAAATTCATTAATACATTTCCGATAATTGCGCCGTCAGCACCGGTAGCTTTAACAGAGGATAGTTCGTCTTTTGTTTTAATTCCAAAAACACTGTAAATGGGAGCTGTAACTCCCTTGCTACGCAAATAGACGTATTTATTTTCGAAGGATTCCAAGCCTGGAACACTCACTTCCTCGGGCTTTTGATTTCGGATAGCAACCATGCCTGGTGCTGCAACTCGGCCAGCGCTTATGCAGGCTTCCAATTCATTTGCAGGCATTGCATGCACAATAATTTTCATATCTATAATCCCATTTGCTTCAATATAATCGGCAGTTTCCTGTGTGTTGTTTGGAATCATAAAGCTTGCAACATTTATTTCCTTACCAAAGTCTACAAATTGTTTTAAACCAATTGTTTCGACAACATCATGATATACAACAACGTGCAACTCGATATTGGTGTGGCGCCTGCGAATTTCCCGAATTGCGCCCATATAATCATCGTAGCTTGAGCCGTCGTTTAATGTATTTTTCATAAGGGTTTTAACAAATTCTGTTTCAGCGTAAGGATCTTTTGAAGGCATATCAATTTGGAATGATTTGGCCCCGTGAGCCACATACTTATCCACCATCTCTAACGTTTTTGATATTGTAGGGCATGCGACACAAATGTAATAAATAGGATTAAAATTCATTAAATGTACCTCACATATTCTATACTAATGATGTTGATATAATATTATTACAATAATACATATCAACACGCGATGTCAACCTAATTAAAAAATATTTTGTGATAATCCCTTTAAAATCATAAGTAATTACAACATTTTTATGTATAATCACAAAATAATCAATAAAAATTGGTTTAATTATCTATAGACATCACACAACTGGTATTGTATAATGCAGGTACAGATTATGATGTTATAACGTCATAAAATACTATTTAAGGAGATAAAAAATGAAAAAAGCAATCAGCGTAATCCTATCCTTGATCCTGATATTTTCACTGGTAGCATGCGGCACAGGGGAAGAGCAAACTACTGCAACGAGTGAAGATAATTCAAAAAAAGTTGCATTAATCTGCAATACCGGCGGTCTTGGCGATAAAAGCTTCAACGACAGCGGTTACAGGGGCCTCGAAAGGGCAAAAGAAGAACTGGGAATAGAATTCACAGTTGTTGAACCCACAGAAGTTTCTCAGGGCGAAACCTATCTTCGGCAGTTTGCCGATGCAGGATATGGCGCGGTGATCAGTTTGGAATACCCACACGCTGAAATCCTTAAAACACTCGCGGATGAATATCCGAAAACAGTCTTTTGTGCAACAGACCAAGTCGTTGATAATGATAAAGTGGTGTCTGTTATTTTTGACTACAACATGTCGTCCTATCTTGCTGGCGTTGCATCGGCAATGATCGCAAGCGGAGATTACAATATTATTGATGGAGTTGCCACACACGGTAATGATACAATCGGCGTTATTTGTGCGTTGGAATCAGACGGGTTCCATCATTTTACCGAAGCTTTTACGCAGGGTGCAACGGCTGCTAATCCTGACATAACAGTTCTTTATGACTGGAGTGTTGGATTCACAGACACACAGCTTTCAAAACAGATTGCAGACAATATGTTTAAAAATCAGAATGCAGATGTTGTCTATCAGGTTTGCGGTCTTGCAGGTCTTGGGATTTTCCAAGCAGCTAAAGAAAACAAATGTCTTGCAATCGGCGTAGATAGCGACCAGGATTATCTTGAACCGGGGACCATTCTTACATCGGTTGTAAAAGAAGTTGACACAGCAGTATTTAAAATCTGCGAACAGTTACAAGCAGGAACACTTAAGGGCGGAACAATGACGCTTACGCTCGGAGATGGAACTGAAATTACTAATATGTCTACTATCGCACAGTATGTAACTAATCAAGAGGCGTTTGATGCCGTAGTTGCCGCGGTAGAAAAGGCAAGACAAGACATTATTTCCGGAAAGATAAAAGTTGTTTCAGGTCAAAACGGAGAAAGATTCGAAGGCTAAGATTTGACAGTGTTACGGTAAATTCAATTTTGCCGTAACACTGCTTCACAAAATGAGTTTGCATCCCCGTAATTTAAGATTAAAGGCGGATTTAAAATGAATATCGTCGAAACAAAAAACTTAACGAAGCTATTCGCTAAATTCATCGCAAACAAAGATATAAATATCTCAATAGAAAAAGGCGAGATACGCGCAATAATCGGCGAAAATGGTGCCGGAAAAACAACTTTAATGAATATGCTGTACGGAATGATTCAGCCAACATCCGGGGAAATTTATATAAACGGAAAGCAAGTTAAAATTTCATCACCAAAAGTTGCAATCGAACATGGTCTTGGCATGGTACATCAACATTTTAAGTTGGTTCCGAGTTTGACAATTTATGAAAACATACTTTTAGGTACAGAAGTTACTCGCTTTGCTATTGTCGATACAAAAAAAGAGAAAAAACTAATCCAAGATTTAGTAGATAAATATAAGTTTAATTTAAATATAGAAGATAAGGTAGAAGACATTTCAATCGGTGCAAAGCAGCGTGTTGAAATACTCAAGATGCTGTACAGAGATGTCGAAGTTTTAATATTTGATGAACCAACTTCGGTGTTAACTCCACAGGAGGTCGATGACCTTATTGAAAACCTACTTGTTCTTCGAGAACAGGGGAAAACTATACTAATTATCACACATAAACTCCAGGAAGTAAAAAAACTTGCAAATACAATTACAGTCATTCGAAGAGGCGAAGTTATAGGAACTATCCAGTCAGAGGGGACTTCCATGGAAGAACTTGCACAAATGATGGTTGGAAGGCCTGTTATCATGCAAGTTGATAAAAGCGGAAACAAAATAGATAAAAACGATGTTGTATTTAAAATTGAAGATTATGTTGTCAAAAATACACAAGGTAACAATGCAGTAAACAAAATTTCTTTAGAAGTCCACAAAAATGAGATTTTGGGAATTGCTGGGGTTGAAGGTAACGGACAAACTGAGCTTGCAAAAGGTCTTGGTGGTATGATGACCAGTTGCAACGGTAAAGTGTATTTAAAGGGAAATGACATTACAAATATGTGGCCGAATCAGCTGCGCAGAAACAAAATAGGCATTATTCCCGAAGACCGCTATGAAGAAGGTCTTTGCAAGGATATGAAGGTTTCTCAAAACTTGATTGCAGGATATCACAATATTGCACCTGTATGCAGCAGGCTATTTTTTAACAAAAAAGCGGTAAAGGACAACTATAGCAAGTTGGTAGAACAATTCGATATTCGTTTATCTGCCGAGGACCCGAATGTTTCTGGTCTTTCAGGAGGAAATGCTCAAAAAATTATTATTGCAAGAGAGTTCAATTCCAATCCTGATTTCTTGCTTTGTTGCCAACCTACTCGAGGCGTTGATGTAGGCTCAATAGAAACGATACACAAAGAAATTATAAAGTTCAGAAACATGGGAAAAGCCGTTTTGCTCATATCTTCGGAATTGAGTGAAATTATGACACTTGCGGACAGAATAGCAGTTATGTATAAGGGCGAAATAGTTGGTGAGTTCAAAACTGATGAAACTACCCCAGAGGAGTTGGGACTTTATATGACCGGCGCGAAAAGAATGACCTTCTAAAATAAGATACAAACAATTAGGGAGGCAAATTTTGGATAAATTTAGAAAAATAGCTTCGTCGATTTTAAATCTTCTTTTACCGATTGTCTTTGCGTTCAGTGTGGGAGCAATATTTATTGCTATTAACGGGAAAAACCCACTGTATATTTACAAGTTCCTCATTTCCCAGTCTTTACTGAACACAACGGGAATATTGAATACCTTAGCCTACGCAACGCCAATTATTATGACTGGCTTAGGCATAGCAATTTCATTTAAATCCGGTTTGTTTAACATGGGTATTGAAGGCCAAATGTATATGGGCGCATTCTTCGCCACCTATCTGGGCTTTACGTTGCAGGGACTGCCTTCAATACTCCACATTTCAATTTGTATTCTGGGCGGTGCTATTATGGGAATGCTCTTTGCCATTATTCCTGCCGTGCTCAAAGCATATTTTCACGTAAATGAAATGGTTGTAACAATGATGCTGAACTATGCAGCTATTATCTTTACGAAATATCTGACGAATGGGCCATTTACTGCAAATATAGGCTATCCGGCTACACAGGCTGTATCGGATTCTGCGAAGCTGACACGTCTATCATCAAAATCGGCTCTTACTCCAGCCATTTTCATAGCAATTGCTTTGGTTTTACTTGTATTTATCATCTACAAAAAAACAAAACTGGGATATGAAATAGAGGCATTGGGAAAGCATGTTGAGTTTGCAGATTCAGTGGGTATGCGCGTTGACAAAAAAATAATCGTAATATTTTTGATTGCCGGAGCCATATCAGGAATTGCCGGGGCAACAGAAATGCTTGGCGTGCACTATCGATTTACTCCCGGTTTTTCTACAAATCCCGGACTCGGATGGGACGGAATGTTGGTTTCTCTTTTAGCGTCACACGAACCAATCAGTGTGTTAATAGCGGCAATCTTTTTCGGCGCTCTAAAATATGGTGGAACCACAATGCAAACATTTGTTGGTATTTCGAACGACACCATAGGAATCATACAAGCGGCTCTTATTCTTTTTTTAAGCGTAAAATATGTCGGCCAAAATTCCCACTTTTTTGACAAGCTCGAGAACGTCTTTTTGAAAAGAACTAAAAAGGAGAGAGAGTAAATGAATACGATTATTTCCTTGTTTTCCATGAGCCTTACAATGGCTACCCCTCTCATTTTTGGCGTTCTTGGCGGCTTGTTTACCTACAAGGCAGGTGTTCTGAATATAGCGATAGAGGGAATGATGACATCGGGTGCATTCGGTGCAATATTGGGCATTTATTATACGCGAAATATCTTTCTCGGATGTCTTATTGGAATTGCATTTTCCCTGGTTGTCGGAGTGATATTCTCAATATTTTCAGTTTCCCTAAAAGGCCACAACGTAATTACCGGACTTGCAACGAATACAGCAGCCGTAAGTATAGCGCCGTTTGTGTGCTTTCAATTGTTCGGAAACAGGACCTCGATAATTGTAACAGACATTGTAGTTCCGGAGCAAATTGCCTTGGATATTCCGCTTTTAAGAGCGATACCGATTATTGGTCCGATTTTTAACAACCAGACACCCCTTACATATTTTTCCTTATTAGCGATAGTTATTGCTTCGATCATTCTATACAAAACAAAATTTGGAATATACACAAGAGTCAGTGGAGAAAACAAAGAAGCAGCTGAAGCAGTTGGTATCAATGTTTCTTTGATACGCTATGGTGCTATTGCAATGTCTGCACTTTGCAGCGCATTGGCTGGAATTAATCTTGCAGTTGAAAATTTGGGTATGTATACAGACAATATGGTTAGCGGAAGAGGATTTATTTGTTTGGCGGCGATTTATTGCGGAAAAGGAAAACCGCTACAGTCTGTAGCTTACGCATTCATGTTTGGGTTTGCCCGTGCACTCCAAATTAAAATCACGACGTATTTCGATGCGGCCACGGCTTCCCTTATAGAAATGTTGCCGTATTTACTGATTGTTGCTGTAATGTTTATTGCTGCTTTGGGTGACATGAGAAACAGAAATACTCGCGGTTTTAAAAACGAGTAGGAGGTTGTATGTCAAAGGATAAATTGGTGGTTTCCGGTTATTCCGGAGTGAATTACTTTATTAAAGTTGATAAAATTCCGGAGATTGGAGTTACGCAAATTGTAAGAAACAAGGATAATTCCAAATGCTACTACGGCGGTAACGGAATTAATATTACTTACTATTTGGCAAAACTTGGGCTTAATACAATGCCAATCCTAAGAGGTGGAAATGATTTTGACAAGCTGGGGATAAAAGATTTTCTGATAAAGAATAACATATCACTTAATGGAGTTTCGTATGTCAAGGATGATCTCAGCGCAATTTGCTATATGATAGAAGATGCGTCAAATGAGCACATGGTTCTATTTTATCCGGGTGCAATGAATGAAAAATATGCATGTGTGGACTGCGTAAAAGATGTTTTTGCAAATGCCAAATTTTTTGTTATGTCTGTGGCATCGGCAAAAGATAACAGACTTATGCTTGCCGAAGCAAAAAAATGCGGAATACCTTTGGTGTTTTCAATGAAAAACGATCCGGATGGATTTCCGGATGATTTGCTTTTTGATTCGCTCTGCTATGCGCAAATTATTTTCATGAATGACAGAGAAGAAAAACAACTTATAGAGAAATTCAAGCTGAATAGCATTTCGGATTTTTCGATAAACGGAAATGCCTCATTAATTGTTGTTACCAGAGGGAAAAACGGCTGCAAAGTGCTTGAAAAAAAAGCAGAGGGTATTCATACGGACGACGTAAAGGCGACTACGGGTTATAAAGTTGTAGACACTGCCGGAGCAGGGGATGCTTTTTTGGCGGGCTTCATGTACGGAATCCTGAAAGGTAAAGATGCGATTCAATCGGCCGAGCTTGGAAGCACGATGTCATCGTTTATTATCGAAGATTATGGATGTATGACCAACGTCCCAAACGAAACAAAACTGTTGCAAAGAAATGAAACACGGGGTTAGGAGGAATCAATGGATAAGAACGAACAAATAAAAAAAACGGCGTTTGTCATCATAGATATGGTTTATGACTTTACCAACCCGCAAGGGCGTGTATATTATGCTGACAACGCTAAGATAATGCCAAAAGTGCAAAGGGCATTGGAGTTTTGCCGAAGCCAAAATATGCTTATCATTTTTGTTCAGCATACGCATAGAGCGAACAAGCCGGACAAAAATTTGGTTGGAATGAGGCCGAATTGTATAGAAGGGACTGGTGGTGAAAACATCGATCCCAGATTAGAGGTAGATTACGAAAAAGATTATATAATCAAAAAGAGAAGATACAGTGCTTTTTTCGGAACAGATTTGGACTTGGTTTTAAGAGAACACAAAATTGAAAATGTTGTGATGGTTGGAACCAAAACGAATTGTTGCGTGCGCGCGACAGTTACAGATGCTTATTATTTGGACTATAACGCCGTTGTTCTAAGCGATTGCGTGTGCACAAACTCGGAAGTAATAAATGACGTACACCTTACCGATATAAAAAAATATCTTGGAACGGTGTTGACACTCGAAGAGTTCGAACAAAAAATCAGTCAAGGGATTCTGCTTGCACCTCGAAAAATTATTGAGGGACAAACATTTGTATTGAAAGAGAATGATGCGATATGAACTTGAAACCGCAGTGTGTAATTGTAGGTTATGCGGGTATCGACAGGGTCATTGAAGTGGAAAGTTTTGAAGACAAGGCGAAAACCGCAATAGTCCTAAACAAGAACAATCGAAATGTTTATTTCGGAGGCAACGGATCAAATATTGCTTACTGCTTAGCCAAATTAGGCTGTGGGGCTTATCCGATAATGAGAGTCGGTGAAGACCAAGATGAATTGGGGTATATTGAGCACTTTGGCAATGCAGGAGTATTAACTGACGGGATTACAATTGTCAAGGGTGAAACCACGAGCATTTGCCACCTTATTAAGGACAAGAACAATAATCATTTAACAATGAGCTACCCGGGAGCTATGAATGTGAAATATGCGACCGAAGCTTATGATGATAAGGTTTTTGAACAGGCAGATTATGGGATTATCTCGGTTTCTACCTATGCAGATACAGTGCAATTTTTGCAGAAATGCCGCCAGCACAAACTGCCGATGGTCCTTGCGATGCGTGTAGATTATGAGTCGTTTCCACATGTGATTTTAAAAGATATTTTATATGAATCTAAAATCATATTTACAAACGAGGTTGAACGAAAGCTTATTGAAAAAGATTATTTTTTAGCCGACATAACAATGCTTATGGTGCTTGGAAACGCTGAAATAATTGTTACTACACTTGGCGAAAAGGGTTGTGTAGTATATGAGAAAAAGGAAAATGCTATAGAAGAAGTCCATGTTGCAATAACACCGTGTGAAAAAGTAGTTGATACCACTGGAGCCGGTGATTCATTTATTTCAGGTTTTATGTATGGGCTTCTAAACGGAGAACCTGTTGAAAAATGTGCAGAATATGCAAGTACAACATCGTCATTCATTATTGAAAAAAGTGGTTGCATTACAAATGCGCCGACACAGCAGGAGATGCTGCAACGAAACAAGGTTAGAAAATATTAATATAAAAGTAGTTGGAGGAAAAAATCATGGTTAACGGAAAAACGCTTTATGGCCAATGCGCAAAAGGAGATATTGCAAAATATGTTTTGCTTTCAGGCGATCCCTGGCGCGTTGATGTTCTCGCGAAAAACTTAGAAAACCCAAAACACATTGCATTTTCACGTGAGTTCAACACATATACAGGTGCATACAAAGGTGTGGAAATAACGGTTTCCTCCACAGGTATGGGAGCACCAACAGCAGCGATAGCGATGGAAGAGCTATACGAATGCGGCATGGAGGTCGCAGTTCGCATGGGTACCAATATGGTTCTTAACGAAAATGATTTCGGTAAATACATAGTACCTATTGGGGCAATGCGAGAAGAAGGCACAAGTACACAATATGCTCCGCTGTCCTACCCTGCAATTGCCGATGCAAAGCTGGTGCATTATCTTTCCGAGGGCGTAAAAGATAATGGATTTGAAGTCGTGAATGGCCTTGTATGTACCAGAGATGCATTTTACATTGACTTCAGAGAGTCAAAGTTCAGCATGGAAAGGAATGTCGACATCCTTGGACATATAGACGAGCTCCGCAAATATGGAGTTTCCAGTTTGGATATGGAGTGCTCGGCATTACTGACTATCGGAAGATTGATGGGCGTAAAGGTAGCACAAATTGCACTTGGAACAGTAAAAGAGAACCTGAAAGAGTTTATGTATGGTGAAGAAAAAGCTAAAAACGAAGAGGTGCTTTGCAAAGTAGCACTTGACGGTCTTGTGAAATACGCTAAAAGCGTTGATTAAAAGGAGAAAACAATGAAAGCGTCGGAATTTTTCAAGGAAAAACGAATTATTGGTATGGTTCATTGCTTGCCGCTTCCCGGTACCTTGGGCTATTGTGGAGATATGGAGAAAGTGAAAAAACAAGCCATTGAAGACGCAATAACGCTCGAAAAAGCAGGGATAGGAGCCATTATTGTTGAAAATAACAATGATGGGCCATACGGATTAACCATGGACAAAGAACAAATCTGTGCGTTAGCTGCCATAAGTGCGCTTGTCAAAGAAAGAGTGTCGATTCCGGTTGGTGTTGACTGTGCTTTTTGCGACTATGAAGGTGACATTGCAATCGCAGTGGCAATCGGGGCTGATTTTGTAAGAATCCCGGTTTTTGTAGATACCATAGTAAACGCTGCTGGAATTATACAGCCATGTTGCAGAGAAGTCATAAAGTATAGGAAAGCTTTAAATGCCGAAAATGTAGCACTTCTTTGCGATGTACAAGTGAAGCACTCCTATATGTTGTTAAATAGCATATCGATCGAAGAAAGTGCTACTATGGCACAAGCAAATGGTGCAGACGCAATTATTGTTACTGGAAAACATACGGGACTGGAAACGCCCATTGATATGATAAAGAGGGTTAAAAACGTCGTTTCGATTCCTGTAGTTGCCGGAAGTGGCTTTAATAAAGTGAATGCTAAGGAACAGCTTCAATTTTTGGATGGAGCAATTGTCGGGTCGGCGTTCAAAGAAAAGGGAATCCTGACGAATCCCATCAAATTTGAATTGGTTAAAGAAACAATGGATATTGTTAATAGTTTAAAAGGAGAATAATTATTTATGATGAGACCAGTAAAACTTGCCGGTGACCAGCTCATATGGGGAGAAGGAAGTCTATCGCATTTGGCAACATTAAAAGGGAAAAAAGCATGCATCGTCTTGGGCGGACACAGTATGCAAAAAGCTGGATTTGTTGATTTAGCGAAGAATTATCTTAAAGAAGCCGGAATGGAAACTTGTGTTTTTGAAGGAGTTGAACCCGACCCTCATTTTTCAACTGTAAAGCGCGGTGCGGAGTTTATGCTTCAAGAGCAGCCGGATTGGATTATTGCAATCGGTGGCGGTTCGACGATGGATGCAGCTAAAACAATGTGGGTGTTTTACGAACATCCGGAATTGGAAAAAATCCAAGATTTTATGGCACCGAACAAAGTGCCCCCTCTTCGTAAGAAAGCTAAGTTTGTATGTGTTCCGTCAACAAGCGGTTCGGCAAGCGAAGTAAGCCGTTCAATCGTCATTACCGATGATGTCACAGGAGCAAAAATTGGTGTAGGTGACATGGAAATGATGCCTGATATTGCGATTTGTGATCCGCTTATTGCGTCTACGATGCCTAAAAGCATTACAGCTCAAACAGGTATGGACGCAATGACGCACTGCATCGAGGCATTAACTTCCACAAGAGCACATTTTCTTTCGGATATACTTGCTTCTTACGCAGCAAAAGAAATTTTCGAGTATTTGCCAAAAGCGTTCAACGACGGAAAAAATCTTGAGTACAGAGAAAGAATGCTCAACGCATCAATGACTGCCGGAATGGCTTTCACCAATGTATCCCTCGGTATTGTGCACAGCTTAGCACAGACACTGGGCGGCATGTATGGCCTTGCACACGGATTAGGCGATGCAATTATTCTGCCGTATATTATTGAATACAATTACAGTGATCCACGGTCAAAGGCAGTATATGAAAAAATTGCAAAAGAGTTTGGAGTCGATGATTTGGCACAGGCGATTCGTGATCTCAACAAAAAGCTTGAAATACCAATAACCGTCAAGGAAGTTCTGAATACAACCGATGAAGAATATATTGCCAAAATACCCGAGATAGCAGCGGGAGCATTTCGTGACGGGTGTACAAAAACCGCACCAATCATTCCGTCACAGGAATCAATGGAAGAACTGGCCAAGCTTATTTATTTCGGTTAATTGAATTCAAATACAAAGTGCAGCACTTCAAAAGCGCTGCACTTTGTAAAATAATCGAGAGGCGCTTTGTTTTTATGGAATTTGAACTTATATGTTATTTGAATTTTGGATATCCGACAATTAAAGAGGGAATTAAAGCGGCGCAGACTTATATAAAATGCGGATGCAAAACTCTACAGCTTGACATTCCGTCCAGAAACCCTTATCTGGAGCATCAAAATGTTCAGGACAGAATGAAATACTGCCTTGAGCATACGCCGGATTATCAGGACTATTTTGATGGAATTTCCGAAATTCATGTCATGTACCCAAACGTAAAATTGGTTTTTATGTTATATGAAAATGTCGTTGAGGAACTTGGCGTCAAAAGAGTTGCAGATTTTTGTAATGCGAACAACATCCATCTTTCAACCTATGTTGGAACGAATGAAAAGATAAAAAAAGAACTTATCGAAAACGGATTAAACATTGCATGCTATGTGCAGTATCATCTGCCAGACGACGAAGTGAAATTTGCATTAGAATCCAACACACCAACCCTTCTTCAAGCACGATCAGTTGGAAAAACGAGAGAGGGCTATGAAACTTTTAAAAAGGCACTTCTATATTTAAGGAAATCCGGAATAACAAAACCGATCTGTGCCAGTGTTGGTATAAAAACACCTCAAGATATTAGAGAAGTAAAAAATGCCGGAGCAGACGGTGCTTTTGTGGGAAGTGCGTTGATGAACGTTATACACGATGAAAAGCTACTAGAGAAAACAATACAGCAATTTGCCGAAGCTGCAAATGCGTAGGAGTTAAAAATGAAAATTATTTGTTATTTAGCATATGGTTATCCAACCATTGAAAAAAGCCTTGAAATAGCAACAACTTATATTGAATCTGGATGCGATATGATTGAAATAAGCTTGCCTACAGACAATCCGTATCTGGAGCCGGAATTCTTGGCAGAAAAAAACTTCGCGGCATTAAAACAATGCAATGATTACAATGTTTACTTGGAAAAATTGTGTGAGTTTGCGCAATCTCATGCTGAAACAGCAATTACGCTCTTGGCCTACGAGCACGTATTGGAGAAAATTGGCACTGGTAAAATTGTGGATTTTATGCAAAAAAGCAGTATCAAGGACTTGATTTATGCCGGCAACGTCAAGCATCCGGAAATTAAATCGGAACTTATGAATCAAGGGATTAAAATAAGTTCGCCTGTATCGTTCCAAATGACTGAAGAAGAGCTCGACGGTGCCGTCAGTAGCAATGGTTTTGTATATATGGAAGGAAAACCGCAGCGTGGGACCAAGGCCGGGTTTGAAACACTTAATAAGTGTATTGAAGAACTGCGTCGACTGGGAATTACAAGACCGATATACTGTGGTGTAGGGATGAGA
>JAVXQD010000014.1:0-52105 GCA_036644375.1 Oscillospiraceae bacterium
AGATGGCCGCCTAAAGCTTTCACGGGATGCTCTTTTTCTTTTTTTGCTTTTCAGTTCACAATTATGTGACACATTTTCATTGCCTCAAGCGCATTCTGATGACTTGCAGGCATAACGCCTGCGCAACATCCGGAGTCTACGACAATCCTCGTTTCCGGAAAAAACGCTTTTAGCAAGAGTGCATTTGAAATCACGCATATGTCTGTGCAAAGCCCGACGAGCTCAATTTCCTCAAGACCATCGGGATATTTATTTTGGATAATTTCAGGAAGATTCTTTGCTCCGAATGTCACCTTTTCGACACCCTCACAGCCCTTTTCCAAAAACAGCTTTTCTATTGTGGATTCAAGCCGCCAGCCGTCCGTTCCCTTTACGCAGTGCTGAACCGGAAGGATTTTACCCTCCTGTGTCTTTTTATAATCTGCCGTGTGTGTATCCTTAGTGTAAATTATATCTCCGTCAAAGGAGACTATCTTTTCAATCACTTTCGGCACAATCAAAATTGCCTCTTTTGTACCCAGCGTTCCGGAAATAAAATCATTCTGCATATCTATGACCAGTAAAAGCTTTTTCATAGGTATTCCTCTCCACTTACGCTTCGCAATTGCAGAAGCTGAACACATGTGTTTTATCTATTTAAAACTCTATATTTTGCAGCTTGATAAATGTGTTTATGAATATTTCGCACGCCTGCTTTGCCCGTTCGATTTTCAAAGCCTCATTTTTCATGTGAACTCCGCCGACCCATTCCGGATCTTCCTTACCCTGATTGGGAAATTCAATTCCGTATGAAACCGCATTATCCATATGACGCGCATATGTGCCACCCGACATTACAAACGGTTTTTCGTGGCTGTCGGTCACCTCATTGTAGATATCGCACATCGTTTTTACGGCAGGATGCTCGGGACTCATATAAAACGGACCGCTGTTCTCGACATTCGCGACGCTAAATCCATTTTTTGCAGCTGTCTGCTCAATTTTTTTCTCGATTTCCTCCGGTTTCAGCTTCGTGTTGTAGCGGCTGTTGAGGTTGAGCACAAGACTCCTGTCCTGCATACTGAGCATGCCACCTATGATTGAGTTCGGCGCAAAAAGTCCGTCCTCGGCTTCAATTCCAAACTGATCACCGTCAAAGCTGCCCGATGCCAGCGCTATAAACTCAGCTGCTGATTTTTCATCCGATGTCAGCGAACCGCTTCCGCTCAGGAAAGCCATGAGAATATTGTTGGCATTAATACCCGTGTGCGGCTGTCCTGCATGCGCCGCTCTTCCGAATGCCTCGACTTTTACTCCCGCATCGCATACCGACACCTTGACATCATTTCTTCCCTTTGCCGCATCGGTGAGCTTGTCCTTTTCGCTCTGTTTGATAACCGCGCAGGCATAGTCGGCGACTACATTGCTCGCGACTCCTCCGCAAAGCTCGAGGATATTCCCCCCGGAAATTGCTTTTGAAACAAGATCTGAGGAATATATTCCCTTTTCTCCATGCCCTACCGGAAAATCCGCATCCGGCGTAAAGGTGAAAATCGGCAGCGCGCAGTTCTCCTTGTAATATTCAATATCGGACATTCCCGTCTCTTCGTCAAGACCCATAATGAGGCGAATGCCGTAATTTAGCTTAATTTTATTTTCGATTAGATATCTTATTGCATAAGCGGCCACCACAAACGGGCCCTTGTCGTCAAGCACTCCACGACCCACAAGATATCCGTCGCGCTCGGTACAGCAGTACGGGTCACTGTTCCAGCCGCCGCCCTCGGGCACAACGTCCATATGTGCGATAACCCCAATGAATTTGTCCTTGTTGCCATAATGTGCATACGCGATTTTCCCGTCACAGTCAGTGACCTCAAGCCCCAGTTCGCAGCAGAGCTTCATTGCCTCAAGCTGAACCGCTCGCACACCCGCTCCATACGGAGCACCCTGTGCGGGGATATCCTTCACGCTTTTGATGTCAATCAGTCTCTTTATGTCTTTAATGATATTCTGCTCGTTTTCCGAAATAAAAGCAGTCATGTCTTTTGCCATATCTGCACCTCAAACAAGTTTTATTGTCGTGCCATCCCCTGAATTGCATGTCTGAATCCCACTGCCTAATCCATTATGACAAACAGCTTATGTGACCGGCAATATGATTAAAGCCAGCGCTCAAGGAGATAATATCCGTTAACTGTTTTTTATTATATCACAATAACCCGAATATCGACATTGGCATTATGCACCAAACATAATGCTTTAAAACGCAAGCTTTTTATGGTAAAATTCATGTATGAAAAAGATGAAGTTTTTGAAAAAACGCGAACTGATTATTGTTGCTCTCGTCATAGCACTCTCGCTGTCCGCTATGCTGATATTTTCCAAAATGGAAAGCGGATTTTGCGCCGTAGTTGCTTATAACGGTGTTGAAATTCAACGCATTCCCCTGTCCGTGGATAAAATCTACTTCTTAGACGGTGACTTACCTGTCTCACTTGAGGTAAGGCAGGGGAAGATACGCTTTGTCGGGTCACAATGTCCCGATAAGCTGTGTGAGGGCTTTGGATTTATCGGCAGGGAATATGATTGCGCAATATGCATGCCTGCGGGCATTTCCGTCCAGATTGTGGCAGAGAATCCATAAATTTCAACAGATAAAAAACAACTTCTTTGGAACACTAATTCAAAATGAGAATTTAATGGTACAAAGGAGCTTTTTTTATGAATAAGCTGACATCACTGCTGCTTGGTCTGCTTGCTGTAGCTGTCATTGCGTGCGCCGTGTTTTTCGGAGTGAGCCGCACACGGCAGAACATCGGCACCCCATCTCAGGATAGACAAGGCCGTGCCTATTCCAATCGCGACAACAGCTACATCGAACCCAATCGAACTGCTTCAACCGACGAAAGGCGCGTCGGCATTGACTCCCTTTCGAAATCAAAAATAGGCTGGGGTCCGGGCCGAGAGGTCAATGAAAAAAATCAAACCGTATCCAGTATTGAAGCCCAAAACAAATACTCGAAGCTGGGCGGATATTTTATCTTTCCCGATGACGATCGTGTTATTTATCTGACCTTTGATTTGGGCTATGAAAACGGACACACCGAAAGTATTTTAGACTCTCTTGCAAAGCATAAGGTCAAGGGCACTTTTTTCATAACTCAAGACTATGTCAACAGCTCTCCGCTCATTGTTGAGCGCATTATCCGCGAGGGGCACACCCTTGCAAATCACACGGTAAAGCACCCCTCAGTCCCATCGATATCCGACGCCCGCCTTAACGATGAAATAATGGGCTTGCACGCATTTATTTTAGATAAATACGGATACAGCATGACTTTATTTCGCTATCCGATGGGTGAATTTTCGGAATACTCTCTCGCAAAAATCAGTGAATTCGGATACAAGAGTATTTTTTGGAGCTTTGCATACAAGGATTGGGTCACGGACGCGCAGCCCGACCCTGACAGTTCGCTGAAAAAAATTGTCGGTTCCCTGCATCCGGGAGCAATATTTCTCCTGCATGCGGTCAGCTCGACAAATGACATGATTATGAATGATTTTTTGATCGAAGCGGAATTGCTGGGCTATCGCTTCGGCTTAATAGATGAAAAGCTCGGACTTGTTGAATCCGAGCCGAAAGAGGAAACTGTTTTAAATTAATACCTGAACTAAAAACCTCTTGAACAATGACTATTCGTCCTTGCTCAAGAGGTTTTAGCAATATTTTCTTTATAGGTCTATTTAAAATTACATATCGTTTTATAAAAATATTCAATTACAAATCAGCTGTAATAAGTTTACCCGTCAGCCCATTTTGTATAAGCTTTGCGTTTAAATCGCCAATAAAATCCGATACAGCAAAATTATGCCTGAGCGGCGGCCTCAACACCCTCGCGCACAGCTTCCAGCGCCTGGCGCGGACCGTTTGCGTCACCGATGCAGATAACCTTTGGATAAGCGTCCTTAATTTGCTCGTATAAGCTGTTTTCGGCGCGCGAGCCACAGGCAAATATAACATTTGTGTATCCGCTCAGCTGCTTTACCGTTCCCGCGCAATCCACCGTAACATTTTGTCCGTCCACATGCAGCAGCTTTGTATTTGCAAGCATCTGCACCCCGTCCTTTTCCAGACGCTGCATCATAGGAATCAAATTGTTGGGCACCATGCCGGCACCGATGGCGGGAAGCATCTCGATCATGGTTATGTGCAGCTCTGCACGCTTCTGGTGCTCAAGGTGCTCACACACCTCGCAGCCGACCATTCCTCCGCCTACCACAAGTACATTTCCGCCCAGAATAACAGTTTGATTTTTCAGCACCATCTGCGCGGTTACCGCAGTATCGCGGGATACGCCCTCTATCGGAGGCACAATTTCTTTTGCTCCTGTGGCGACTATCACAATATCCGGAGTATAGGCATCAATTACTTCTCTCGTTGCCGAGACACCGCATTTTACCGTTACGCCAAGCCGCACAAGCTCGTTGTGCAGATATATGAGCCAGTTGCTTATTTCCTGCCTGTATGGCGGAATACATGCAACTGCAAGCTGTCCGCCCGTCAGCTCTTCGCGCTCAAGCAGCGTGACCTTGTGCCCGCATACCGCAAACGCCCTCGCGCTTGCCATTCCACCGACACCTCCGCCGACAACCACAACATTTTTCGGGCTTTCTGTAGGTGCAAGCACCAACTCCTTTTCACGTCCGAGCATCGGATTAATAACGCAGGAGGCAGGTCTTCTCTTGGTTTGCTCCCCGATACAGCCAATGCCGCAAGCGGCGCATGGTGCTATTTCGCTTAATTTTTCGCTCTGGGTCTTATTTACAAATTCCGCATCGGCAAGCAGCGCGCGCCCTATCACGACGGCGTCAACTTTGCCGCTGTCCACGAGATATTCGGCATATCCCGGCTCTATTATTTTACCCACAACCAATACCGGAACTGTGGAAACCTTTTTTATTTCCTCTGCCTCGGGCACGTTTACACCGCATACCTCACCGTGGCAGGGTATTATTTTGTTGCACTGCTCATACTGTGTGCCTCCGCTTACTTCAAATGCATCTATACCGTGCGCGATTAGCTTCGGCACCAGATATTTCATGTCGGCAAGCGTATTTCCCTGATCGTTTCGCTCTGTTCCGCTTATACGCAGAATAATCGGAAACGCCGATCCGCATTTTGCTTTGATGGCGTCTATAACCTCAAACAGCAGCCGCGCACGGTTATCAATAGAGCCACCGTAGATATCGGTTCTCTTGTTTCGCATAGGCGACAAAAATGAGCCGAGCAGCATATAAGCATGAGCGCAGTGCAATTCAATTCCGTCAAACCCGGCATTTTTGGCATTGTTCGCCGCATTTGCATACAGCTCAACAATGCCCGGAAGCTCTTCTATGGCGAGAGCTCGCGTTTTTTGACCCATTGAATTCATGTATACACTGCTCGCAACCGGAGGCACACCGTAAAATGCACTGACACTCTCAGGACCCGGATGTGTAATCTGCGGAATTACTTTCGCTCCGTATTCGTGAACCTTATCGGTGAATCCTTTATATGAAGCTATACTCTCGTCACCGCGAAAGCACAGCGTATTTCCGAGATACGGCACTGCGGGATCTACAGAAAGAGCATCCACAATAATACATCCGACCCCGCCCTTGGCGCGTGCAAGCCAATATTGCTGCATCGTTTCATTTATGGTTCCGTCCTTGCTCTCATATCCCAGGGACATCGGGGCCATAAAAGTGCGGTTTTTCATCTGCATAGAGCCTATTTTCAATGTATCAAACAGTTTTGACTTCATAGCCGAAAATCTCCTTTGTGTTGATTTCAATTTTATTTTCCGTGATTTAAGCTTTATATGTTGCGTGCAATCTCAAAGCCCTCGTAAATTGCATCCAATGCCCGTCTTGCTTTTTTTGCATCCCCTATAATATGGCAGGGAATGGATTTTTCGCAGCACAGCCCGACAAGCTCCTCGCTGTCATTGGGCCTTGCACCGATTGCCAAAACAACGCTGTCGCACGGCACCGTATCGCTTACCCCGCCGCAATCAACACTAACGCCATTTTCGGATATGCCGACACAGGTTGTTTTTGTTTTTATGTTCACCTTCAACGCCGCCATTTTCTGCATAACCGCTATTTTTCTCAAGCTGCCCAAATCCGCACCGGCGATTTCGCGCATTTCAAGCACAGTTACGCTGTGACCTTCTGTGGCGAGAGCATCGGCCGCTTCCATTCCGACAAGGCCTCCGCCGATAATACACACGGAACCCATTGGATGCTCCTTGCCCGACAGCACATCCTGCGCTTGATAACACGGTTTTTTATCCATACCGTCAAGCTTGGGTACAATGGGAGTTGCACCAATGGCTATCACCACCTCATCGGGCTTTTCCTCATCTAAAACCTCTGCTGACACCGAGGTATTGAAACGCACCTTTATTCCCGCTCGCATTACCTGCTCGCCGAAGGATATCGCCGCATCGGTCATCTCCGCCTTGCCCGGCGCACGACCCGCTATTAAAAACTGTCCGCCCAGTTTATCGCTTTCCTCGCAAATCACAGGCTGATGTCCGCGCTTTTTGAGCACCATTGCCGTTTCCATACCCGCCATTCCGCCGCCTGCAATAAGTACCTTTTTCGGATTATCCGCCAACGTCAGCGGCCATTCCTCTTCATGACCTATCTGAGGATTGCGCATACAGGTGATAAATGGGCGGTTAGCCACATCGCAAAATCCATCGTAGCACCCCTGATCGCATCCGACACAGTGTACTATATCATCGACTCTGCCGGCCTTTGCTTTGTTTGCGAATTCGGGATCTGCCAATTGAGCGCGCCCCATCACAACCATATCCGCCTTATCCTGCTCTAAAATCTCCTCTGCCTGCTCCGCTGCATTTATTCTTCCTACCGCAACAGTCAGCATACCTGTTTCACGGCGAATGCGACTTGCATTTTCCACATTGAATCCACGCGGAACATCAATCGGCGGAACCTCATATAAAGATGCTGCCGTTATGATATTTCCACGCGAAATATCCAGAACATCAACGCCCGCATCTCCTGCAAGCTTGCAAAATGCGATTACATCCTCAATGCTCAACCCGTTTTGCAGATAATCATCGTGTGCGTCTATGCGCATGAAAATCGGCATTGAATCGGGCAGATTCGCACGTATCGCCCTGATACATTCTAACGGGAAACGCGCCCTGTTTTCAAAACTTCCGCCGTATTCATCGGTGCGTCGATTGAATCCGGCGCTGAGAAATGAATGGGGCAGATAATTGTGCGCACAGTGAAACTCAACGCAGTCATAGCCCGCCTCTGCGGCTCGTTTCGCGGCTGCACCGTAGCATTCCACGATTTCTTCAATTTCAGATTTTGTAATTGCAGGGACTGTGAATTTTCCGAAGGGCATATCGCTTACAACGAACATTTTTGCTTTCGGATCCATCGACACGGCAATAGATCCCTGCCAAAGCTGAATTCCGGCTTTTCCGCCCGCCGCGTGAATGGCGGCGGTGAGCTTTGTGTGCCCCTCAAGTTTTGAGTCATCGCTTATAGACACAAAATGTGCGGGCGCACTCGGGGTATGCACCGAGGCAACCTCAACGATATTAAGTCCGCTGCCTCCAATTGCTCGAGCGGTGTGATATGCTATAAGCCGCCCTGTGATCTCACCGGTTTCGCTTGCCATACGCGTTCCCATTGCCGGCATAATAATGCGATTGCGCAATTCCATTCCTCGAATTTTAATCGGTGCAAATAATTTGTCAAACATTGATAAAACGCCTCCTGTTATAATGATATAAATTAGATAAAATACCTGTTAAAACAAAAAAATCAAGATACAAAGCGTGGCTTTATATCTTGATTATATCAATTTCGATATTTGGTGACTGTTCAAAAAAACAAGTTTTATTACTATTTTTTACAATTTTGTGTATTCTTCGGGCGTTTGATTCATGTATAGCTTAAATGCCCTTGCAAACGTGGAATAGCTGTCGAACCCGCAGATAGAGGCAGCGTCGATTGCATTGCATCGCCCCGTTTTTAAAAAAGAGGCGGCATAGCAAACACGGATTTCGCTCAACAATTCTTTGTAGCTCATGCCGAATACATTGTCAAAAATATGCCGTGCCGTGTATGGCTTTACATAAAATGCGTCACATAGCTGCTGCAATGTAATGTCGTGCATAAAATTGAGATGAATATATTGCAGCAGACGCATTGCAAGGC
The DNA here is from genome assembly GCA_036644375.1 of Oscillospiraceae bacterium. Taxonomy (GTDB): domain Bacteria; phylum Bacillota; class Clostridia; order Oscillospirales; family Ruminococcaceae; genus CALWZE01. Next base: position 8,230 of record JAVXQD010000014.1, read on the forward strand.
TGCTTCCCTCAGGTACCTCCGGCTTGGACGCGATATACGACCTTTGATACTCGCGCGGAGTAAGCTTACAATACTGCGCAAATACCCGATAAAATGCCGTTACGGAGGAAAATCCGGTCAAATCGCTGATATAGCTCATTGTCAAATCAGGGAAATGCAGCAGTGCACAGGCGTTAAGAAGCTGGCCTGTCTGTTTGAGCTGAAAAAAAGTATATCCGCAGGTCGCTTTTATTCTCTGGTTCAGCGCACGATCCGAGCACCCGAATTCTGATGCCATATCATTTAGTGACAGCTTTCCTTCGGATGCAAGCAATATTTTCTTGATGCAATCCCATATTCCGCTCTCTCTTTCACTGCGCGAGCCGATCTCCTCATAGGCATAGCGGCAAAAATAAGTATGGAGCTCCAGCGTTTTGTATATAATCAGATTCAAGCTGCCAAATCGCGCCTCGTCTTTTTCGCGCAGCAGCTCCTCAAACAAAACGAGTATCTTCTCGGCGCCTTTAGCCTTCAGCTTTACCATCGGGCGCGTGTCATACATGAGCTTGGCGTTGGCATTCTTTGGATGCTTTTCCCATGACATATACATAAACAAACCAATAAAGAACTTCACGCTGATAATCTGCAGCTTTTCGGTAATAGAATGAATTTCATAAAAATGATGAGAATAGAGACAGTAAAAGCTTCCTGCACATGCTTCATAGTCGCACCCGTTCACCGTAATGCAGCCGCTGCCCGCCAGCACATAAATCATCTCCACCTGCTCATGAAAATTGGATTTGCATGGATGGGCAATTGTTTTGCGCTCGATGGTAATTTGGGTTTCACTGTAGTTGTCATAATAGTTGGTTCCTGTGTACCAGTCGTTTTGTCTTTTCATGCTATCCTCCGATTCCATGCATTTGTGTGTATATGGTTAATATTACCACGTTATTTCGCATTAGCCAATCATGCATAATACGGGGGGACCATTATTATAATCACAAGCAAAATACCGCGCTAACCTTAAAAAGGTCGGCGCGGTATTTTACTTATCTTGAACGCTGTTGTCGTCTCAACAGCTCATTCTGATATTGACCTGCTTTGAAGCTTTTTTATTGTTTGATGTTTAAAAGCAGAATATTCATTAATTTTTCGTCAGATAAAATCGGCGGTATAACAGCTCTAATTTTTGCTTTAGGACAAGTATGCCGTCTCTATTGTTTTTACCGCTCCCTCAAGACCCAGATATCCGCTGTCTATACACAGATGATAATTTTCCATCTGCCTGCCGTTTATTCCGGAATAAAAGCGAAAGTATGACGCTCTCTTTTTGTCAATAGCCGCCATATGGTCTTCAATTTTTTTGGGCTCATCGCCATATTCATCTATTGCACGGCGCTTTCTGATTTCTCTGTCTGCATAGATAAATACGTTCAGCAGCGACGGGTTATCTTTCAGAGCGGCGCCCGCACCATGGCCCACAATAACACAGGGACCGTTCTTCGCAATATCGCAGATGGCGGAATACTGGGCGAGATATATTTTATCGCCCAGCGGCAATTCAAAAGGTATCCCCGAAGAGAAATCACGCATAAAACAACTGCCTGCCTGCTCGGGCTGTGTGAAAAAGCTATCTGAGACGCCGCTTTGTTTTGCAGAAAGGTCTATGATTTCTTTATCGTAAAACGGGATGTTCAGACGTTCGGCAAGCTCCTTGCCTATTAATCGCCCACCGCTTCCATACTGCCGGCTTATGGTAATGATTCCGTGTCCCATAAATTCCCCTCCTGTAATTTATAAGTTCTTCATATTTTGTGTGGCAATTCGCTTCATTGCTTTATAAGAGAGCAGACAGACCACCAAAGTAAGTACATCGGCAATAGGCTGCGAAAAATATATGCCGTTTATACCCAAAAGCTGCGGGAGCAGCAAAATACAGGGAATGTAAAATATGCCCTGCCTTATTGTGGACAGGAAAAGGCCATATTTTGAAGCTCCTATTGTCTGAAAGGTAATAGTCATCATATAGCACAATCCAAATGCCGGATAAAGCACAACCTGCGATATAAGCAAGCGCGAACCATATTCGACTATAACGGGATTTTGATTAAACAGCATAATCAACGGGCGGGCAAGCAGAATATAGACTCCCGCCACAATAACAGACAAAAGCAATGTAGCTTTCAGTGAAAAGCGAGCAGAATCATGAAATCTATCTTCGTTTTTAGCGCCAAAGGCATAGGACGCAACAGGCTGATACCCCTGCATGAAGCCCATGACAATATAGCATCCAACCAATATCAGACGCTGTACCACGCCGTAGGCAGCTATAATAAGGTCACTGTCCGGCAGTGCTGCGGCGGCAATGTTGGTAAGTGATGTGGCTACAGCCAAGCATATTTGAATAACAGCTGTCGGTATTCCGATTAAAATTACTTCCTTAAATAGCTTAATAGTCGGTTTAATATACTTAAGGCTCACCTTGATAATTGATTTCCCGCTTAAATAGAATACCGCAAGAATGGAAAATGTAACTATCTGAGAAACCGTGGTTGCCAGTGACGCACCGCCTACGCCCATGTTGAATCCCCAGTCGAACATAAAAATCGGGTCGAGTATTACATTCAGCGCCGCACCTGTTATAACTGCGACAGATGAGATTTTAACCGAGGACTCGGCTCTTGCGGCACAGTTCATGCTCTGCGCCGGCAGATTGAATATGGCTGCGATAAACATCCAAAATGCGTAATCCTTGGCAAGCGGCATTACGGCCTCCGATGCGCCAAAGGCCCGGAGCAGAGGTTCCATAAATATTATGCCGCCGATGCACAGTAACCCGCCAATTACAGCTGATGCCGACACAATGGTTGATATTGTGGTATTTGCCCCATCTTTATCATTTGCGCCCAGCTGCCTGCCTGCAAGCACCGCCGCACCCGCGGCGAAAATGTTTTCGATAGAAACAAAAATCAACAGCAAGGGCAATGTGACTCCCACCGCCGCCAGCGCAATCTCACTGTCCAGCAGCCCGATATATGCGGTGTCGACAATGTTGTATACCGCCTTTGCCAGCAGCGCAATAGTCGCCGGTATTGCCAGCTTAACAATTGCGCTTGAGGGCTTCACATCTGAGAGAAGCGATTCCTTCTCAACAGCTTTTTCTTTGATCATTTTTTATTTTTCCTCTCTTTCAATAACGCCATACAGCAAAATGCTCAGTGAGCGTTTACACATTTCCTCCCGCCGCAGCAGGTCAATCTTTTTGCTCGGCTCCATCTTGAAACGAGCATTGATAAAATCCTGATACAGACGCAGCGTTTCAACCGCGGATTCTATTGTTACATCTGAGCGAAGATGCACATTTTGCAGAAGCTCGGTCATAACCGAAATATTCAGCGAATCAAATTCAGCCCTTATTTCCATTATACCTGCCTCCAAATGCTGCGGAGGCGCAATTACTGTATCACAAAACAATTTATGGTACAGAGGGTACTCATTAAAAAATCGCAGTCTCGCATCAAAATACCTCTCCAGCCTTGCCTCAGTTGAGCCGCTTGTGTCAACAAGCTCCTTCGTGAGACAATTATTCAGCCTATCAAACATCTCCTTCACACACACAAGGTAAAGCTCATCTTTATCTTTAAAATAGTGATAAAGAATCCCTTTGGAAATATTACCCGCAGTGCAGATAGTGTTAACCGAACTCAGACCGTAGCCCTGCTCGCCGAACTCCGCAAAAGCACTGTCCATGATTTTTTTCCTGCTGAGCAAATTTTTTTCGTCTCGTTTCATTTTTCGCCTCAATAATAGACTTACAGGTCTGTTTTTATGATAATACTACAAACAGACCTGCAAGTCAATAATGTATTTGCATTTTTTTACTTAATGAGGTTGGAATGGGCGATCCATGGTTTTGCAAGCACTTTTTACAAGGATTTTCTGTGTGAAATTGCGGGATATCCCAATACCCGCAGCGGGGACAGCAATGGCGATATATAGGCGCTCCGATTTGCGATGTCGTGAAAGCACAGGACGAAATATTGATGAAGCGCCTTGAGCAAATACAAAATAAATCAGTTTAGCACCGTTTTGAGAATTTTCACTGCCTCTTCTGTTTTCAGTATACGGCCGGTTGAAACCACTTTTTCATCTACTACAAGAGCCGGAGTTGTCATCACACCATAAGCTGCAATTTCAGCAAAATCTGTTACATGCTCGACCTCCGTATTTATTTTAAGCTGCACAAGAGCCGATTTTACCGCCGCTTCAAGCTGATTGCATTTAGCGCAGCCTGAACCGAGTACCTTGACCGACAGCTCTCTGATTTTTTTGTTTTCCGACTCGTCCGATGCCATCTGTTTCACTTCGATGTCGGAAGCTTCTCTCTCCTTGCCGCAGTCGCATTTAGTGCTCTCTTCATTTCTTTTTCCGAAATTAAATAATCCCATTTTTATGTTCTCCTTTATTTTTATTGAAAGTAAACTTGTGTATTTATTTCTTTTAAATTAACAGAAATTGAAAAATATTGAATAAATATCCGACAATGATGATACCAAAGGTGCAAATCAGAACAAATACGGCAAGAAGCTTCGGCTTTATTGCCTTGCGCAGCATAATTACAGAGGGCAGACTAAGCGTGGTAACTGCCATCATAAAGGAAAGTACGGTACCGAGCTGTGCGCCTTTTAAAAGCAGTGCTTCAGCCACAGGGACAGTGCCGAAAATATCGGCATACATAGGTATACCCAGCAGGGTTGCCAGCACAACTCCAAAAGGATTATTGCTTCCTAAAACAGTCTCAATCCAACTTTCGGGAATCCAGTTGTGAATCATTGCCCCGATTCCGACGCCAATAAGAATATAGGGGAAAACCTTTTTAAAGGTCGCTGCCGCCTGCTCCTTGGCGTAAACCATCCGTTCTTTTTTACTGAGCTTCGGTGAATCAATATCTATGTTGCCTGCCGCCTTTATGATATCCTCAACATCATTTTCCATGTGCAGCTTTTCAATAAGCAATCCGCCTAAAATAGCAATTACGAGTCCTACCGCCACATAGCTTAAAGCTATTTTTCCGCCGAAAACGCTCATCAGCAGCATCAGTGAGCCCATGTCTACCATAGGAGACGAAATTAAAAACGAAAATGTAACACCAAGTGGCAATCCTGCACCGGTAAATCCGATAAACAGCGGAATAGACGAACAGGAGCAAAACGGAGTAACCGTTCCAAGCAATGCCGCCATAATGTTAGCCCACACCCCGTGAAATTTACCCATGATTTTTTTGCTGCGCTCCGGCGGAAAATAGCTTTGGATATACGAAATAACAAAAATTAGGAAGCATAGCAAAATTGTTATTTTAACCGTGTCATAAATGAAAAACTGAACACTTCCGCCAATTCGGCTTGATAAATCAAGACCCGACGCCGAAAGCAGCTTGCCGATTAATTCGTTGAGCCATTTCATGCCGAGTATCTGATCTTGAAAAAAGCTCGCCGCGTTTTTAAGCATCTCCATTAATTGCTCCTTTTTATAAATTCATAAACCTAATTATGTCGATTTGTATTGTTTTGATAAAGCCGTCCTTCAACGGCATTTTAATAGAAGGACAGCTCTTTTTTAATATGCAAACCTTATCTCGTTTTCGGAAATGCATGGTTTCCGCGGACTGATTGACAGCGGTATTACAACCGATGTCTTGTCAATGAAAATCGAGATCAAAATACCGAGGCATCTTGCCCAAACTCAAATGCAGAACAGTGATTTACTCTTTCGTTTCCGTTAATTTTGCAAGCAGCTCTTTGGCATATTCGGTGCCCTCTGTGCTGATTGAATAATGTGTCCACTTTCCCTCTTTGCGCCCTTGTACAATGCCGGATTCACACAAAATTCTCATGTGGTGCGATAATGTAGACTGTCCGATATGCAAATCCTCAAGTATCCTACAGGCACATTTCTCGCCGCTTTGCAGGAGCGATAATATTTTCAAACGATTTTCATCGCAGAATGCCTTAAATACCCTTGCATTTTCTTGATATACAGACAACACTGCTTCACCTCAAATCTATATTTTTCGATATATGATATTGTATGCGTTTTCTTCACAAAAGTCAATGATAAATCATAAAAAGGCAAAACAAACAGCTTGCAAATGCTCTCTTTTTAATCGGGAGTAAGCTGCAAGCTGTTTGACGAATCCTATGTGAAAAATATTTAGCTGAGCGCCTTTAACAGCTTTGATGATTTTATCCAGATTACCAGCGCGACAATTGACGTCAGCGCACCCGAAACGGTAGTCGAAAGAAACACACCATAAACTCCCATAAATGAAGTCAGAACAAAAAGGCAAATCAGCGGGAACACTATTGCACGAAAAGTCATGATAATCATAGACTCCCTCGGCTTGTCCATCGCGGTCAAAAATGCACTTGTCACCATATTGAACCATGTGAACAGATAGGACGGGGCAAACAAAAGCAGCGCAGCTACTGTCATATTTATAATTTCGGCATTGTTTCCCTTTGAAAAAATTCCGGCGAGCGCTTGAGGAAATATCAGAATCGCCATCATACAAATCACGGAGAATGCAGAGGTTGAGATGCATGAAATCTTAAAAAACGAAAATGTCCTTTTAATTTCCTTAGCGCCTAAATTGTAACTGATTGCGGGCTGTACAGAATCAAGAATACCATACAAAATACCAATCAGAAGCGTATCTATATACATTACAATTCCGTGACTTGCAACCGCAATTGCACCACCGAGATTCAGCAAAAACACATTTACCACCGTGGCAATAAAGGATCCTGCGACGCTGCTGAAAAATTCAGACGCGCCGTTGTAGACAATTCCTATTGCCTCGGACAAGGATATTTTCGGTTTGGCAAAATGCAATGTAATTTTCCTTGTGAAAAATGGTGCAAAGGAAAAAAGAGCACCCAACAGCATACTCATCACCGATGACAGCGCAGAAAATTCCACTCCAAGTCCAAGCCGCGCAATAAACAGCCAGTCCAATGCGATGTTCAGCAAAGACACGATAATGTTTACCCACATGCTGTATTTAGCTTTGCCGCAAACTCTCAAAAAGTTATCCATTGCAAACAGCGGCATAATAAACGGAAAACTAACGGTGAACACACGAACATAGCTGTATGCCATTTCCGCAAGCATGGTATCCTTGATCATTGAGAAAATCAGCGGTTTGGCAAAAAGCAATCCCAAAATCGAAAAGGCAAAGCCTATGCCTATAATCATTATCACACTGGCGGAAAAAAGATGTCTTGCTTTTTCATTATCTCCCTCTCCGAGCACCGTCGCCACCTTGACAGAGGACCCGACGGCAATCATGTTAGACAGCGCAAAGATAATCATCGCAACAGGCATCACTAAATTCACTGCCGCAAGCGCGTGTTCGCCGATAAACCGACCTACAAAAATGCCATCCGACATCATATAGATTGAAGAAAAAACCATACTGCATATATTTGGTACAGCCAGCCGAAAAAATATCTTTTTCACAGGAAGTACGGTAAATTGCTTTTCTGTCATGATTGTGAGAACCCCTCTCTTTCGAACAGCTTTGATATCACTTCTTTCCAGACAGCCTTAGGCTCAATCGGCAGCTCATAAAGTATTGCCTGATCAATCCCTATCAAAGTTGTATATAAAATCTGCGCGTTCAGCCCTGCATCAAAATTCTCGGGAAATGCACCAATCTCGACTCCGCGCATCACGCATTTCTTCAAAAAGCAATTGAATTTTACATCGTCGGCATTTATAAATTCTTTTAATGCAGGTATGCGTGTCGTCTGTATATCTATTTCCGCATATACTTTTCGCAGACTGTGATTTGTAAAATAAGAGTCTATGAATTGCTCTCCTGTCGCCAGCAGTCCGGATCTATATTCGTCCGTACCAATCTCTTTTTTTAAAAAATCAGCCTGCTCCGAATAATCCTCCTTATAAAGCTCTCGCACCATTTGGAGAAAAATATCCTCTTTTGATTTAAAGTAGTAATATATAGAGGCTTTTTTTATTCCGATTGCATCTGCAATTTGCCCGATAGATGTTTTATCATAGCCTTTTTCGGCAATAAGGCGATACATCGTTTCCATTATTTTTGTTTTCGTTGTATTGCTGTTCATATCAGTCTTTCCTTTTATCTACCTAACGATAGGTAAAATAATATCACAAAGCTGCCCCATTGTCAAACTCGACAATGGAGCCGCTTGAAAATATCAAGTTTTTACAACAAAAAAGTGTCTGCTTAATAGAAAAGCAGACACCTGAAAATTTTGTATATAATGCTTGCCCGCTGTATTGCATCTGACGAAAATACGTTCAGTTAAAGGAAACGGGGCTTATAGGGCAAAAGTCAATTTTCGATAGCTCTGCCTACACTATGCAGTGCTTTCAGAGCACCTGAGCTTACGGCCGGCTCTATTCGTCACGAAGCAACTCTGCAAATTTTTCCGCAGAAATCGGCTTTGAATAATAGAAACCCTGAACCGTTTCGCACCCGCATCCGCGAAGGAAAAGAACTTGCTCTCTTGTCTCAACACCCTCTGCGACAACGGACATATCAAGCTCCTTGGCCATGCGGATAATGTTGGCGACAACCGTTTTTTCCCGCTTGGAATTCAATGTTTCGCTCAGCATAAAGCGATCCAGTTTTATGATATCCACGGGAAGATTTTTCAGTACGTTCAGAGATGAATATCCCGAGCCAAAATCATCAATCGAGATGCGAAAGCCATTCTCATGCAAAACATTCAGAACCGTAATCAGCTTGTCCAAATCCTTATAAACAATATTCTCGGTAATTTCCAGTTCAATCATACCTGCCGGAACATTGCTGCGACGCAGCTTTTCACAGATTACTTCAACATAATTTTGGCTGTACATATATCGTCGGGACTGATTGATTGAAATCGGAAACGCTTGAGCGTTTTTATCGAGCTGAGAGCGCACAAATTCGCACAGCTTATCCATCAAGTACATATCCATTTGATAAATGGCACCGGTCTGCTCAAACAGCGGAATAAAATCGCCCGGCATCACTATGCTTCCGTCAGACCTAATCCATCTGACAAGCGCCTCTCCGCCAACTATTTTTTCACTGAACAGATTATATTTCGGCTGTATAAATAACTTGAATTCCCCATTTTCCAACGCCTCCGGCATCGCTTTTTCAAGCTCGATATCGCGGTCAATTTGATTCTGCATTTTCAGGTTATAGACGGCAATATCGGATTCATGCTTGTTTTTGGCAGCCTTTCGGGCGATGTTGGATTTTTCGATTGATGACACGATATCATCACAATTTTCTATCTTATAAACCCCAAATGCCATTTGAACTGAATAATAACCGCCTGACGGCTGCTCCCATAAGGCAATTTGACTGCGCAGCTTTTCAATTGTCTGCAGCGCTCCGTCCACACTGTCTCCTGTAAAAATCAAAAAAAGAAAATGGTCTGTGCCGACGCGCGCAAAGGCTTCATCCTTTTTCAAAATATTTCTGAGACAACGAGCGATATGCAGCAGTAACTCGTTTCCGGCACCGTAGCCCAAATCGTTATTCAAATAACGAAACTGCTTAACATCGAAATTCACCAGTGCATATTTCCGGGCGCCGAATTGACGAAACAGCATTTCCGCATCCAGCTTAAAGCGCTCGGCATTTGCCGCACCCGTAAGCGTGTCATAGTATGCCAGCTTAATAATCTTTTCATTGGACTTTCTTTTCGTCACGGCGATATAAATGGCAATAAAGGTAAATAGCACCGAAACAACCGTCAGAAGAAGAACAGTGAGCAAAATCACCTTTTGCGACCGCTCGAAAACTGCTGTTGCAGGCAATGAGGTAATTAAAAACCAATCATTTGATCCCTTAATGGGCGCGTAGGCAAAAAAGCGATCTTCAGTTCTCATGACAAGATGTGAAACACCGCTCTTTCCGCCTTTTCAAATTGTTCTTAAATTGGTCCACTGTCTCTGCTTTATTTCGAGTTTTGGCAATATCATAAATGTTTGTTCCGATTCGTTCTTTTACCGGATGTAAAAGAACATTGGCATCCGAATCAACTATAAACGCAAGACCGCTTTCGTGATAAAAAGAGATATCAATGCGTTCGGTGAGCTTATCCAGTTCATATCCGGAAAACAGCACGCTGACAACCTCACCGTCATGATATACAGGCACTGCATAGACAATGCCCGGCGTCACACCGTCAACCTTGTCAATAATAGGCTCGGAAAGAAACCGCTGACCTTTTACTGCCGCTTTAAAAAATTCCCGATCCGATACCGAGAATGCATGGTCATCGCTTCCGATTGCATTTCCCTCAAGATCGACGATTGCAATTCGGAACAGCCGAAACTTGTTTGCCTGCTGCTTAATCCGTGCAATTTTATACTCTAATGGAACCTCCGGGTCGGAGATGCTGCCATCTGCAAGCACCTCAAGTATATCAAAATCTCGGGCAATCTGGCGCTGCACCGAAGCTGCGCCCTGTGTTGCTACCTCTGAGAGATGCATCTGTGATTCACTTGTCAGCAGTTCGGTAATATATCGCGCATAAAACACGCTGAGCACAATAAAAATTCCGGCGACAAATGCTGCGACAATAAGATTCTTTTTTCCTTTACCCCTCATGCTTCAAATAGCCACCCATCTGCTGTATCTTATGTATATATAGTTTTATTCTACCATACAAAAGTCATATTAACAACAAAATATGGGCAATATGTCGAATTTTAAACATATAAATTTGTTGCAACCCAATCGAAACCCTGCACCCAAAGAGATTGAGACGAAACTAAAAAATCGTCTCAGCCTCTTTTTGTATATTTGCAATTCCCGGATACTTTTTTTATCGGCTATCAGAGCCTCATCTCCGAATCGGGTTAACCGATGTGCAAAACCGCATTCTGCTCAAGTAAATTATCGCTTTTTCGCTTCGAAATATTTCTTTTTACAGCCATGGCAAACAGCACCGACAGCAAATCCGCAAGCGGCATACAGAAGAATAAAGCCATAATCGGGGATATGCTTAAGTTTCCAAGCGAAGCTAAAAACGGCATGATATATATCAATGGAATCAGAAAGAAAACCTGCCTTGAAAGAATGAGCAGCACGGATGCGAATTCATGCTCAGTCACCTGTAATAACGTCATATCGGTATATAAAATTCCAATGAGGGGAAAGCCCAGAAAAACAATAAACATAATTGTTTTCGCCAATGCGGATATCTCCGGACTTCCGCCAAAAACAGACGCGAGATTCTGACCGAAATTCATCATAAGCAGCAGAGCACCAAACCCATAAGCACCGCACATCAGCATGGTGCGCTTTGAAACCTGTGCAATTTTTTCTTTCTCTCCATTCCCGCTGAAGTAGGAAATAATATTCTGCACGCCCTGAGTCAGCCCGACAATCGGAACCAATATGAATGTGTAAATTCGCTGAACAACACTCCACGCCGCAACATGAGACATCGTTCCGAGCGTAAGCAGCCTTGCATTAATGACAAAGCCGGTGCACCCGCCAAGCACCTGTATTGCCGTTTGCGAAATACCGATTTTAACAAGCTCCCGTATTCCGACAAAAAATTCCGACATAGGCAGAGGCTCACTGTGCAGCCAAAGCTTCTTTTTTACCAAAAACGACACCGCACACATCGCACATACGGATTCACTTGCAAATGTGCCCCACGCAAGACCTGAAATTCCCATTTTAAACAAAAATGCAAAAACAAAATTGCAAACAATATTGACCGCAACAGCACCCGTGATAATTTTCACTTCCACTTTCGGAAATCCGAACGCTCGGATACAGCAGGTCAATGTGTACCCGACACTGCTGAAAATATTGCTCAAGAGTTGAATTTGCAGATATTTCTTCGCCAGAAAAAATATCTCTCCATCCGCTCCCAAGACAGAAAGTATCCTCGGCATGGCAAAGTAGCAAATCGCCGAGGTGGCAATTGCCATAACTATGCTCATCACAACGCCGGTCGTATAACTTCGGTTTTGTCTCTCCGCGTCGTTTAAATATCTTGCAATCAAAATTCCGGTCGACATTGCAAATAGGGTTTGCAATGCTGTGAAAATTCCGAGTATCGGAGATATCAATGCCATCGCAGACAGCGCGCTGCCCCCGATTTCCGCAAGATTCCCTGCAAATGCCGTATCGACAATTCCCGTCAGCATTTCGATCATCAGCGACAAAATGGATGGTATACCGAATATAAAAATCAATTTAGTCAGTGATTTGTGTTCATAAATATTTTTTTCCATGTGTTTACCTCCGTATATAATAATATCAGCTAAACACGACACATAATGTCATGTTTAGCTGAGGCTGTTTTTATATTCTTCGTATGAAATAAACTCACAATCAAATTCGATATCGGTTAAATCCATCGACTCTATAGTGTTGCATTTTATCAGCTGATACACATCTGAAAAGCAAAACAGGTACAGTCCGTCAGGTTTCAGCACGTAGCCGATGGGCGCAATTTTCAAGACTCCGTTAACTATGGCATAAATCTCATTATCTAAACAATAATCTGTTTTTTTATAAATCCAATCCTCAACGTCAACCTTTTCCGACAGTAAATCAATACTGAGATAACGCTCCGCATCATGCTCAAACACTGTGCTCAATTCCGGCGCAATCAGGCATAGCTTATTGACAATCTCGTTTTTCTCAGTTACAGGGGAAAGGCTGTTCATGATTTTGAGCGCAAAAATAATCTGATGGATATCCGTGTCGGTAAAAAAGCTGGTGCCGAATTTATAATTTTCGTCCAGACGCACACCGCCGCCGACACCCTGTGTACAGTAGACCGGGATACCCATGGCAGACAACCGATCAATGTCCCGCTCGATTGTTTTTGTGCTCACCTCGAAATGCTGTGCAAGCTGCTTGTAGGTAGTTTTCTTCTGTTTCAGCAAATAGATCAGCACTTCCAAATGTCTGCCTTTAATTATTACCACCTCCGTTATGAGGGCTTCTCTCCCTGCATCAGTGCAAATCAGTACTTGATTATACCTTTTGCGCATGGACTGCTTTTTAAGTAAGACTTTCGTATATTCTATCACATTAAAATCAAATTTTCACAGTAAAAAGGCGAAAGCAAAATTTCGGTCGGATAAAATCGGATAAAAAATTGAAAAGCGCGGACAGCTCCTCCCCATGGAATCTTTTAAAGTCTCGTGCGAAGCAGCAGCGCTTTTGCAGGTATCGCTATCTCGCCTCCACAAACCACTTGGGATTCTCGTAAAAAAGATACTTTTCCCTGCCATCGATTCTCACTGTATATCTGATTCCCATCCCTCCGGCTCGGGTGCTCGCACAGCGGCGGATATCGAGAATGCGGTCAATCGAGAATATACGCTCATCGTTCCATATGATGTGAGTCGGCACGACATTTCCGTCTGTGTCAAACTCCGCCTTGACGCGCACATATGTCTTGTATTCCAAAATTCATCACTCCAAAATCGTTGATTAGTGAAAAAAGCTTTCCGGGTATATTGTGTGCTCCCCCTTTGCATCAAGCGCCGACATCTCATTGTCGGTCAGCATCAAACCACGTTTAATGCTGTGAAAGCCATAGCGGTTGCGAAGCCCGTCCATCGCGCGCTCCAGCTCCTCCTGCCTTTGCATTTTTTGCACCTCGGGATAGAGGCACAGCTGTGTCACGGTGTCCCTCACAAGATTACATGCCCGAACCCCAAGTGAACGGACAGGCTTTTCGGACAGTCTGTGATATGAAAAAAGCTTGATTGCAATACTGTAGATACTCTCGGAATCGCTTGCAGGATATGCGAGCGGCGCCTGCCGTTCGTAGGAAAAAAGGGTGGCATCGCGAATGGATATCTGCACGGTCTGACAGCGGCAGCCATGATCTCTGAGCCGTGAGGCGACACTCTCGCACAGCAGGTGCAGCGTGATTTTCAGCTCATCCTCATGAACGATGTCCCGCGGCGCAGTGGTGCTGTTGCCGATTGACTTGACAGGCGGATACTTCTCATACTGACGCACCTCGGAATAGTCTCTGCCATTTGCCCAGCTCCACAGAACAGAGCCGTTTTTGCCGAGCAGAGAGCGCAGTATTCCCACCTCGGTCTGTGCCAGCTCCCCTATTGTGTGAATGCCATAGCGCAGCAGCTTTTCGTTCGTCGCCCTGCCGATATATATCATCTCGCTCGCTTCAAGCGGCCAGACCTTTTCTCGAAAATCTGCTCGAGAAATCACGGTTGTGGCGTCCGGCTTTTTAAGGTCCGAGCCGAGCTTTGCGAACACCTTGCAAAAGGACACACCCACCGAGGCTGTTATTCCAAGTTCATACTTGATGCGCCCTCGAATCTCGTCCGCAATCGGCTTTCCGTTCGCAAGACCTCCGACACTTCCCGAAATATCAATCCAGCATTCATCGGGTCCGAAGCTCTCCACCCTGTCGGAATAGTCGGTGTAGATTTTGCGCGCTAACTGTGAATGCTTTGTATACAGCTCATAGTTGGGGTTAACGCAGATGAGATTGGGACATTTTTGCCGAGCTTGCCATATAGCCTCTCCTGTCTTGACTCCGCTACTCTTTGCAAGCTGGTTCTTTGCGAGTATAATGCCGTGCCTAAGCTCGGCGTTTCCCGACACGGCAACGGGAAATGGGCGCAGCTCAGGATGGTAAAAGCACTCGACCGAGGCATAGAAGCTATTTAAATCACTGTGTAAAATGACTCTGTCCATACGCGCTCGCCTTCTTAGAACATTTGTTCTTTACATCATGCTTATTTTACCCCATTTGTGATAAAATGTCCATGTGTAATAAATGCCAAAATCAGCGGCTGCACTATATGTGTATTAAGCTGCAAAGCAATTTTCACAATCCGCAATACTCAACACTTCACAACCGGCCAAAGCATCGGCATATCGGATTATGAGCATCTTTAAAATTTCTCCCTGTTGGGAACACAATTTCATGTACTTATTACAAATGCATTGATATCTTTTTTCATGAGTGCTATTTTTAGGTTAATTGTTTTATGGTGTTTATATATTTCCTCTCACTCACAAAAGCAGTTAATCTCCGTTTTTCTGCAATAAAGCCATAGCATATAGTGTCATTTTATTGAATATTTTGACAAAAAATATTATACTAATAAAAACTAAGCTACCCCTTAAGGAAAAATAAAGGTTTACAGTGTAAAATGATAATACGCCACAAAAGAGGGAGCAATGTATGAAAAAAACAATTATTGCAATCATTGCAGGAATACTGTTGCTGTGCTCGTGCTCTGAGCTTGAGAAAAATCCAACAATTCAAGCCGAACCGAGTACACCGCACACAGAACAATCCGCACTTCCGAACGTACCCGTCGATCCGGTACAGATCACGGTGACCGAAAGTACACCCGAAACCGAGGTTCACGAAACGCCGCCTAAGCAGGAGCCTCCCACCTATGTAAGTGAGGTGAAACCCGCCGCTAAGCCCCCCGCTGCTTCTGCGCCTATAGTGCCGCCCACTGTTGCCATCAGCGAAGTGAATGAAGCCGTGTGGGCGACAACCGCCGTCAATGTCCGCGCCGGAGCTTCTGCCGACTGCGAAAGACTTGGAGGTCTATTGACCGGCGACCGTATACAGCGAACCGGCATCACCGACAATGGCTGGAGTCGAGTGGATTTTAAAGGAAAAGTCGGATTTGTGAAATCAGACTATTTGACAAATGCAGATCCTAAGCCATCTCCTGTATCGGGCGAAACCACTTCACCGCCCGCGCCTACAGCGCCGACGGTACCTCCGACTCCGCCCGCGCCTACAGCGCCGACGGTACCCCCAACTCCGCCCGCGCCCACAGAGCCAACGGTGCCCCCAACTCCTCCCGCGCCCGCAGAGCCGACGGTGCCCCCAACTCCTCCGGTGCCCGCAGAGCCGACGGTGCCCCCAACTCCTCCGGTGCCCGCAGAGCCGACAGTGCCACCGACTCCGCCCGTGCCCACAGAGCCGACAGCGCCCGCACCGCCGCCTGCTGAGTTTTCGATAACAACGCTCAGCGGAAACGTCAATCAGGACAATCTCAAAATGACGCTGCACAAGCTCTGCAAGGAAATCGGCGCTCGGCGCGTCGGAACCAATGGCAATACCGCCGCACAACAGTACCTGTGGGAGAAGCTGCAGGCCTTGGGCTTTAACGAAGCCGATGGATCGCTGTGGAAGCACAAGTTCTATTCCACAGGAAATCTCTACACCGAAAATGTGATGTGTTCAATTCCAAGCAAAAACGGCAGCAGCAAAATAGTTGCAGTCAGCGCACATTTTGATTCGGTGCGGGATGTCGAGGGCGCTATAGACAACGGCTCCGGAGTTGCATCTCTGCTCGAAGCATGCCGTGTTATCAAGGAATCCGGTGTGCAGTTCGATTTCGAGTTGCGTTTTTGCTTCTTTTCCGCAGAGGAGGACGGCTATAAAGGGGCCTACGAATACATACGCCGCCAAGGACCTAATCTTGCAAAGCACATCTGCAATTTCAACATAGACATGGCCGGATTCGCCAATTCCCCTGCACCGAAAGCTCTGGTGGTCAGCACGAAGGGCGATCCCTCTACGAGCGACTGGAAGCCCGCACAGCCAAACATAATGAGCGGCTCAATTGTAAAGGCATATTATGCTCTGGACTTGAAGCTGGAAAAATACTATTCCCCGACAAATGCCGGAAAACACGATTCGGTTGCGTTTTGGAAGAACAATATTCCCACCGCTACTCTGTCGTGGCGCGAAATAGACCCAACACGAGCCTACGGCAATGATCTCGGTATCTCAACCCCCTCATTTATCCACTCAAGCTACGACACCTTGGAAAACCTCAATTTTGATTCGGTTGTCACAACCACGAGACTTATTGTGACCTCGATATGCGCGCTCGGCGAGCGCGTTGCGGCGGGAGAATCATAACAAACAATCATAAAGGATCTGTTGCAGCAGTGAAAATCTGCAACAGACCCTTTTTTGTTCAGCGATGCTATTTTGTGACAGGAAATATTACATTTGCTATTCCGTTGGGTAGTCGCTTTGAGCAATAGTCTCTTCGATCTGCTCGCCCTCCGAAGGCAACTGAGGAATATCAGCTGACGGCAAAATGGTCTCCTCGGTATTGTCTTCTGCCGACGGCACAAACAGAGGGCTGATAACACCGGTTGCGGCATTCAGCAGATGCCCTGCAACCACTCTGTCCTTGTAAATAAGCAGGACAGCCGATATGTTTTCTCCAATCTCGGATTTGTTGGTCACAGCATAGGTGCATTTTTTCACCGTTTCACCCTTGAATTCCGTGAGGTCAAATCCGATAAGCTTAAGCATTGCATTGTATTCGTTAAAGCGCTCGTCGAATTCATCCGGAACCTTAACCTCGGCGATAGAGCTTGTAGGGTCAACCTGAACCCCTATAGAACGCAAATAATCCTCTCGCTGCTCGGCGGTTTCTCCGGGTATTGCATTGCCGTTATCCGAGCTGTTTTTGTCCTTGATTTTTCCGATTACACAAAAAGCGATAAGCACCACAGCTATCAGTGCTATTATAATCAGAAACGTCTTACCCAGCTGTTTTTTTCCGACAGAAGCTGCATACATATTAGATAAAACACCCTTTCACGCACATTTTCGGTGTTTTATATATATGACGGGAAACATGCAAAAATGATAGTACCGCAGTCGATGTACGCCAATTAATTGATAAATGCCGTATATGCAAAATGCATTTCAAACAGCTGCTTTGCCTGTAAGGTTTTGCAGCATTAACACAATTTGCCCAAAAGATAAATCACGAGCATATGCAAAGCATAAAAAGCGCAGCTTCTCCACACTTCTCAAACAAAAAAATCCGAACAGGCTGATTGTCTCAGAGCCGGTCCGGAAAAATTATTTATGGTATTTAATATTTGCGTTAATTGTGCATGCGCGATAAATCTGCTCAAGCAGCATAAGACGAGCAAGCTGATGGGGAAATGTCATTTCCGACATTGACATTTTAAGCGCCGCCTTTGATTTCAGCTCCTCAGACAACCCGAGTGACCCGCCGATCACAAATGTTATATCGGAGCTCATCATCGCTGTTTTTTCGAAAAATCGCGAGAACTCAACCGAGCTGATCTGTCTGCCCTCAATGCACATCACGACCATCACAGTCCGTTTCCTTCCGACATAGTCGAGTATCTTTTTACTCTCCGCCTCAATTACCCTTCTCTCGGCTGCGGCTCCCTCGCCGTCCATTTTCACCTCCGAAAGCTCCGATACCCCCACTTTTGCAAAAGCCGAAAGCCGTTTGAGATACTCCGCACATCCCTCGCTGTAAAATTTTTGATTGAGCTTGCCGATACAAACTATATCAATTGAAAGCATTTTACACCCCTAAAGCTCAATAATCTCTCCGACACGATGACGCGGCGCAACTGTTACCCTAATGCTCTCGCTGTCAACTCCGATGTTTTCAAGCGCGCCAAGACAACTTGTAAGCGCCATTGACGGCTCGTTGTTCTCGCTGCTCAAGTGCATCAGAACAAGTCGCTTTGTGCCCTTTTGCGCGAGCTGCGCCGCACACAGCGCGCAGTCGGAGTTGCTGAGATGTCCCAGCACCGAGCGAATTCGGTTTTTGAGATACGAAGGATATTCTCCGTTTCTGAGCATATTTTCATCATAGTTGGATTCAAGTCCCACAAGCTCGCAGCCGCACAGCGACTCAAGAACCTCATCGGAAACAAATCCGAGGTCAGTGGCAACCGCTACCTGCTTTCCGTTCGACATCTCAAATCTGTAACCCACACAGTCCACCGAGTCATGACTTGTTCCAAAGCATTGAAACCCTATGCTGCCGATGTTGGCGGGCGCATTATATTCCAGCGCAACCGTTTGGGCATTCTCGGGAATGAGGTTGTGATTTTTTAAATATGTAAGCGTCTTCGGAGACCCGTAAAGCGGCGTCTCGTAGTGCTTTAAAAATGTCATGAGCCCCGATACATGGTCGGAATGCTCATGCGTGACCAGTATACCGTCGAGGTCGTTCGCCGATATTCCAATCTCATACAGAGCATTAATGGTCTTTTTGCAGCTCTGACCCATATCCACCAAAATAGATGTTCCGCTGTCCGAAACCAGTGTGCTGTTGCCGGAGCTTCCGCTGTACAACGTGACGAATCTTGCCATTTATACCCCTCTAATAACGGGCGCAGGAATCAATGATTCCCCGCCCGTTTTGTTTTGTGTCAATTCGGAATTTCAACCTTTTCTATCTGAGCGCCTAACCCGCGAAATTTTTCCACGACATTCTCATATCCGCGCTCGATGTGGAATATATCCTCTATCTCGGTGGTTCCCTCTGCCGCAAGCCCTGCAATTATCATCGCCGCACCTGCCCTGAGGTCCGTTGCTTTTACCTTTGCTCCAAAGAGCTTGTCGACGCCCTCGACAATCGCCGCTTTTCCGTCGACCTGTATTTTCGCGCCCATGCGCTTTAGCTCATCGACATATTTAAAGCGGTTATCCCAAATATCCTCGGTTACAATTGACGTTCCGTCGGCAAGCGACAAAACCACTGTCATCTGCGACTGCATATCGGTCGGAAAACCGGGATGTGGCATGGTTTTGATATTTGTACTTTGTATTTCCCCGTTTCGCATTATGCGGAGTGCATCCTCATATTCCTCAACTGTTGCCCCTGCTCTCTCAAGACGCGAGACAATTGATTCAAGGTGCTTCGGAGTGACATTTTTGATAAGGACATTTCCGCCTGTCGCAACGGCTGCCGCCATATATGTGCCCGCCTCTATCTGATCCGGAATGATTGAATATCGTGTTCCCCCGAGAAAGCTCACACCGTTGATTTTTATAACGTCTGTTCCGGCTCCCCTTATATCCGCACCCATAGAATTAAGAAAGTTTGCAAGATCCACAATATGAGGTTCTTTTGCAACGTTTTCAAGCACAGTCTGCCCTTTTGCTTTTACCGAAGCAAGAATTGCATTGATTGTTGAACCTACAGAAACCGTATCGAAGAAAATCTGTGCCCCGCTCATACCGCCGCCGCACAATACATTCACCATACCGTAATCGACATTGGTGCTGCACCCAAGCTCCTCAAAAGCTTTTAAATGCTGGTTAATCGGACGCGCCCCCAAGTTGCATCCACCGGGGAGCGAGACATGCGCCTCGCCGAAGCGGGTGAGCAGCACCCCGAGAAAATAATATGATGCGCGCATCGAGCGAGAAAGCTCAGAGGAAATATTGCAGGTTTTAACATTTGCGGCATCTATTTCAATCGTGTGGCTGTCAATGCGGTTTATCTTGACACCAATGCTCTCCATTATCTGTAAGATAATTTTTACGTCGCTGATATCGGGAACATTTTCAAGGATGCAGGGTGAATCCGACATTATTACAGCGGGCAGAATTGCAACTGCGGCGTTTTTGGCGCCGCTGATTTCAACCGAGCCCTCAAGGCGAACTCCGCCCTTCAAAACATATTTTTCCAAAATTGCAGCCCCTTTGAATTCGTAGTTTCTGTAGCTGTGTTTTACCGATAATGAAAATCCGCAGCATTGAGATATTGCGCAGGGTCTGTTTTGGCATTTAACCAGCGTGTCTCAAAGTGAAGATGGTTGCCCGTGGACCTTCCTGTTGAACCCATTAGGGCAATAAGCTGTCCTCTGCTGACGACATCTCCGACCTCAACAAGGTTTTTGCTGTTGTGTCCGTAGACTGTCTGCAGCCCATTCTGGTGATCAATTATAACATACGTGCCATAATCCCACGGTATAGATGTCGCAAGGGTCACAACACCGTTGTCCGCCGCATAAATCGGAGTGCCGTAAGCCCCCGCAATGTCAACGCCGAAATGATATGACGACCAGCCGCGCGAAATAAACTGATACGCCCCGGTAGGCCACACAAGCTTTTTGCTTATATCTCCGACTGCGGTCGATGTGCTGCCGTCCTCCTGACGGATACCTATGATAATTTCCTCATCGACAGGCTCCCTTGTGATATCATCAGATAAAATTGTCTCGCCTATCTCCACACCGTTCTCGTATTCGATCTCGGACACGATTGTTCTCTCGCCATCCTCGCCGTTTGTGACAGGCAGCATATATCCGACAAGGAATCTCGGGTCGCGGGTAACATTGGTTTTAAATCTGACGGTCTGAGTCGTTATGACCTGCTTTATTGCTTTGACGCGCATGAGCTGCTCGCCTCTCGCGACCAAAACTCTCGTGCCCTCGGTAAGAATATTATCCACAGAACCGTTAAGCTCGTTCATCTTATCAAGTGAAATGCCGTTTTTTATCGCCACATCGGCAGAGCTCTCTCCGCCAACCGCCGTATAATAAATGTCCGATTTATCCTGGGAATTCAAAAGGCCGTTGAGCGTATCAAACGAGACAATACTTGTTGCGGGATACACCCCGTCAACAAGCTCCACCTCTCGGGCAAATTTAACGTCTACATCCCCTCCGAGCTGCGCAGCATATTCCCTCTGAGGCTGAATAATGCTGTTGACAGCATCGGTCAAAAGTGCCCCCGCCGACGTTGCGCCGTAAAACTCTCCCCCGACATAAAGTCCGGTTGCCTGAGCGATTTCCTCGCCAGACACCGAAAGCAGTGATTCCGCCATTATGTCCTGCGTGACAATCTCATCATCCGGAACAACCGCAATATTAATAGCCGCGTCGGATTTCCATGTTTTCTGAGTTGCGGCCACCATTCTGTTCTGAATTATTTTACGGGCTGAATCATACACGCTCTCGTCCTGAACAAAGCCGACTGTCTGACCGTTATAGCTTATCTGCAAGGCGTAGTTGAGATTCACCATTGTCGTGATAACCGCAATGCACACCGCAAGGCTTAAAACAGGCAGCAAAAAATTCATCATTCTGCCTATCATGTGCTTGTTCCACAGCACTCCGTATTTGAAAAACATGCGGACTCTCTGCATCGTGTATTTGAATCCGCGGTTCTCACTGCTTTTTATTACAACAAAGAGGCTTTTGATGCTCTTGCCCATTTTTCGGATCGGAGCCGCAACATCCTCAAAAAACTCAAGCAGCTTGTCGGACAGCGTTCCCAGAACAGCTCGTGACACACGCAAAAACGCTTTTGTCAGTTTTTTTGCGCTGACCTTTATTCCGCGCCATATATTGCGCCGCCTGCGCACAATCGTAGAGCCGATGTAATACATCGAGTCCCCGAATCCGTGAACAAAATATAGTATAATCAGCCTTAAGCCTAATTTCGAACGTCTGTGTGGCTTAGGCACAATATGCCGCCTTGTTAAGGACGAGCTTTTGGTTGTATTGTTTGTCATACCCCTGCAAGCTCCTTATTGAAATTCCGTCTTGTAAATGTGATATTCGACACAAATCCATTTTGTATTATACACTATAGATATATCGAATTCAACATAGATATATCGAATTCAGCCGAAGCAGGCTTCGATATATGCTTGACAAGCAGTCATCTGAGTATATCGGTGTTGTTTTTAATACTCTCGCAATATTTTTTGTTATTACATCCAAACCATTAAAATCTCAGCCGCCCAGCTTTGCTATCAGCTCCTCCATATCCGCAGGAAGCGCGCTGCGCACGGTTACTTTTTCGTCTGACACAGGCTCGGAAAACACCAGCTCCCCGCAGTGCAGCGCGTGGCGGTTTATCAGTGTTCCGTCTCCTCCGTAAAGCGTATCTCCCGCAAGCGGGTGCCCTATCCAGCTCATATGCACGCGTATTTGATGAGTGCGTCCCGTGAGGGTGTGCACCTTTATTATTGTGTGGGTTTTCAGCTGTTTTAAAACCTCATATTCTGTGATGCTCGGCTGACCTTCGGCGCTGACACAGCGCTTTATAATTGAATTCGGATCGCGGCCAATCGGTTCGTCAATCACGCCGCAGTCCTCGATTATGCCCTCCGCAATTGCGAGGTAAAACTTGTCTGAGGATTTGGAAAGCTGCGCTGCGGCGTACCTGCTTTTTGCCGCCAACACAAGTCCCGAGGTGTTTTTGTCAAGTCTGTTTGTGGGTCGGAATGCGTCATTCACGCCCCTGCTGCAGAGCAATGCGGCATACACGTTGGCAAGAGTGCCGTCCTTTTGTCCGAGCGTCGGGTGCGTAGCCATTCCTGCCGGCTTATCGTAAACTATCACATTTTCGCTCTCATATGCGATGCCTACATCGGCGTCACACAGGCTGAGTATATTATTTTCGGTGTTGGGCAGATTAATTTGAACCGTCTGCCCCTCACAGAGCAGCCGATTGGTCTTCGCACGCACACCGTCAACCTCAATTCCATCCTCCCTGTACTTCACAGAACGCACAAGTGAACACGAAATACCGCATTTGCGCAGAAATACTCCGAGTTTAATATTATTATTCTGTTCATCTACTTTAAATTCATATTTCATTCGTTTCGGCCGGCT
This sequence comes from Oscillospiraceae bacterium, assembly GCA_036644375.1. Taxonomy (GTDB): domain Bacteria; phylum Bacillota; class Clostridia; order Oscillospirales; family Ruminococcaceae; genus CALWZE01. Next base: position 31,673 of record JAVXQD010000014.1, read on the forward strand.
TCCTTAAAAGAATATTCACTGAATAATATCGCCTGATGAACGGCGCCGATTTTCAATGGCATAAGTATCGGTGCGCTCACCGCACGGCGGACTGTTTGCGCTTATTCCGCATATTCATTATAATATATATGCTCAATAAAGCAAATTGACTCTGAGCCGATACGCGTCGGTTTTCAGCTTATTCCGCATTTGCCATTAAAACTGCGGCATTTGACAATATAACAACATTTACAGTATAAAACCGCATCCCGGATTTGCATCATTGTGCGTTAAAACTTCATGTATGCGTTTAAATCGATGTTCAATTTTCCGCACAATTCAAATGCATATATTTTGTCTGATTTACCGAATTTCACCTTTCCGAGTTGTTCAACCGTTTACATATTATAAAAAAAAGGCTATACTGTTGAATATAGTTTGGGGCTGACCCCCGATTTGCTGTGCCATTTTTGGCTGAGCAGACACCTCAGCAGCCATTGAGCATTTTTCAAGGACGAATCCGAATTTTTGCTTTGTCCTGTTCGATTTTAACCGAAAAATAAACATCCGACCTGCAAGGAGTATGCTAATGACGGCAGTAGCAGACATTTTAAAAAACGCAAAACATCTTCACTTTGTCGGAATCGGCGGTTCCGGTATGTTTCCGCTTGTCGAAATTCTACACGCGGAGGGCTATGAAATTTCCGGCAGTGACGTCAATGAGGGAAGCATAATAGATTATGAGCGGAAGCTCGGAATTGATGTTTCAATCGGACATGACGCGAAAAACATATCCGGTGCCGATGCCCTTGTTGTAACAGCCGCTCTGCTTGACGGAAATCCGGAGCTTGCAAGAGCCGAGGAACTCGGAATTCCTATAATCGAAAGAGCCGAGCTTCTCGGATATATCAGTGAGCTTTACGAAAACGCCTACTGCATCAGCGGTACACACGGAAAAACAACCACTACCTCGATGCTCACCTCAATCTTGGTTGTTGCCGACCTTGATCCGTCCGCGGTTATCGGCGGAAAGCTCCCTCTTATCGACGGATATGGCAGGCGAGGCAGCAGCGACAGTATAGTTATTGAGGCTTGTGAATTCAAGGACACATTCCTGCACCTCTCCCCTGACTATGCCGTAATTTTAAATGTGGATTCAGATCATCTTGATTATTTCGGCTCGCTTGACGGCATCAAGGCCTCTTTCCGCAAATTTGCGCTCAAGGCATCAAAGGCAGTCATAATCAACGGAGACGATGCCAACACTCTCGACGCTGTCCGCGGAATTGATAAAAAAATCATAACATTCGGCAAAAGCGAGAACTGCGACTTTCAAATTTATAATATAAAAAACTATTTTCGCGCATTTTACAGCTTTTGCCTTAAAAATTCAAACGGTGAAATCGGCGAATTTCGACTGTGCGCACCCGGAATACACAATATTTACAATGCCGCAGCAGCCGTTGTATGCTCCGTACTCGTCGGAGTTTCCTGCAAGGACATACAAAAAGGTCTTGAGACCTTCTCGGGTGCAGGGCGCAGGTTTGAAATTCTCGGCGAATTTGACGGAATAACCATCGCCGATGATTACGCGCACCATCCCGCAGAACTGAAGGCGACACTTGAAGCCGCTCAAAGCATGGGCTACAATCGAGTCATTGCGGTTTTTCAGCCGTTTACTTATTCCAGAACAAAGCTGCTGCTTGACGATTTTGCGGCTGTTCTGCCAATAGCAGACAAGGTCGTGATGACCGAAATTATGGGTTCACGCGAAATCAACACGTATAATATCTACACAAAGGATCTTTCCGACAAAATCGACGGGTCGGTGTGGTTCAATACTTTTGAGGAAGTTTGCGATTATTGCCTTAATAATGCGAAGAGCGGTGACCTTATTATCACGCTCGGCTGCGGTGATATTTACAAGGCGGCAAATATGATGGTGAAAAGATGCTCGACATTCAAAAGATAGCACAAAAATTTGATTTAAACTCGCCCTTAATCTGTTCGCGTCAATTATTCGGGGGTTCGGTTCACAAGAGCTATCTTGTGGATCTTTCCGACGGTTCCAGTATTGTACTGCAAAACCTAAACAAAAAAGTCATCGCAAATCCCGAGATGATGATGCACAACGCTCTGGCAATATCCAAGCATATTTCCAACCACTCAGACCCGAACAGCGTGCGTTTTCTGCGCTTTATCAACTCTGTTGACGGGGAGGCACTTGTTCGCGACGAGGAGAGCGGGATTTGGCGTGGATATCGCTACATCGACCGTTCGCACACACCCGTACCGGACGAATCAACCGAGAATGACAGCTCTGAAATGGCAAAAGCTCTCGGCCTTTTCACACATCAGCTCTCCGATTTTCCGACATCCGAGCTGAAATTCACCTTTCCCGACTACCACAATACCCCAAAGTATTTCGAGAATTTCAAAAGCGTTGTCGAATCCTCCCCAAAGGCGCTTATTGACACCGCAAAGCAGGAGATTTCCTATGCTCTCAAGCAGCAGAAATATGCTCCCGCTCTTTTGAAAATGAAGCTTCCTGCGCGTGTCGTGCACAATGAGGCAAGACTTCGCAATCTTTTGGTTGACAATGAAACCGGACGTGCTGTCTGTCTCATTGATTATGACACTGTTATGCCCGGTCTTATGGCATGTGACTTCGGCAACGCAGTCCGCTCCTCATGTCGGACATGCAAATGCGATGAGCGCCAGATGAACCGTATTCGTTTTGATATCGACCGATATGCCGAATTTACACGTCTTTTCATCGACATTGTCCGTCCTATACTCGACAAGAATGAACCTGCCTCGTTTGCCGGCGGCTCTATAGTGATGGCTCTTGAAGCCGGAATCCGCTATCTTACCGACTATTTACAGGGAAACACCGTTTACAAGGTGTCCTACCCAGAACAGAATCTCTATAAAGCACGTGTACAGCTCACGCTCTGTATGCAGATGCAATATTACTACAAAGAAATGGAAAAGATTGTCTGGCGCTGTCTGTGATGAGCCGCCGCAATTTTTAACTTTCGCTGTTTATCCTTAATCATAATAATTTAATATTTTTGCACATGCATCCCTATGTCCTGTCCGGTATATATTCCGTCTCGAACGGTTATGCCTGTAAGCACTCCGACATTTCGGTATATCTGCTCGGAAAAAATCGTAAAAAACGCGCTCAAATTCGGTTTTAAAAACCGTTTTCAAGCGCGTTTTTCTCTGTCATAAGCTGTTTGCTTTCACACCCTGCCGTCCCGAAATCATTTGATTTCGGGCGCTTTTTTAAGAGTATTCATTACTGACTTTGCGGTCTGCTGCCCCAACGCTCATCAATAGGTCTCAAGCCCAAAGCTGATTTGCAGCGCCGCGTCAATTTTTTGCATCGCACCATGGTCTACCGAACCCATTTTTTCACGCAGACGCCGTTTGTCAATAGTGCGAACCTGCTCAAGCAGCACTATACTGTCCCGCTGCAGACCGCAGCTCTGTGCGCCCAATGAAATATGCGTCGGGAGATTGGTTTTATCCTGCTGGCTTGTGATTGCCGCTGCGATAACGGTCGGGCTGTATTTGTTGCCCACATCATTTTGCACAATAAGTACAGGTCTCACTCCCCCCTGTTCAGACCCGACAACAGGGCTTAAATCCGCATAAAAAACCTCGCCTCGTTTAATGTTCACTTTTATCACTCCGCATAATATTTTGTGATATTATTATTGACGGAGTGAGTCTGATTTAAACATTTACTTCAAAAAATCAAAGGCTGTAATTTCAATCACAAGCTCATCTGCCGGGGCTTCGATGCTCTTGGGCAGACTGCCGTATGCTGTGATTTTCATTCCATTCGGCAGAGTGTATTCCATATCTCCGTTGCTCTGTTTGACTCCCTCGGGTTTCTCTGTCCCGAACAATTCAAATGCAGTGCAAAGCGCCCGCATTGGATTGCCGCTTTTCAGGTTTTCACTCTGCTCCTCATGCGTTATGCCCATAAATTCGCTTGACACAACCCCGCCGCTGTCTGACAAGTACAGCGTCCCTATAGACTGCGGCGAGAGAAACTCGAGCGTACAGTGTTCGGGAGAGGTTCGTATAAACACAAATGAGCCCGACAGCGAACCGCGCTTAAAATCCGCCGTAAGCTCAAACGGCACATCGAATACCCCGTAATTATCGACGTCCGCTGCGTTAGAGCAGGAGCATAGCAGAAATATCAGAATAAGCATTGCGGGCAAGATTTTTTTCATTTTGCGACCTCCGAAGAATATTCGGGTCACTCGCACTCAAGTTCGGCGATTGCGCTCGGTATAAACTCGGCTACAACCGATGCGGTCATGCAGTGCATGGGCATGTTCATCGCCGCCAAATCCGCCGCACGTGAATGGACATATACCCCAAGCATCGCCGCAAGCGTGGGTGCTATGTCCATTGCCGCAAACGAGGCTATCACACCGCACAGCAAATCCCCGCTTCCTCCTTTAGCCAACCCCGCATTTCCGATTGTGCACACAAACACCTCTCCGCTTGGAAACACAATCATCGTGTTCTCGCTTTTCAAGACAATCGTTACGTCATACTCGGCGGCAAATTCCCTTGCAATTCCTATTCTGTCCGCCTTTATCTCCTCCATGCTCTTTCCGCACAGGCGCGCAAGCTCTCCGAGATGAGGGGTAAGCACTATGGTTTGTTTGTGACCCTTTAACAGATTTATGTTCTCGGCAAGTATATTTATTCCGTCAGCATCACAAATAAGCGGACACTTTGCTGTTTCAAGTGCATTTTCCACAAGACCGCGCGCACTGTTGGTAAGTGAAAGGCCACATCCTATAGCGCATGCATCTGCTCTGCTCAAGGTGTCTGCAAAATATTTTGAGTCTATCACAATGTCAATTAAGACCGCCTCAGGGCAGTGCGAGGCGACCGCCTTAAGGGTATTCTCTCCGGATGCAACACTGATAAGCCCCGCTCCGCACACGAGAGCACCCTTTGTGCAGAGCACTGCCGCGCCGCGATATCGGTCGGAGCCCACAATCTCCAAAAGCCGTCCGCAGATTCCCTTGTGCGCGCACTCGCTGCGCTTGGGTAATATCCGTGACGCAATCCGCTCGGTCAGCTCTCCTATCGACAGCTTGACCGATTCATAGGCCGAATCGGGTATTCCGATTTCGGCAAGCAGCGAATTTCCGCACTGATCTGCGGAGCATTTAAGAATATGCGCCGGCTTAAACCCGACCATCGCAAGAGTGGTGTCCGCAGAAAATGCGTTTTCACAAACACAGCCGCTGTCCGCTCCTACTCCGCTCGGAACATCCGCACTTATTTTATAAGCTGTTTTGTTCGCATTTGCCGACGCAAAAATTTTGGATACCGGCTCGCTCAACGCTCCGTGAAAGCCGATGCCGTATACTGCGTCGACAATGACCTGTGCTTTTTCTACCGTCTCGGCAGAGAGCTGTTCGTCCGAAGTGAGAACAATCACCGGCACATTTGCGGACAGTGCTTTTTCAAACATGGCTCCCGAATCCCCCGCCTTGGGGGACTCGGAACACATTATCACGCTCACCGACGCCCCGCTCTCCTTAAGACACCGCGCCGCAACAAATCCGTCACCGCCGTTTCCGCCGCCTCCGCAAAGCACGGCACAGCTAATGCCCCGCAGCCTTTTACGAAGCTTTTCTTCGATATTCTGATACAGCGCCCTGCCCGCCCGCTCCATAAGCGATTCGAGTGTCACACCGTTTTTTACAGCCGCCTCTTCAATTAGCTTTTGTTCCTTACTCAGCAATAAGACCATTGTTTATCTCTCCGTTTCAAGGACTACATTTGCGAGTGCAAGCCCCGCTGTATTTGTCAGGGCCACAAAGGCCGTCAGTTTATTTTTAAGCATAATATCTGCGATTTCACCCTCAAATACGAAATACGGCTTTTCAAGCTCATCGCGAAGCACAGATATTTCATCCATGGAAAATCCGCGCACACCCGTGCCGAGTGCCTTAGACAGCGCCTCCTTTGCCGCAAAGCATCCGCTCAGCTTTTGCGCATTGCCCCAAAAAGCGGTGCGTTCCGCTTGTGAAAACACAAAGGTCATAAATCTCTCCGTTTGCATGCTCTTTGCAATCCGAGAGATTTCAACCAAATCGTTGCCAACTCCATATATCATCCGCTTCACCTCATATCATTACAATTATACGTTTTTAAAATTGGTCTTGCAACCGTCTGAATTAAGTGGTAATATGTATCATACAAACGCAATGACATGGCACAGTAGCACGTAATCCCACAAAAGAGATTGTTCGTCGTCGGCTGAAAACGGGCATAGGGGCAAGGCAGGACGTGTGAATTTCACCATAGCAGCGGTTTGGCTGAACGGCAGAATGCCAATTAGGTCGAGACGGGTTTCGCCGTTATACGAAATCGAGCGCCGGATTATGTCCGGAACACGGGTGGTACCACGGAGTTTTAACTGCTTCGTCCCTGATTATGCGGGGGCGGGCTTTTTTTATTGTCCGAAACTGCGCAGCGCTCCACTTGTTTACACACCGCACTGCGCGTAAGAACTTCAGCCCTCAGAGTACAAAAGCACATTGCAACCATGTGGCAGCCTGCTCCTGCCGCCGAATGTCCGCCTGTAATTTTGACGGACGTACCGGAACAACAGCACCGAATCTCAAGATTAAAAAACGGCATACCGTAAGCCGCAAAAAACGGAATCCGCTGCACATTTCAAAGCTCTTTACGCAATATTACGGCTTTGGCTATCTGCTGCGGCATTGGAGGATAAGTGTGAAAGAACAGCTTAACAAAATCAAGGAGACTGCGGAACAGCTCTTGCTCGAGGCTGAACAGTCCGCGGCGGTTGAGGAACTGCGTGTGCGTTTCCTCGGCAAAAAAGGCGAGCTTACCGCGATTTTAAAACAGATGGGCAGCCTTTCGGCTGACGAGCGCCCCGCCATGGGTCAGCTTGCAAATGAGGTGCGCGCCCATATCGAGACAAAAATTGCCGAGCGCGCGAAGGAGCTTGGCGATTTGGCGCTGCAAAAAAAGCTCGAGCTTGAGACCATCGATGTGACGCTTCCCGGCGTTGAGCCACAGCTCGGAAAACGGCACCCGCTCCAGCTCGTGCTGGACGATGTCAAGGAGATATTTCTCGGGATGGGCTTTGAGCTTGCCGAGGGGCCTGAGGTCGAATATGACCACAACAACTTTGAGCTGCTGAACATACCCAAGGGACATCCGGCGCGCGACACCCAGGACACCTTTTACATCAACGACAATGTCGTACTTCGCTCGCAGACCTCTCCCGTGCAGGTTCGTGTCATGCAAAAGCAAAAGCCCCCGATACGCATTCTCGCCCCGGGCCGCGTATACCGCTCGGATGCAGTCGACGCCACCCACTCCCCTATCTTTCACCAGATTGAGGGTCTTGTGGTCGACAAGGGCATAACGATGTCGGATCTCAAGGGCACACTTGAGATGTTCGCCAAAAAGCTCTATGGAGATGACAGCAAGGCGCGTTTCCGCCCGCATCACTTTCAGTTTACAGAGCCGTCCGCCGAGATGGACGCCACCTGTTTTGTGTGTCATGGCAAGGGCTGCAGACTTTGCAAGGGCGAGGGCTTTATTGAAATTCTCGGCTGCGGAATGGTTCACCCCAAGGTTCTCGCAAACTGCGGGATTGATCCCGAAATTTATTCGGGCTTCGCATTCGGAATGGGGCTTGACCGCATCACAATGCTGCGCTACGGAATCGACGATCTTCGTCTGTTGTTCGAGAACGATAGGCGTTTCTTGAACCAATTTTAAGGGAGGACATCGAAAATGAATTTACCTATTAAATGGCTCCGGGTTTACACCGATATAACTGTTGACAACAGGGAATTTTCTCACCGCATGACCATGAGCGGAAGCAAGGTCGAGGGCTTTGAGAGCGAATCCGACAAGCTTAAAAATGTCGTTACCGGAAAGGTTGCCTCAATTGAGCACCACCCGGATTCGGATCACCTTTGGATTTGTCAGCTCGACATAAACAGCGGGGAAAATGTTCAGATAGTCACAGGCGCACAGAACCTGTCTGTCGGAGACATTGTGCCTGTTGCGCTCGACAACTCCGACCTGCCAAACGGAATGCACATAAAGGCAGGAAAGCTCCGCGGAGAAATCAGCAATGGTATGCTCTGCTCGCTCGGCGAACTCGGTCTGACAAAAAACGATTTTCCCGACTGCATTGAGGATGGAATAATGGTGCTCGACACGGATACCACGCTCGGTATACCTGTTGAAAAGGCGCTCGGTATGGACGACACCGTGTTTGAGTTCGAGATAACCTCAAACCGCCCCGACTGCCTGTGCATAACGGGTCTTGCGCGAGAGGCCGCAATCACCTACGGAAAAGAATTTGTTCTTCCCGATCCTGAAATTTCCAAAACACGCGGCGATATACACAAAATGCTTGAGGTCGTCAACGAAACGCCGGACAACTGCCTGCGCTATACCGGAGCGGTTGTCGAAAATGTGCGCGTTAAGCCATCGCCGCAATGGATGCGCGAGAGGCTCCGCCACTGCGGGGTGCGCCCGATAAACAACATTGTGGATATCACAAACTATGTAATGCTCGAATACAACCAGCCGATGCACGCCTTTGACTACCGCAATGTCAAGGACGGCAAAATCGTGGTTCGTCAGGCACATGCGGGTGAAAAAATCATCACACTTGACGGCGGAGAACATCTGCTTGACGACAGCATGATGATAATCGCCGACAGTGAAAAGCCTATTGCCGTCGCCGGTGTTATGGGTGGAGAATACAGCGGAATATCGGACGAAACCACAACAATGGTCTTTGAATCCGCCTGCTTTAACGGGTTCAATGTCCGCTCGACCGCAAAGGCGCTCGGAATGCGCACAGAGGCGTCCGCGAGGTACGAAAAGGGTCTTGACCCAAACAATACAATGCCCGCCATCAAGCGTGCTCTGGAGCTTGTTGAGCAACTGGATGCCGGCGACATTGTCGGCGGATTTATCGACGCCGCAGGCAAAATGCCCGTGATGCCGCGCATACCGCTGCAGCCCGAGCGCATCTGCGCTTTTCTCGGCGCTGAGATTGAAACCGACTTCATGATTGAAACTCTCAAAAAGCTCGGCTGCACCATCGACAATGATTTGATTGTCACGCCGCCCACCTTTCGAGCTGACCTTGAGGGCTTTGCCGACTTAGCGGAGGAAGTTGCCCGCTTCTACGGCTATGATGTCATACCCACCACCATCATGCGCGGAATAGCCGAGGCAAGACCCACAGAGCGGCAACGTTTTGAAAAGGCAATGATAAATGTCTGCTTGGGCAGCGGTCTTTATGAGATTAACACTTATTCGTTCATGAGCACCAAAATGCTCGACATGATAAATTTGCCGACCGACAGCGAGCTTCGAAAATGCGTGGTAATCAGCAATCCTTTGGGCGAGGATACGAGCATTATGCGCACAACCGCCGTCCCGTCAATGCTTGACGTGCTTGCGCGCAACTATAACGGGCGCATACCGAGTACAAAAATGTTTGAGATAGCGGTTGAATTTATTCCGCGCTTCGGCGAGGCTCAGTGGAGTGATTTGTTCAGCGACTGCTGTGTTACCGAGCATCCGGACACAATGCCGCTTCTTCCCTCAGAAAACCGCAAGCTGATTATCGGAGGATATGCCTCACTTGATTTTTATGCCGTTAAAGGCATAGTTGAAAAGCTGCTCGATGTTGCCGGAATCAAGGGCGCGGAATATTCTGTTCTATCCGGCAACCCGACATATCATCCGGGCAGAACCGCCGAAATTAAGATTGCGGACAGAACAATCGGCATTGTCGGGGAAATATCACCCGCCGTCACCGGCAATTTCGGAATCAAGGAGCGCGTATATGTTGCCGACCTTGATCTTGATGCCATATATGAGCTGCGCGGTGAGCCGCGCAGGTATAAACAACTGCCCAAATTCCCCTCAACCGCGCGAGACCTTGCACTCGTGTGCGATTTAACTCTTCCGTCAGCTCAGATTGAGGCGATAATACGCCATGGCTGCGGCAGAATTCTCGAGGCAGTCAAGGTTTTTGACATATATACGGGCGACAAGGTCGAAAAGGGCAAAAAAAGTATTGCTTATAATATTGTACTGCGCGACAGCGAGAAAACTTTGACGGATACTGACGCCGACGACGCAATTAAGCGCACATTAAAAGAGCTTAAAGCAAACGGAATCGAACTGAGAAGCTAAATCTCACTTGTAAATTGCTCGAAATTAGTGTATCCTTTTATATTATAGTATTGGTTCTCTTGCTGTGCTTTTGCACATCACGGTCAACCGCACAACGCATAATATGAAAAACGAGTATTTTGTTTTTCATATAAGTTGGGAAAGGAGCAGTTATGTCATCATACGAGCCTACAATCTCATTTTCCATGTCACAGCCAAATGATGAGGAAATAAGAAAAACCCTTAAGGAAGTGCATGACGCGCTTAAAGAGAAAGGGTATAATCCCGTGAGTCAGATAGTGGGGTATATTCTGTCTGAGGATCCGACTTATATCACGACAAACAAAAATGCCCGCTCTCTTATGCGCTCCATCGACCGCGATGATATGCTTCGCGCAATGGTAAGGGCATTTTTGCAGGAGGATTGATTTTCAAATATCATCGGAAAGGATTGAATGGAATATGGAAGAGCAATTGACATACAAAGGCCGTCCTCTGGTTCGCTGTAACAATGAATTGTATTATGGCAACCCGACAGACAGCCATGTGGTTTTTATTCAGATAATGGGCACCGAGGAAAAAGGCGGAGTTGAAATTCCCACAAAGGTTCATGTCCAGCTTTTGTCCAACGACCCGAATCTCGGCCCGAACGCACGCATTATTAAGGCAAGCGACAAAATCGGGCTGTTCAGCGCACTTGACATCGGTTATATCTGGCTGGAGCGTGCGCTTTCGGAAAACTGAACACCAAATTAAATCGGACTAATAGATGTCCGCAAAAAAATCAGAGATTCAACACCGCAGGGTGAAGAATCTCTGATTTTTCGTTGTTCACAAATAACAGCTGACCCGACAGCAGACCAAACCGGCAACCGCCCGAATATCACAGCTTAACTCCCCTGTTTGTGGTCGGTGCGCCCAACCAAATAGTCAAGAGTAACCTTGTAAAAATCCGCAAGCTTAACTGCGATTTCCAACGGAAGAGCCCGTTCATCACGCTCATATTTAGAATAAAGAGACTGATCGCACATTAAATACTCTGAAACTCTTTGCTGGGTCAAATCGCTGTCCTCACGCAAATCTCTGATTCTTGTTTTCATTTTCATCACCATAGACATTATATTTCAGTACAATATGTCCTATTGATATTTTGGACTATATGTCCTAAGATATAAGTGAGGTGATTGTATGACGGACTATAAAGAAATGTATCTCAAGCTGTTTCGTGCAAACGAGCAGGCGATTAATACTTTGATTTCCGCTCAACAGGAATGTGAAACGCTGTATCTTAACAGCTCTGAATCGGAGCCGAAGGTTATTTCTATATTGACAGGAAAAGAAAAAAACACAGATGAGGAATAAATCCACATCTGTGTTTTTTCTTTTTGTTTTTATTTCGTATGCCGCCTCCGAATCAAATACGTATCAAACGGCAATGCCATTTCAACGGTTGTTTTCTAAGGTGCCGGCGGTGCGGGAGGCGGCGGCGTAGGCGGTGCAGTTGTTTCAGTTGTATTACATACCGTGCAGGTATGCTGCTTTGTGCCATCGGGCAGCGTCGTTTCAGGCCCCCATTGATGCCCCAATGCAGGCTTAGAAGCATCCGAAACAGTTTGCGTTTGCTTGCACTTTGAGCATGTCTGAACAATCGTTCCGCCCTGTGTGCATGTGGGCGGGTTTGTCGATGTATTCTGCCAGTCATGCGCCAGCGGATTGGGATTCGCGGTATCCTTAATTGTTTGAGTTTGCTTACACACTTTGCAGGTTTGAGTTATTGTTCCTCCCGCAGCGCATGTTGGTGGATTGGTTTTTGTATTCTCCCATGTATGCTGACCGGTAGCCGCAGCGCCCTCTCTTGTCTCGACTGTTGAGCAAACGGAGCATTTGCGAGACTCGACGCCCTTTGCACCGCAGGTCGGAGCCGTTGTCTGTTTCCATTCGCTGAATTTATGCTCAAGTTTTGGAACTGCAGGGTCGTCGATAGTCTGCTTAAGACCACAGACCTTGCACTTTTGCTCTTTTTTACCCACGGAGGCACAGGTTGCCGCTGTCTTCATTCCTGTATCCTCCCATGTGTGTGTCGCACAGGTCGGCACGGGATACACGCTGACGGTAAACACAAACTCCGCAGAGTTCTGCGAAAAGCTTATGACAACCGAGCTGCCCGCGACAACCGCTCCCTTTTGAGCGAGATATGCGGTATAAAGGCTGGTTCCCCAATTTGCTTCTGTCCCTGCCTCGGCGTCAAACGGAACCGTAAATGCCCATGTCGATGGGGTGGTCGTGCCTGCTCCGCTCTTGCATCCGGCTGCCACAAACTGCGCTGTTGCGCCCTTTGTCACAAGCGCCGGGTCGAACTTCGTACCCTCCTCAACCTCTTTTTTAGGAGGAGCTACCTGTGTGGGTATCTTTCCTATAGGCTGCGGACGGGCATCATCGACGATATGCGAATGTGTTCTCACATATTTGAAGAACATGTCAAAGCCCTTTTGTGAAATGTGAATTCCATCCGTATACACATATTCGGGCTTGATATATCCGTCCTGACCTTTGAGAACCTCGCTCGTGTCAAGGAAGCTGTAGCCGAGCTCCTTTGCCATCTTAATGAGCGCAAGGTTATACGAATCTATATATTCCTGCTTCAAGTCCTTATTTGAGCGGTTTTGTCCGACAGGCGGAATTGCACAGATGATTATATCGCTGTATTCATATGCTCCCTCAATGCTCTTGAGTGCCGATTTATACGCCTCGGTAAATCCGGATGGGTCATTTGAGAGCACGTTGTTGGTGCCGAAGCAGATAACTATCCTTCTCGGCTTCATCAGCGACACGGCCTTGACAACTGTAACCGGCTCGCTGTAGCCCGAAAAATAAACGCTGTTGCTGCCTGCAACACCCTGAATCCCCATTGACTCAACGCCTATCACATTTTCATAGCCGAGATACCCGTACATTACCATGCGAGCAAAATTGCTGTCTCCGATAAACAGGGTATCCTTTATATATTCATCCCCGGCGTCTTTGCTTTTGGCAAGCAGCGTACCCGAGTATTCATTTTCATCAACAAAAGTATAATTTTCCTCGATGGCATCGTCAACCTCATTCGCGTCCACTTTGCCCGGAAGCTTACTGTCATCCTTGCCGCCGCTGACGGCGCTGACAATGAGAAAAATTCCAAGAATAAGCGTCGCGACAAGCACAACGGCAGCCGCAATTGCGATTGCCTTGTTTGCGTTCGAGGCGCGAAGCCATTTTTTGATTTTATTTACAAGAATTTGCAGCTTAGTTTTTTTCTTTTTGCCCTTTTGAGGTCTTTCCTGTCTTTCGCTTTTTTCTGTTCTTTCACGACGTCCCTCGGGGTTTTCCCGCTCATAAGAACTCTCATAGCCCTGCTCAAAAAGTTCGTCTCCCTCCAAAGCGTCGGAGTCCGGCTCACCTGCCGCAGGTTCGTCAAAAGGATTGTAAAACTCATCAAGAGACGGTGCCTCCGACAGCTCATGCCATGAATTCGGAGCATTGCCCTGACGTCTCGCAGCCGGATCGGAATTGAAGTCAAGCTGCTGCGTTTTATCATCATATGTTTTGGTAAAACTCAGATCGTTTTGGGAATCGCTTCCTGACTTGAATACGTTTTTCATGATTTACGACCTTTAATATCGGGAAAAGTAATCCCGTAATAATAGTGGGGCAGACCAATTAACAATCTGCCCCACTCTTTTTTTCATGTTACTCTTCGTCGTGCTCGTGGTCACAGCCGCAACTGCATCCCTTGTCACCGCAATCGCAGTCCTCTTCGCCGCATTCGCAGTCAAAGTCGAACTCGAGCTTTTCGCCGCATGAAGGGCAGTCAATATCTCCCTGAAGAAGCGTGTCCTCGTCTATGCAAACCGTATTGCCGCATTTAGGGCATTTCACATCATACATAAACGCTTCGTCGTCCGAATCCTCACAGTCATCGTCACACTCGTCACAGCAGTCATACAACTCGTCGATGTCGCTGTTCATCGCGTCAACCTCTTCGTAAATCGAGTCGATTTCGTCATATGCCGCTGACAGATCATCGTCAATCTCGCCGACAGTTTCCGCAACATCTCCAAGAATTTCCATCATCATGTCGAGGATTTTCTGCTCTTTAGCCTCAAGCTTAAGCTCGCTTCCCTCGATAAGACCTTTCAGGAATGCTACCTTTTCGGATAAGTTCATTGTTATTCTCCTTTTGGCAATTAAGCCTTTATACTCGACCCATGTACTCGCCTGTGCGGGTATCAATCTGAATAATCTCGCCCTCATTTATAAAGAGCGGTACGCGAACTTCTGCTCCTGTTTCAAGAGTGGCGGGTTTTAGCGTGTTTGTTGCAGTATTTCCTTTGGCTCCGGGTTCGGTTTCGGTAATTTTAAGCTCGACAAAGTTGGGGGCCTCCATGCCGAATACCTTTCCCTTGTACGAGAGTATTTTTACCGTCATCTCCTCTTTTACAAATCTGAAGCTGTCTGGCAAGTCTTTTTCCGAAACGGGAACCTGTTCATAGGTTTCGTTGTCCATAAAATAGTACATGTCGCCGTCACTGTAGGAATATGCCATGTCTCTTCGGTCAACATATGCATTCTCGAATTTATCTGACGGATTATAGGTGCGCTCAACAACAGAGCCCGTGAGGACATTGCGCGTCTTTGTACGAACAAACGCCGCGCCCTTACCGGGTTTTACATGTTGAAATTCAATTATCTGAAAGACGTTGCCATCCTCCTCAAATGTCACACCGTTTCTGAAGTCACCGGCTGAAATCATAAATTAAACTCCTTCTATTACTTTATCTGTTTGATTTTACCATATTAACGGCGCAAGAATCAAGGGCAAAGCCTATATAAATCAAGGAAACTCCCCTATATGACCAACAATTTCCTCTCGCTGTGCGTCAAATCCTCTATTCCGCCGCTTTTAAGGACAACCATATCCTCAATTCTGACCCCGAACTCCCCCGGAATATATATACCCGGCTCTATTGTCATAATACTGTTTTCGCTCAAAATATCACAGCTGCTGCGCGAGGCGCCGGGCGCTTCGTGGATATCAATTCCAAGTGAGTGCCCGAGCGAATGTCCGAAATATTTGCCATATCCGCATTCCGTGATGTAATCGCGCGCCGCCGCATCAAGCGCTCTGCCCGATATTCCCGCTGCCGCCGCTTTTAGCGCCCTGCTTTGAGCCTCTAAGACAATTTCGTATATTTCTTTTTGTCTTCCGCAAGGCTCACCTGCGGAAACAGTCCGAGTCATATCCGAGCAGTATCCGTTTTTTTTCGCGCCGAAATCCATTGTGATGAAATCACCGCGCTCAATTTTTTTGTCAGTCGGGACGCCATGCGGTTTACTGCTGTTTTTTCCGCTGACGCATATTGTGGAAAAAGCAAATCCGTCAGCTCCGTTTTTGCGCATTGAATATTCGAGCTCAGCCGCAATTTCGCGTTCGGTCATTCCGGGTTTTATGTAATCCAGAATGTACTCAAATGCGTCATCGGTGATTTTCTGCGCTGATTTAATCGCATCAAGCTCATCACTATCCTTAACCGCACGAAGCGCGAGAATCGCTTTGCTCAAGCTGTTTGAGCTGTCATATTTCGGCGACACCGCACGCAGTCCTTTTTTAATTGCGGCAAAAGCGGCAACAGACGTCTCATCTTCAATCATCAGCGACTTAGCATCGGATCCGGAAATTATATCGGACATCTGATGATATATGTCGTCCATAAGCACAACATTGACTCCGCGTGCCGATTCCTTTGCGGACTCGTAATAGCGTGAATCTATTATCAGCACTGCGTCTTTTTTTGTAATAACCAGTGCTCCCGCGCTCGACTCAAAGTGCGTGAGATAAAACCGATGAGAATCATTTTGGATAAGAGCCGCTTCAAAGCTTTGAGGCAGCTCCTTGCGCAGCATTTCTATTCTTGTCATTTTTTCATCACCTATTCAAAAGCAATTGTTCATATTGCAGCTTCATGTAATATGCGTCCTCAGCCTGAGTCCCCGCAGATTCACAGATTATTGTCGGTGCGAGACCTCTCTCGGCAATCAGCTGCAAAAGCGGAATCGGGTCTGGTCCGAAAATCGTATCCCGAAAGGTCAGATGACATTTTTCGCCGCCGTCGGTATACTCAATCTTGCTGAAATGAGAGTGAAACTGCGACATTCGCTCGTGTCCGAGTCTGTTTTCGATTGTATCGAGAATCTCGGCATAATCCCCTTTTGTCTTAATGCCTCCGCGCGTTCTCGCGTTCAGATGTCCGAAATCAATACAGGGTATAAGACGCTCATCAATTGAGCACAGCTCCATAACCTCGTCAAGGCTTCCGAGCTGCCCTATCTTGCCCATAGTTTCGGGGCACAGCAC
This sequence comes from Oscillospiraceae bacterium, assembly GCA_036644375.1. Classification (GTDB taxonomy): domain Bacteria; phylum Bacillota; class Clostridia; order Oscillospirales; family Ruminococcaceae; genus CALWZE01. The sequence continues at coordinate 48,282 of JAVXQD010000014.1, forward strand.
CACATCTTTAAATCCCGCCGCATCAAGCTCGCAAAGACAGTATCCGAGCGTTTCCTTTGCAAATGCAATCGCTTGCTCTCGGCTTTGTTTGCCCGCCGAGCCCGAATGCAAAATTATACGTCTTCCGCCCATCGGAATAATTACTGCTGCGCTTTCAAGTAAATATCGCGCCGAGTTTTTGCGCTTTTGCTCCTCGAGCCCCGAAAGCGAGATATAGTATGGGGCGTGCACGCTGATACCTATCTTGCTTTGATCAGCCTCTTTGCCGAGAACAGCTGCGTTTTCCGCGCTGATTTTCACCCCGCGCCCGCACTGGTACTCATATACGTCAAGCTTCATCTCACTGACATATTGCGGAATATCCTTAAAGCTCCTATAACCGAGAGCGGAAAAACTATCAGAATTTCCTGCCGGGCCGAATTTAGCTCTGTTTTGCATTAAACTTTTTTCCTCTTTCTTATATATGGCATGAACGGAAGCTCCAATAGACGCTTTAGCTTTACAAACCACGGCAAATCCCTGCCCATCCGCTCAACCATTATAGTGGTGCAGCCAAAACGGTTTCCAAATGCAATGTCGGTGAAAAGCTGATCTCCGATTACTGCAATTGTTTCGGCAGACGCGTCGAGAACCGCGCAGCTTCGCTCAAATCCCACACGTTTGGGCTTCAGTGCCTGAGCTACATATGTCAGCCCGCACACCTCGGCAAAAGGTCTTACCCTCGCCTCCTTGTTGTTGGAGACTATCGCCGCCTTTATTCCCGCCCTTTTTATCTCACCCAACCACGCCGAGACCGCATCGGGGATATCCTGCGCACCGTCGTATGTCAGTGTATTGTCGATATCAAGTATAAGTGAATTTATGCCGTTTTCCTGTAGAAATTCGGGCGTTATATTGTAAATTCTGTCAAAAAGAAAATCCGGTATAATTATCATCGCTTCTCCCTGATTTTTATGTGTATTCGATATGTTTTTCAGTATATCATTAATTTAATACTCGTTCAATGCACAGCTCGCACAAAATGCAGCTCACTCCGATATATGTCAAAATGGGTTGACATTTATAAATCAAAGTGATATTGTTTTGATATCAAATACATTTATGAGGAGTTTACTGTGGAAGAAAAAGTGCTTAAAAACAAAAAAAACGGTTTGTTGATTTTAGTCGTGCTGATATTGTTGTATTTGGCGGCGACATGTCTGATTATAGCCGGGGGTATATCAGACTCCGCCATTTTACTGGCAGTGGGCGTTATCTGGACTTGCATCGGATGGATTCCGTTTATGGGATTAAAGGTTATAAAGCCTCAGGAGGCTATTGTGCTGACCCTGTTCGGGGAATATGTCGGCACATTAAAAACACAGGGCTTTTATTTTGTAAATCCGTTTTGTACCGCAGTAAATCCCGCCGCGGGCACAAAGCTCAGCCAAAGCGGAGATGTGCGCAACGGTTCTAAATCTGTCGGTGCGGCAAATGAAAATACAGCTGCCGAGATGGTCAGCAAAAAAATATCTTTGAAAATCATGACACTGAACAACAATCGGCAAAAAGTCAACGACTGTCTCGGAAACCCTATCGAGATCGGCATTGCCGTCATGTGGCGTGTTACGGATACAGCCAAAGCTGTATTTACAGTCGATAACTTTAAGGAATATCTCTCGTTGCAGTGCGACAGTGCGCTGCGCAACATTGTTAGGCTTTATCCTTATGATGTCGCACCCAATGTAGATACAACAGGAGATGGAATTGCCGATGAGGGAAGTCTGCGCGGATCGAGCGAAATAGTGGCAGCTCGCATTAAAAACGAAATTCAAGGCAAGGTTACAGAGGCAGGGCTTGATATTTTGGAGGCTCGGATTACTTATCTTGCATATGCTCCGGAAATTGCAGCGGTTATGCTTCAAAGACAACAGGCATCCGCCATTATAGACGCGCGCAAAATGATTGTGGACGGCGCAGTCGGAATGGTGGAAATGGCACTGGAACAGCTGAGCAAAAACAATGTCGTCGTTTTGGACGAAGAGCGGAAAGCGGCAATGGTTTCCAATCTGTTGGTAGTGCTCTGCGGAAATCATGATGTACAGCCGATTGTCAATTCCGGCAGTTTGTATTAAAAATGGGCGATACTTCAAAAAAACAAATTCCGCTGCGGCTGTCCATATCACTGTATAACGAGCTTGCCGCGTGGGCGGAAGACGATTTTCGCTCGGTCAATGGGCAAATTGAGTATTTGCTTTCCGAGTGTGTGAGGCAGCGCAAAAAAAGCGGAAAATACGTCTCAAAGTGCCTTGATGAGCCTCCTATTGAAACACCGGATTAAAATAGAATGTAACCGATAATAAAACAGCATATCACAAAAATTCAAACAAAATGTACTCTAAGGCGGCTTTTAATCGCAGCCTTAGAGTACATTTTTTGTATTGCAACTTGTTTATACGCCGTTTTCTGCCGCACCTTTCTTTTTGCGGGTTTATGAAACAGTTTGGTCTGAGGGTTGGCAAATTAGCGACAAAATCAAATGCGGCGCAAAATTGGTTTAAAATAGGCAAAAGCCCCGCCGAAGCGGGGCCAATGCTGTACTTGTAGGATTGCTATTCTCGAATTATATCAAACAGACGAAATGAAATCAATGCGCGAATCGACTATCTTTGCATAGGATATTGAACGAAACAGATATAGAGCTTACGCTTTACAATCGGAGCCTTTACACGATAGCAAAAAACGCATTTAAATTAAATATGTTTTTAGGGGTACAGTGCTGAGCACGTTTCCGGCAGACAAATCATAAAATTCCCATTAATTTCTTTAGTCTCTGCCGCTTTTTACGAACTGTGAGGCCGGAAAAAATACCATCACCTACAGGATAGAGCCTTTGCACTCGAAGATGCTGCTCACAATATGCGTATGCACTTATCCTATTTTAGCGGCCGTAAAAGCAGCATCTTCAACTTTAAAGTAATCATTTGTATTGCTGCTTAAACACTTGCCTTACACACTTAATCAAATGAGAAGTTTTCCGTATTGCCGAAAATTATATTTGAGTATCTAAATCGGTAGACGCTTTCTGCTAAATACAAACGCACTCGCACACAAAATTACGATGATAGCAGCGCCAAAAGCGAAATATGCCCACAATGTTTCTACCGAGCCGTTTACAATTCCGACGCTGTCAAGCCAACCGAACGGAGTAAGCTTCATGAGGAATTCCGTCTTTTCTCCGCCGACACCGCCAAGCATATTTATTACAACAAGTGCAATCGGAACTCCCGCCGCAAGCCCTGTGCCGAGCTTGCTGTCACAAAAGGCTACCGAGAAAAAGTATGAGAGCATAGCAACCATAGTCGTCAGTAAAAATGTCACCGCAACGAGGTTAAGATATGCCGAAAACCAGTTCGCCTGCAAATAATCACTCATAGTCGAGAGTATGCCGGCGCCCACAGCGAACATCAAAACTGCGTGAATAGCCATTGCGAAAATCAGATAAATGCCCTGCGTTAATGCCACCTTCGTGCGTGAAATAGGCATTGACAGCGTGTATGCCATAGAGCCTGTGTCAACAGGCTTTGCAATGAGGCTCATATTTTGTATGATGTAAAACACCATAGTAAACGCCATAACTATCAGCGCATAAAATGTTGATGCTGTGTATGAAAGCGGATCGGTCATTGCGGAAATATCAATACCGAAAGCGTCCATAAATCCGCCCATTACACCGTAAAGTTCTCTGACCTGTGCCATATCCTTTGGGTCAATCAGCGAAATGATAACACCTAAGTACAAGCAAAGTACACCTGCGAAAATAAGAAGTAGCTTCCAACTGCGTT
>JAVXQD010000015.1:0-51590 GCA_036644375.1 Oscillospiraceae bacterium
CACCGTCGCGCCGAAGGCGTCAGGGCGTTCTTCCACCGAACTTCACTGGAACAAAGACGCATTTTACTGCATTGGACTTTGTCTTAGAAGAAACTATTTTGGAGTCGGGCTTCACGATTTTTGCGGCAATCTGATAGCATCCGAATATGCGGATGTCAAGGCTCCCTACAATACCCGCGAAGCAATATTTGAAAAAATATGCGAGATGATTGACAACGCCCTTGAGACTCACACTCCGAGCGGCAAATTTCTGGGCATTGGGGTGGGCGCACCGGGGCCTATTGATGATGCGGACGGAATTATCGACAACCCGACCGGACTTGAAATCCTGCACAAGGCACCGATTGTCCCCTTTCTTCAAACGAGATACAACTGCAATGTAGTCATTAAAAACGATGCGTGCTCACAGGCGCTCGCCGAGCTGAGCTATGGCGTTAAAGATAAGTATGACAGCTTTTTCGTCCTTGAAATCACAGGCGGTATCGGCGGAGGGCTGATTCTCAACCGTAAGCTTGTCAGCGGAACTCTCGGAAACGGGAACGAGGTAGGTCACACCACCATAAATGCTTTCGGTGTAAAGTGCAAGTGCGGAAACACTGGATGCGCCGAGCTGTACGCGACCCTGCCGAATATCGTAGCATATGCACTTGAAACAGACCCGAGGTTTACAAGCTGGAAAAATGTTGTCGACCTCGCATACAGCGGGGACTCGCTTGCTATTGATGTAATAAAGCGAGAGGCTTTTTATATCTCAACGCTGTGTGTGAATATGCTCAATATTCTTGATTTTGAGGCAATCATAATCAACGGGCGTGAAATCACATATCGTCCCGTCCTGTTGCTCTCACTTATTCGGGATCAGATACCCGCACGTCTGCTCGTGAAACGATATCGAAAGGTCGATTTAATCACCTCAAGCATAACCGAGTATACAGATATCTTATCTGCTGCCAATCTCGTGCTTGACGATTATCTGAAAAAATTAAATTTCCCTCCGACACCGCAATGACAGCAGGCGTGGAAGAAATCACATGTATTGATTGAATTCAATTTTTTCCATGTTCGGTCCTTCGATTGTGAAGAATTTCACTCCGTTTTTAAAAAACGGCAAAAATTCTATTCCGTTGCTCACTACCTTATATCCGCCGTTGCTTACAACTTCAAACGTTTTTTCAACATCGGTTACGTTCAGAGAAATATGGTCAATGGCCCCGTAGGAGTTAACTGCGCATCCGTTTTCATATGCTTCAAATGCAATATCCATAAGCTTAAAGAAGCATATTTTTGTTGCTCCGTCCATTGTCTCATAAGTTTTTTCAAAGCCGAGACTCTCATAAAATTCAGCTGTCTTTGACATATCATTTGTCGGCAGACCAATATGCTGTATTCCGGTTACAAAATTTGATGCCTTCATTGCTCGTTCACCTCATAAATTTTTTTTGAATTATTATTGATTTAATGATAGCCGAAAAAATAGTTTTGTCAAGCGTTTGATAAAAGTCTTGCATTTTGAATCTGTTCGTATAAAATAGATATATACCAAACAACAAAGGAGAGCTAATCCATGTATTTAGAAGAAATGTTCGGACTCAAGGGCAAGGTGGCAATCGTCACCGGAGGCGGGCGCGGAATCGGCCAGACTGTTGCCTGCGGACTTGCTAAAGCCGGAGCAGAGGTCGTTATTCTCTGCCGTTCAGGCGCCGACGAAACCGTGAAGCTTATTACATCTGACGGCGGAAAGGCTTACTGCGTACTTTGCGACGTCACAAATGAAAAGCAGGTTGACAAGGCACTTGCGGAAATTTTGGCGAAGTCCGGCTCTATTGACGTCGTATTCAACAATGCCGGAATCTGTATCCATAAATCGACCATTGAAGCCACAATTGAGGAATTCCGCAGCGTAATTGACTGCAATCTAACAGGTGAATATATCATGTGCCGCGCAGTCGGTAAAATAATGATTGAAAAAGGCATTAAGGGCAGCATAATTAATATGGCTTCAATGTCCGGCACCATTGTAAACGTACCGCAATGGCAGTGCTCATATAACGCCTCAAAGGCCGCCGTTATGCACATGACCCGCTCGCTGGCAATGGAATGGGCAGAGTATGGCATTCGTGTCAACAGCCTCAGCCCGGGGTATATCGCCACTCCGATGTCAGTTGACACACCGAAGGAGCTGCGAGATGCATGGGATCCATTGATGCCTATGCACCGTATGGGCAAGCCCGAAGAGCTTGTTCCCGCCGTGCTGTATCTTGCCGCCGATGCTTCGGGCTATACTTCCGGCAGCGATATTATCGTGGATGGCGCCTACACCTGTTTCTGATTCCGATAAAATTAAAGGGCGCGAGAAAACAAATTATCGTTAGCCTATTTTATGGCAAAACCGCTTCTACATAAGAATACACCCTTGCAAAAGGCTTTTAAAGCCCGTTTGCAAGGGTGTATTTTTATGCCTGTTCGCCGACGGGCAATCGTCCGCTTCAGTTAAATCAATACTGCGACTTAAACCCGATTTTTCAGCGGTTACTCCTGTACATTGATTATCACTTTCATTGTCGTCTCGCGATTTGCATCAATAAACTCATATGCTTTTTTGAAGTCCTCAAATGCAAAATGCTTGGAAATCAGCGGCTTGAGTTGAACCTTGCACTCGTTCACCAGACGAATAGCCTCAATGTAGTCCTCGTGTCTGTACATCATTGTCGATTTTAAATCGAGCTCGTGGTCATTGAGCACCGCAAAGTCGACATTGTTTCCGAGCTTTGCAAACACTGCAACAAGCACAATTACCGAGCCCTTGCGCGCATATTTGATAGCCTGTCCCATTGTCGCATCATTTCCCGCGCAGTCAAAGATGACGTCTGCCTTATCGGGACCGAATGCGCCGACAAGTGCATCCCCGAAATTTGCATTGCGGGTGTTTACACAGATATCAGCCCCGCATTTTTTCGCAAGCTCAAGTCTGTAGTCCGAGACATCGGTGACAAGAACCTTTGCAGCGCCCAAGCTCTTTGCCGTCTGTGCCACGAGATTCCCGATAGGTCCCGCTCCGATAACGGTGACATTTAAGCCTTGCGCATCTCCAATCTGTCTCACCGCATGGACTGCAACAGCCAGCGGTTCAATCATCGCGCCCTCATCAAATGCCATCTCATCCGGCAGCGGGGTGATTTTTGACTGATCCACTGCGAAGAAGCGTGAAGCTACACCTGTAGTCTGGAAGCCCATAACCTTAAGATTTTCGCACAAATTGTATTTTCCGTGACGGCACAAATAGCATTCTCCGCAGACAACCTGCGGCTCGATTGTAACCTTCTGTCCTACTGCAAGTCCTTTAACTCCTTTTCCTAAAGCGACAATCTCGCCGCTTACCTCATGTCCCTGAGTCACAGGATAGCTTGTAAACGGATGCTCTCCGTGATAAACGTGTATATCCGAACCGCAAATTCCGATTTTCATTATTTTAACAAGCACCTCGCCATCACGGGGCTGCGGGGTCGGAATCTCATTGAATTCAATCACACCCGGTGAAGTCATTACCTGCTGAAGCATATTATTACCCTCCAAACAAAATCTTTTATTAAAGCTTTTATGTAAGCATATATATAATGGACTTTGCACAAGTAATTGTCAATACCGATATTGCAATTTACTCCGTTTTGCAAGCCGTCCGCTCCGCCGCACGGTCTTTATATATAATGTATAATGAATACCGTCTCCTGCACTCGTCGCTAAATAATGCTGAAATACCCATCGAGTATTCGCGATGCCGCTCCGTAGGCGCTCGCCTCACGTTTATAGCGGCAGACCTGCAAAAATCTGCTGTTGCTCTCAAACGGGTTCAATTGCGTTACTCTGCCTCTCAGCTCATCAATCCACGGCTCCATCCACGCACCGACATATCCTCCGACCAGCACATCACAGTCATAGCACATTCTCAGATTGATAACAGCAAGAGCAAGGTCATCCAAATATGTGTCCCATATTTTTAAACATTCTCTGTCCCCGTTTTCCAGCTTTTCAAAAAAGCTTTCCAGTCTGCCTCCTCCGTTTTCCGCAAGCCGAAGCGCAGAACAATATGAGTCAAGGCACCCTGTCTGACCGCAATAGCATTCACGCCCGCTTGAGTGTATTCGCATATGTCCGAATTCTCCCGCGCGCTGATTTTTCCCGCGCTGCAGTACCCCGTCCGAAAAGCACGCGCCGCCCACACTGTTGCTGAGCGACAGATATACCATTGTCGATTTTTCGGACAAACGCCCTATTTCCGCAAAGCCCGCCGCGTTTGCATCATTTTCAAATCGGCAGCTCCATGGCATGACATTGCCTATCTTTCCGCAAGGTACATCCGCTATTCCGAGGGCGTGCGAATCCACAATCACATTCCCGTCCTCACTGAGCATTCCGGGAATTGAGATGCCGATTCCGAGTATCTTTCCGCTGTCAACAGAGTTTTCCGACACAAATTCAACGACTCGCTCGGCGAGCTGTCCATAGTATGTGTCTGTGTTTTCAAATTTGAGCTGTTCTCTTCTGCTCACCTCAATTTCTCCCGTGAAATTCAGCAGCACAAGCGCAATATGATTTTTCGTGATGTCCAAGCCGACAGAATACCTGTGACATGCTACGCATGCGAGCTTTTCGGCTTTTCTGCCTCCGGTTGACTCAAAATATCCTCCGTCAGACACCATACCGAGCTTTTGCAGTTCGGTGATATTCTGCAAAACCGTCGGCATACTGAGTCCCAGTGCCGCTGAAATTTCCTGCCTTGACGTCCTCCCCTGCGTGAAAATATATTTAAGGATACTTCTCCTGTTTTCAAGCTTTATCTCACAGTTTATGTGTTTCAATGCCGCCGTTTCCTTCCACTGTACACCTGATTTTTTGTTCGCTGAGTTAAATTGGGAATTCAATTGTTGCCGTAACGCAGTCCCTGCATAGTTAATAGATAAAATTATATCACAGTTTTCGAACAGTCCACAAGTACATAATGACAGCATCCCGCACATAGGCGCCGCCTCATCACACCCAATGACAGTGTTTTGCGAAATGCGATATTTCAGCGAAATGACGAAAACAGCTCTTTTATGAAAACAAACAGAGGATTTTCATAAAAGCCGATGAATACGTTTTCATTGCCTCCGAGTCAATTTGTCGTATACCACATTTAAGGATTCTGCCTTATTAAAACCCGACCTTCGCGTTTTTGCTTTTGTGCGCGGCGTTGCAGTGTGTCCCAAAGGGGCAGTACGAGGCAGCCTCAATCGACGGTGCAAGTGCATGGAAACAATTTTTGTGCGTAACTATTCCAAATATCTCCAAAAACATTATAATGGTAGTACTGTTGCGCGTTATTGACACTTTCCGTCTGTTTGACAAGAAAAGTCACTTCTTGAGCGGCTATGCGAACAGGGCGCACCTATTGTGCTTGTTAACAGCGTCTCGGACATATCCGACATCGCCTCAATAACCGCCGACGATTATAACGGAACAGTGACGGCTGTCGAGCATTTGATTGCAAAAGGGCATACTAAAATCGGAATCATTTCCGGTAATTTATATTCATATATTTCAACAACACGGCAAAATGCTTTTATAGACACCATGGCAAAACATGAGCTTCCGATTTATCCGCACTAATGGAAACTCCGGGGCCGTTTAAGGGGACGCGAGCAGATGTGCTAAGCTATATACATGAATTTTACTAATTTGGAATCAATAACCACACACCATGATTGGAGACAATGTACATGCCTGACATGATAAAAAACTATGACCCAAGCAAGCTCACCGAATTGGCGGTCGTTCTGCGTTTGGTTCTCGCGTGCGTTTTCGGAGGTGTGCTCGGAATTGAGCGCACGCTCAAAGGAAGAGCCGCCGGATTTCGCACATATATGCTTGTGTGCATGGGTGCAACCGTCGTGATGATGACAGGACAGTTTGTAATGCAGAATATCGGCGACTCAGATCCGACACGTTTGGGCGCTCAGGTCATTTCCGGAATCGGTTTTCTCGGCGCAGGAACCATAATGGTCACGGGACAGCACAAAATAAAGGGACTTACGACTGCGGCAGGCTTGTGGTCTGCTGCCTGCATGGGCATTGCACTCGGTGCCGGCTTTTATCTCGGCGCCATCGTTATGTGCGTAATGGTGCTTATTGTCATGAGCCTGTTTGACAGAGTTCAGACCCGATACATTTCCCGCTCTAAGAGTATTCGCCTGTATGTCGTTTTTGAAAATTTCCAGAATCTTGTTGCGTTTTTGGACTTTTTAAAGGAACAGAATATATTGGTTTCCGATTTTGAAACCAATGCTCCCGAAATGGGAGTCGGCGTCGGCGCGTTTTTCAACGTGCATTTTAAGGTCAAAAAATCACACGCCGAAATTATTGACCTTGTGCGCCACTGTGAAGGTCTGATGTTTATCGAAGAAATCTGACCTCCACTGACAACTTTCAATACATTTTTTCACGCTTGTTGCTCACTGACATTAATAGCTTATCGGATATGCCGGTTGCGAGCGGCATTATGTTTTAATTGTATGCACTCTCTTAATACCCGGCGCAATACATTTTTGCTCTCGGTGAGCTCTGATGTTTTAACCAAAAGCTCTGCACATAAATAACAGGGAAATACACCCGTTTTCAACTATTAGCAGTATTTTCGGATATTCGGCAAACAAAAAAATAAAGCTGCGCTTGAAGAGCTTTTTGCAAGCGCAGCTTTATTTTTTTGTTTTTTCAGTTTGTATTGAGTCTCATATTCAATCGTCAGAGTCTGCTTCTGCATATTTGTGCCATTTTTTACCCTGTTGCGTCTTGAGACAATTAAGCTTGACTCTCGATTGCCCTGATTCTATAATTATCTACATGCACCATCGCTTTTTGTCGGTGTCCTGAAAGGTGAAATTTCATATGACTGGTACAATTGTAAACGCAGCGGCGGTAGTGGCGGGCGGACTCATCGGTTTGATGGTCAAAAAAAGCATCAAACAGAGCTTATCCGATACCTGTATGCGTGTAATCGGGCTTGCCACGCTTTTGATAGGTATTTCCAATGCGTTGAGCTATATGCTCAGTATTGATGACAGCGGTAAAATATCGGCTGACGGAGGCTTGCTTTTGCTGATAAGCATAATCGTCGGCACGGTTATCGGTGAATTGCTCAACATCGAGGGTTTCATAATGCGCATAAGCGCTTTCGCGGAGCGCAAGCTGAAGATGAACGGCTTTGCAAATGGGTTCGTTACCTCATCTCTGCTGTTTTGTGTCGGTGCAATGGCGATAGTCGGCGCATTTAACGACGGGCTGAATAATGATCCGAGTATGCTTTTCATTAAGAGTGCAATGGATGGTGTAAGTGCCGTATTTTTGGCCTCATCTCTTGGGGTAGGCGTTTTATTTTCCTGTATTCCTCTGCTTTTATATCAGGGCTCACTCACGCTTTGTGCGGGGATGCTCGCCCCTGTCCTAACGGGAGACATGCTCAGTGGAATGTGCATGGTCGGATTTGTTATGATTATTGCTATTTCCCTGAATCTCATGAATGTCACCAAATTCAAAACCGCAAATATGCTCCCCTCACTGATTGTGGTTGTGCTGCTCAAGCTTTTGCCTTGGTTTTGACGGCGAATTATCAATCAAAATGTGATATACTGTAATTAATACAGCGGCTTAATATGCTTATTTGCAAATCTTTTGCAGCTGCCGCTCAAAAATTCCGGAGGTTGACCGATGGCAGACAAAATATATTTAGTTGTTCCCTGCTATAACGAAGAAGCTGTTCTTCAAGAGACCACAAAGCGACTGACCGAAAAGTTTTCTCACCTCATCGCTGAGGGACTGGTCTCAAAGGGCAGCCGTGTCATCTATGTCGATGACGGCTCTAAGGACAAAACGTGGCAGCTGATTGAATCGGCACACAGTGAAAACAAGCTGTTCAGCGGAATAAAGCTTTCGCGCAACCGCGGCCATCAAAATGCTCTTCTTGCCGGTCTGCTGACCGTGAAGAACGAGGCAGACGCGGTTATTTCAATGGATGCCGATTTGCAGGACGATATCGGCGCAATTGATGAGATGGTAAAAAAATACACAGCGGGCGCCGACATTGTCTACGGTGTGCGCAGCAAGCGCGCAACCGATACTGCATTTAAGCGCGCGACAGCCGAGGGCTTTTATAAGGTCATGAACGGGCTTGGCGCTAAGGTTGTATATAACCATGCTGATTACAGGCTCATGAGCCGCCGTGCCCTGGACGCGCTCGAGCAGTACGGTGAAGTAAACCTGTTTCTCAGAGGAATTGTCACACTTATTGGCTACAAAACCGACATAGTATATTACGAACGAAACGAGCGCTTTGCCGGAGAGAGCAAATATCCGCTTAAAAAAATGCTCAGCTTTGCATGGGACGGAATCACCTCCTTTTCGGTCAAGCCGCTCCAAATAATAACCGTAATGGGAATGATTGTCTGTGCACTGAGCATAATCGGTCTTATCTACTGCCTTATATCCTGGATTGTCGGCAGCACCGTTCAGGGCTGGACTTCGATGACGATGATTGTTCTGCTGCTCGGCGGTGTGCAGCTTTTATCACTCGGAATAATCGGTGAATATATCGGCAAAATTTACGGTGAGGTAAAGCACCGTCCGCGATTCATCATTGAGACCTATTTAAATTGAACCTTTCTCAAACCTTTGCATATTTTCCAACATGCAAAACCGATCAGGAAAATTATCCTGACCGGTTTTGTTTTTATTCCACAGAGCTATTATGCTTATATATAATATCTTATGCTTGCTATCACTTTTCCGAGCACTGTGACGTCATCGGAAATTATAGGTTCAAACATCGGGTTTTCGGCGCGCAGCTCAATGCTGTGACCGCTGCGGTAAAATCTTTTGACAGTCGCCTCATCTCCTATCAGCGCAACAACGATTTCTCCGTCACCGGCTGTGGGGGTCTGGCGCACAATAATGATATCACCGTCGAATATTCCTGCATTTATCATGCTCTCGCCTTTGACATGCAGCGCAAAAAGTCCGCTGTTATCCTCGTGCGGGCTGTCAAACGAGACATAATCCTCAATACATTCCTGCGCAAGAATAGGAATTCCGGCAGCAACCGTGCCCAAAAGCGGCACCTGAACACTGCTTCCGCTTTTTTGAATTGAGATATTGCGGCGCTTGCCTTTGACTATATTCACAAGGCCCTCGTCCTGAAGCTCATGTAAAAGCTTATGAACTTGCGAGGTGGATTTTATGTTCAGTGCCTCGCACAGCTCACGCACGGTCGGCGGAGAATCAAAGCTGTTTTCAATCAGATATTTAAATAATTCATTCTTTTTGTCACTCATGAAGCACCCTCCCATCTTCTTATTGCGGAACATTTGTTTGATTTATTTATTTTAACATAAAAACAAATGTTTTGTAAAGTCCTTTATATGCTTGTACCGATAAATACAAGAAAAAGAACCCCGAATAAAAATTCGGGGTTCAGGGCTTTAAGGGGTACAGTTAATGAGGAGGAATAATGCTATTGTAATAAGTTATGCGGCTAACTTATTACTTTTACAGTATACTTTTAAACCATGTTGTAATTATTACTCAATTGTAAACAGTCTGTTAAAAATAAAGAAGTTTTTGTGAACATCAGCTGCTTACTTTACTTTGCGCAGCTGTTCATTCCGTTTGCAGCTTAACCGTAAAAACCTCTCCCTTTTCTTTGCGCTGTGCGTATTCTTCCTTAGTGGTTTTCATGCAGTACTCGCTCTGCTCATTAGCAAAAACTATCCGTGCAAGATGAAGCTTCTCCTCGAGAACAAAATGAAATCCATCGAGAAAATTGTCGTCGTTCTTCGCATATTCATTGTAAAATTCCATGTCGTAAACCGTCGCCATGGATTTCAGATGATCCTTGTATATATCTATATAAAAATCCAGACCAAGCGGGTAGATGACCTTGTCCCACAGAGTGCGGTTAGCGGCCGGAATCACAAACGTAATCTCAATCCCGTTTGCCTCGCAGTAGTCCACTATTTCCTGTAACCTGAACAGATACTCTACGCTGCCGCCATAATCGAGACACTGATGATAAATAAGCGAGGAATAGTTTGCAAGATCCACCCGGTACCCGTCGGCATCAAGCTCTTCGGGCGGTCGCACATCCTGCAAAAGTGACGAAGGATTATCGACGAACACATAAAAGTATTTCCAGCCCGTAGCATCAAATATTGCATTTGAGATATTGTTTTTTACTCGATAGACCGCATCCATCCAAAATCTGAAATTGGTGATATAAAAAAGCGGATTTTCAGCAGTGTGAACGGCATCGGGAAAGCGGTCTGCCGCAAGATGGTTGTCGTTCATCGTGTAAAAGTTGACACCGAAAACAACTTCCTTGAGCTCGGTGTGCTCGGTTGCATACCAAAACTGGTCTATTGACTCGTTCAGCGTCGCGCCGCCATACGCCATCATGCACCAATCCTCACCGCTGATATCCTTAATATATCCGGTATTGAAGTTTGCCATTCTCGAGTCACCCAGTATAATTTTTTCGGGTTTTGTATATTTAATCTCGCGCAAAGCATGAACCGCACGCGCCTGATAGGCGCAGTCTCCCTTGAGATTCCAATAATCATATACTTCAAACGCAAAGAAAAAAGCAAGTGCCAGTACAAACGGTATGCAGAATATCAGAAGCTTTTTGATGAGTCTTTTCATATTTAAGTCCCTTCTCTAATATCCGGCATAGATGAATGAAGCAGTACTGACCGAAGCCGATATCATATAAAACGCAGTTGTGACAAGGCCGACATACCAGTAGAGCGCCCAGCGTTTTTTGGCAGAGTACTGTGCAAGCGGGTTCATAAGCAGGCTGTCACCCTTCTGAGCCATCGAATCGGAAAGCTGTTTGTCCCACATAGCGACAAACAAAATCGCCGCCGCAATGGAACCCCAAAAGAAGATATAATAAATCGCCCCGTCAATCATTCCCTTGTCGCTCAATGCGGCAAATTGAGCTGTGAGTTCCTTTACGGGCATCCATGAGAAGAGATTTCGTATAACATAGAACGCATCGGATACGCTCGGGCTGCGGAAGAATATCAGTGTAAACGAGAAGAGCGCAAACACCCCCGCGCGTTTCAGCCAAATTACAGCCGCCGCGTCCTTTTTCTTTTTTCTCTTTAGCTTTTTATTGCGTTTGGAGATGAGCTCCTCGATAACGCGCACCATTCCATTTAAAAGGCCCCATATGATATATGTTACACTTGCTCCGTGCCACAGACCGCTTATAACAAACACTATAAGTATATTTGTCATAAAGTGCGGTGCGTGTTCCTCCCACTTTTTCCCGAAAACGAGCTTATTTGCCCATCGCGACCAAACAAGAGGGGTGAATATATAGTCGTTGAACCATGTGGTCAGCGACATATGCCAGCGCTTCCAAAATCCCGACATGTTTGTCGCCATATACGGCGCATTGAAATTTTCGCGAAGTCGGAAGCCGAGTATTTTCCCCGCACCGACAGCCATATCCGAATAGCCCGAAAAATCGCAGTAAATCTGGATACCGAACATAAACACCGCCGCCCAAATCGCAAGACCCTTGTATGTCGCAAGGTCTCCATACACTCCATTGACTATGCGCGCAAGTCCATCCGCAATAACACATTTTTTAAACGCGCCCAAAAGAAACCGCTGAAGCCCTTCGACGATATGGGAATAATCAAAATCGTGTTTTTCACGATACTGCGGGAGCATTTCCCTTGACCTGCCGATAGGTCCGGACATAATCTGCGGAAAAAAGCTCACGAAAAGTGCGTAGTTGACAAAGCTTGTCTCCGGAATTGTGTTTTTATTGTACACATCAAGAATATATCCGATAATCTGAAAGGTATAAAAGCTTATGCCGATAGGAAGAATCCACTTAACAGACGGGATATCCATGCCAATCCCGAAAGCTCCCGCCGCCGAGCCTAATCCCGACATGAAAAAATTGAAATACTTGAACACAAACAAAAGCGCAACAGGAATAATCACGCTTGTCCACATGACCACTTTGCGAACCGTATCTGATTTTGAGGCATAGATGAGTTTAGCCGCAAAAAAGCTCAGTGCCGTCGTGAAAATCAGCAATCCTGCATATGCGTATACCACATGCTCGCGCAGCGCAAGCAGATAAAAGGTATAGCTTGCCGCAAGCAGGAATACATTGCGCAGCTTTTGCGGAAGCAAGTAATAAACAACTGTGCATACAAGCAAAAACAGCAGAAAAATCGGTGAATTTAAAGCCATTGCTACCTCCGAAAACCATTGAAATTAAAATCCGAAATAAATGAACGAACCTGATCCGCGCTGACCGGTAAGTCCGATAAAATAGAAGAACATTGAAGAAATACCCATAAACCAGTAAATAGCCCAGCGCAGCTTTTTGCCGTATGTGCCCACCGGATTTGTAATCGCTTTTGCGCCCTTTGCCGCAAGTGAGCGGTTGACCCGCACATCAAGAGCAAAGCCCAGCACAAGTGAAATCATGAGTATGCCCCAGAAAATCATAAAGTAAATTCCGCTTATTGATATCCCGTTTGAGGAAAGATGGCGTATCTGTTCGATAATAACCGAAAACGGTACCGCTGTAAACATGTTTTTAAAAACATATACCGCATCCGCAATTGATGCCGCACGGAAAAATACGAGTGAAATCGCAAAAAGCAAAAATACAAGAATTCTCTTCGCGGCGATTGTGGCTCTGTTTTCCGCTCTTCTTTTGCGGGGCATTATCCTGTGCAGCATTTCCTCGATGACGCGGTACGCGCCATTGAGCAGCCCCCACACGGCAAAGCTGAGACCCGCCCCGTGCCACAGACCGCTAATCGCAAACACAATTATGATATTCGCCGCAAAATGTGGCTTGTGCTCGTCCCATTTTTTGCCGAAGATCAGCTTATTTACCCAGCGCGACCACACAAGAGGAGTGAATATGTAGTCGTTGAACCATGAGGTAAGCGACATGTGCCAGCGTTTCCAAAATCCCGACATGTCAGTCGCAAAATAGGGTGCCGCAAAATTTTCACGGAGTGTGAAGCCGAGCATCTGAGCCGAGCCTATAGCCATGTCGGAATAGCCCGAAAAATCAAAGTAAAGCTGCAGCGCATACAGAACCACCGCTATGACAAGCGAGAACCCGAGATAGTCCTTGAGCGAGCCGTAAACGCCGTCGACAATTACAGCAAGTCCGTCTGCCAAAACGATCTTTTTAAACAGCCCTGTCAGAAACCTCTGCGCTCCGCACGACACCTTTGCATAGTCGAAAACATGCTCGCACTTATACTGCGGAATAAGCTCCCTCGCCCTGCCTATCGGTCCCGCGAGCACCTGCGGGAAAAAGCTGATAAACAGCGCATAGGTCACAAAATTGCTTTCCGGCTCGGTGTTTCTGTTGTAAATATCTATGGTATATCCCAGTACCTGAAACGTATAAAAGCTGATTCCGAGCGGCAGAATCCACGACAGCTTTGGAATTTCGAGCACAACACCGCATACCGCAAACAGGGATTGAACACCGCCCATAAAAAAATTGAAATACTTAAATATGAACAAAATGACGAGTGGAACAATTATTCCGATAACAAATACAGCTCTTCTCTTTTTTTGCCCGCTCTCAGCCGCTATTGCTTTTGCCGCAAAGAAGCTGAACGCCGTGGTAAAGAGAATAAGCACGGCATATTGCGGAATAGCCCACATATAGCACACATAACTTGCCGCGAGCAGAAACGGATTCTGCCATCTGTGAGGCAAGGCGTAGTAAACTGCCATGCATATGCCCATAAATATGAGAAATGTCGGTGTATTAAAAACCATAATTCCTCCGCTGTGAATTAATCAAAACCCAAAATAGATGAATGATGCCGCACCGCGCGAAGCAGTCAGGCAGATAAAATAGAACAGCATTGACGCAAAGCCCATATACCAATACAAAATCCAACGCGTAACAGTACTTTTACAGCATGTCAGCGGATTGTAAATCGGAGCCTGCCCGTTGCTGACCGAACGCGCGAGCATTGCATCAAACGCAAAAACCAAAATCGTCGAAATTGTGAGAATTGCAAAAAACAAAAAAGTATAAGTCGCACCGAGCGTGATTCCGGGCGACGCGGTATTCCACACCCTTGCAAGCTGCGCCGCAGTATCTCCGTCTCTCAAAATTCCGGAATACACATATATGGCATCTCCGAGAGTATCCGCTCTAAACAGCACGAATGCGAGAGATGCAAACACGAAAACCGCTATGCGTTTTACGGCTGTTAAAAGCGGATTTTTCTTTTTGGGAGCTTCGGACCTTGAAATTTTACTCAGCAGCTCCTCGGATACCCGGGCTGCCGCATGGACAAGCCCCCACACAACGAATGTAATCGACGCGCCGTGCCAAAGCCCGCTTGCGACAAAGACGATCGTTATATTCAGCAGCTTTCGGACAAATCCCCTTCTGTTACCCCCGAGCGGAATATAGATATAGTCTCGAAACCAGCTTGTCAGCGACATATGCCACCGCTTCCAGAATTCTCCTATGCCCGACGCAAAATACGGTGCGCAGAAGTTTTCACGCAGAGTTATACCGAATATTTTTGCAGCGCCGATTGCCATATCGGAATACCCCGCAAAATCAAAATATATCTGTACGCCGTACATCAGCGCCGCCGCAAGCAACGTCACTCCGCTGTACTCGCGCAAATTATTGTATACAGAATTGACAAGCAGACCAAACCCGTCCGCCACAACCGCTTTTTTGAACAGTCCGAGCAAAAATCGCCGAATGCCCTCCGAAACCGTGCCGTAACAGAAGCTCCGCTCTTTTTTATACTGAGGCAGCAGCTCGTCCGCACGCCCTATAGGTCCGCTGAGAACCTGGGGGAAAAAACTGATAAACAGCGCAAAATCAACAAAGCTTTTCTCGTGCGCCAGCTTTCCTCGATACACATCAACGCAGTACCCGATAAGCTGAAAGGTGTAAAAGCTGATCCCGACGGGCAAAAGCCACGTAATCTCCGGAGCCATATATGACACTCCGAATCGGGCAAAAATCCACGTTATTCCGCCCATAAAGAAATTAAAATATTTGAATGCTCCCAAAATCAATATAGGTATAATTATACCTGCCGCCAGTCGGCGCTTACGGGTGTTTTCATTCTGTGCCGTATCAATGCGGCGCGCGCAAAAAAAGCAGAGCAGCGTTGTGCCAAGCACCAAAACGCCATATTGGGGCACGGCCCACATATAGCACACATAGCTTGCAAGCAACAAAAAAAGATTCTGCCTTTTGTGCGGCAAAATATAAAAAACAATGGCGCAAATCGCAAGAAATATAAGAAATGTCGGTGAATTAAAAATCATCGAACGATCCTTTCAGCCGTCTTACGTTTAGTTTCGACAGACATCAAAAACAAATTCCCATAGGGTCAATCGGAGGTTATCAAATAAAGCCATCATCTGAAATTCCATATGATCAATTAGTCTTTCAGCGCTTGAAAGCCCACCGTTAAAATCAGCATTACAAGCGGACGCCGCACGGCTACTTGTGTACATGCCTTTCGATTGCCTCCGATTGAGTGTCGGTGAAAATCAACCTCGCAAGAGTCTTTTTTTGTTCGCCCATCAGGTGAAAGCCATCATAAAAATTACTCTCATCACCCGTGAACTCGTTGACGAATTCCATATCGTACACAGTCGCACGGTCTATCAAAAATTGTTTGTACTCCTCGGTCTGTTTCACAATTCCCATCGGATCAAGCACAAGAGTCTCAATAGACTCGTGCATCGGCGGAAATACGAAAATAAGCTCGATATCGTTCTCCGAGCAATAGTCGATTACGCTCTGAAGCTTTTTATATGCCTCGGGATTAACGCGCCAGTTTTTACCGAGATTGGTTTTGATAATCTGCGCATAGTCCTCAAGATTCTTGCGATAAACCGCTCCCCGCTCCTTTGGCGGCTCTAAATTGGTGAACTGCGTCGGGTCCTCTGGATACTCAATCAGCTGCGGTTTATCAAATATACCGGCAATAAGATTCTTTGTCCTGTACTTTGCGGTATTGATCGCCTCAAGCCAATTGTTAAAGTTACTTAAAAAATTGTAGGTGCTGTCCGCCTGCTTCTTGACATCGGGAATTCTACCGCTTCCGAGATCCCCTCCCGCAGTGTAAAAGCTAACGCCAAACACGACCTTTTCAAGATTTGTGTGCTCTGTTGCATACCAGAACATCTCAATGCTTTCACCGAGCGTAGCGCCGCCAAACCCGAGCATTGTATAGCTCTCTCCGCTTATTTCCCGAATATATTCGGTGCTGAGGTTCGCCATTCGCGAATCTCCGAGAATTATCTCGGACGGATGATTACGCTCAAGCTCACGCATGGCGGACAGAGGCTTAGAAAGATACGTGGCGTCTCCCTTCAGTCCGAAATAGTCGAAGGGCTCAAAACAAAAAAACAGTAAGAACACGATTATAAAAGGAATAGAAAATATCGCGGCTTTTTTTATCAGCTTTGTCAAATCGTCTGTCACCTTTCAAAAATTAGTTGTCGGAGAGAACTCAATATTACAAGAACTGCGTATTGTAAATTTCTTTGTACACCCCGTTTTTAAGCATCAGCTCTTGATGAGTGCCCTGTTCTGCGATGCCGTCATCGGTCAGAACGATTATTTCATCGGCATTTCGAACGGTGGATAGTCTGTGCGCGACAACAATTGTCGTCCGTCCGCGGCACAGCTCGTCAAGAGACTGCTGAAGCAGGTGCTCTGTTATGTTGTCAAGTGCACTGGTCGCCTCGTCCAAAATGAGAATCTGAGGGTTTTTAAGGAATATTCGCGCAATCGCTATGCGCTGCTTTTGCCCGCCGGAGAGTTTTACGCCCCTCTCGCCGACATAAGTATCATATCCGTTCTCCATCTCCATAATAAGGTCATGTATCCGCGCTTTCTTTGCGGCTTCAATTATGTCATTCTCTGTGGCATTTTCGCACGCATAGGCAATGTTCTCGGAAATTGTTCCGGTAAACAGAAAGACCTCCTGCTGAACAATGCCAATCCCTCTTCGCAGACTTCCCCGCGTTATCTTTTCAATATCCATCCCGCCGATTGTGATTTTTCCGGCCTCAATGTCATAAAACCGCGGTATCAAATGGCAAAGCGTTGTTTTACCGCCTCCGGAAGGTCCGACAAGCGCTGTCTTTTTCCCGTTTTCTATTGTCATATTCAGGTGATCAAGCACCTTTTGTTCCTTGTCATAGGTGAAGCTGACATTGTCAAACACAATATCACCCGAAAGGTCATTTTCCTCTTTCGAGTCCCGGTTATCCTCTTCGGGTTTTGTATCCATTATTTCACAGAATCTTTTGAATCCTGTCTTTCCATCCTCAAACAGCTCGCAAAACTGCATAAATCTCTTTATCGGCTGAATAAACTGGCCTATATATAAAAAATACGCGGCGTAATCTCCGATATTAATATACCCAAAGTAAAAGTACAGTCCCGCAGCGACAAGCACCACAAGGTACATGAAATCAAGCATAAAATACATGCCCGAATAAAATTGAGCCATGACGCGATACGCACTGCTCCTCGCATCAATATATCCGTCTACCGCGCGGTCAAATTTTTTCATCTCACCGCATCGGTTGTCAAAAGCCTTGGACACTCTGATGCCCGAAAGGGAATTCCCGAGCTCTGCATTTATTTCGGATGTCTTTTCACGCGCTCTCGAAAAGCCCTCTCCCATTTTGCCCTGCATTTTTATCATGAACCACAAGAACAGCGGCAAAAATGCAAATACAATAAGCGTAAGCGACAGATTGACAGTACACAAAATAGCAAATGAGCCTATCATCATCAAGATCGAAATCAAAAAATCCTCGGGACCGTGATGGGCAAGCTCGGAAATATCCTGCAAATCATTTACGACACGCGACATAAGCGAACCGGATTTGTGCTCGTCGAAATATGCGAACGGAAGCTTTTGCAGATGACCGAAAATTTCACGTCGCATATCTCCCTGCATTCGCACTCCGAGAATATGCCCGTAATACATCACAAAATAGTTGAGCGCAAGCTTTATTAAATAAATTATCACAAGCAAAGCCGCATACACAAAAAACGTTCTGAGCAAGCGGTTTGGGACGAGGTCATTTATGACGGTGCGGGTTATCAACGGATATACGAGATCGCACATCGAGATAAAAAATGCGGCGACTATATCCGCAACAAACAGTCCTTTATATGGTTTGTAATACTCAAAAAATCTTTTCACAAAGTTCTGTTTCCCGCTCATTTATCCTCCACACGTCATCGGCGTACACGAAATCATATTTATTGAATTATAACATTTTTTTTAAGTAAAGAAAAGTGCGCGTATATCGGCAAAAAACAGTCTCTTGCACAGATAGCTAAGAAATTGGTTTTACTGTTTTTTTGCTTCCGTTCGATTTCCATTGCTCCTTTGTCGGAGGAGCCATAACCTGTCCGACATTCGGCAGTATATCCGATTTTTTATCCGAAGAATCCCCCGACGCACAGCGCATCGGGGGATTCTCCTTGTGAAATTCAACTTAATTTACGGACAGACACCTAAAATGACTCTGCTTTTTTCTTGAGCTCTTTATATCTCTTAATGGCATTGGCATCCGCCTTAGAGAACAGCGCCTCTGCGCGTTCGGGGAATGAACGTGTCAGTGAGCTGTAGCGAACCTCGCTCTTGATAAAGTCGATATAGTTGGCTGTCGGCTCTTTGCTGTCGAGCTGGAACGGATTCTTGCCCTCAGCCTCAAGACGCGGGTCAAAGCGGAAATTGTACCAATAACCGCATGCCACTGCGCGCTTGATCTCCTCCTGTGCATTCACAAGTCCGCCCTTGATACCATGATTGATGCAGGGCGCATAAGCGATGATAAGGGAGGGACCGTTATATGCCTCTGCCTCTGCTATCGCCTTGATTGTCTGATTGTAGTCGGCGCCCATGGCAATCTGCGCAACATATACATAGCCATAGCTCATTGCAATTGCCGCAAGGTCTTTTTTCTTGACTTCCTTGCCTGCCGCCGCGAACTGAGCCACCGCACCTGTCGGGGTTGCCTTTGAGGACTGACCGCCTGTATTGGAGTAAACCTCGGTATCGAATACCATTATATTGATATCCTTGCCCGATGCGAGAACGTGGTCAACACCGCCGAAGCCGATATCGTATGCCCAGCCGTCGCCGCCGAAGCACCAGACGGATTTCTTTGCGAGCATGTCCTTGGCATTGAGTATTTCCTTGCCCTCAGCGCAGTTTCCGCAGCTGCTGATAGTCTCGATAAGCTTTTCGGTTGCAATCTTGTTTGCAGCACCGTCCTCCAATGTGGCGAGGTATTGGTCAATCACTGCCTTTGCATCGCCCTCAGCCTTTTCGCCGAGTGCCTTAACCTTGTCAATCACACGTCCGCGCAGTGTATCCTGAGCAAGATACATGCCGAGACCATATTCCGCATTGTCCTCAAACAGTGAGTTCGCCCACGCGGGACCGTGACCCTCTTTGTTGACCGTATATGGTGTCGAAGGAGCGGAACCGCCCCATATTGATGAGCATCCTGTTGCGTTGGCGATATACATTCTCTCGCCGAACAGCTGTGTTATCAGCTTTGCATACGGTGTTTCACCGCATCCGCCGCAAGCGCCGGAGAACTCAAGAAGCGGCTGCTTAAACTGGCTGCCCTTGACCGTCTTCTCGTTAAATTTGGCAGATACCTCCGCCTTGCTGTCTATTGTCAATCCATACTCAAATATTGCCTGCTCTGCCGCCTGTGTGTCCAGCGGTTTCATTGAAAGAGCCTTTTCGCCCTTCTTGCCCGGGCATACGTTAACACATGAGCCGCAGCCTGTGCAGTCCATAATGGAAACAGTCATGACCATCTTCATGCCCGGCATACCGGTCATGTCAACCGACTTTGTACCTGCCGGAGCCTTTGCAAGCTCGTCCGCCGTCATCGCAACGGGGCGAATAACCGCGTGAGGGCAGACATATGAGCAGAAATTGCACTGAATGCAGTTTTCGGTGTTCCATGTCGGGACGTTAACCGCAATGCCGCGCTTTTCATACGCTGCGCTGCCCTGAGGCATATGACCGTCCTCATATCCCTTAAAGGTAGAAACCGGAAGAGCATCTCCCTGCTGAAGACTTGTGGGGATAAGAATGTCGTTCACAAAGTTCACAAGATCCTTGCGGCTGCCTGTTGCCTTAGCAACAGCTGCGTGATCACCTTCTGCATTTTTCCACGAAGAGGGTATTTCAATCTTCACTGTGGCATCAACGCCCGCATCAATGGCATCATGGTTCATCTTAACGATGTCATCGCCTTTTCTGGCATACGACTTTGTCGCAGCGGCCTTCATATACTCGATTGCCTGAGTCTCGGGAATGATGTTGGCGAGCTTGAAGAACGCGCTCTGAAGAACAGTGTTGTATTTGCCGCGAAGTCCGAGCTTTTTGTCAATCGCAATTGCGTCGATGACATATAGGCTGATATTGTGCTCGGCGATATACTTTTTGTCCTTGGCAGGCAGGTGCTCCTCAAGAGCGGCCATATCCCACGCACAGTTGAGCAGGAATGTTCCGCCGTCCTTAAGATCCTGAATCATGTTGTACTTGCCGATATAAGCGGGATTGTGGCAGGCGACAAAGTCGGCCTTATCAATAAGATAGGTCGAACGAATCGGTGTTTTTCCGAAACGGAGATGTGAAATCGTAACGCCGCCCGATTTTTTGGAATCGTATGCAAAATACGCCTGCGCATACATATCCGTGTGGTCGCCGATGATTTTAATTGAGTTTTTATTCGCGCCGACGGTGCCGTCAGAGCCGAGACCCCAGAACTTGCAGCAGGTAGTACCCGCCGGGGTTGTATTGGGGTTCTCTTTGATGTCGAGCGAGAGATGCGTGACATCATCGTTGATGCCGAGCGTAAAGAACGACTTGCTGTCCGCTGCCTGAGCGTTGCGGAAAGCTGCGATAATCTGAGCGGGGGTTGTGTCCTTGCTTCCGAGACCGTAGCGGCCGGAAACGATTTTCGCATTGTTGAATTCCGTTCCGCGAAGTGCGGCGACAATATCAAGATAGAGCGGCTCTCCGAGCGCACCAGGTTCTTTTGTGCGGTCGAGTACCGAAATATTTTTAACTGTTTTCGGCATTGCGGCAACAAGGTGTTTTGCAGAGAACGGGCGATACAGGCGAACCTTAATCAAACCGACCTTCTCTCCTGCCGCCATCATATAATCAATCGTCTCGTCGATTGTGTCGCAGACAGAGCCCATAGCAACAAGAACGGTTTCTGCATCAGGTGCACCGTAATAGTTAAATAGACCGTAATTTGTGCCGAGCTTTGCATTGACCTTGCCCATATACTCCTCGACTACTCCGGGAAGCTCGTTATAGAAGCAGTTTGAAGCCTCACGCGCCTGGAAAAATATATCGGGATTCTGAGCCGAGCCGCGGAGAATCGGATGCTCGGGATTGAGAGCGCCCTTGCGGAACGCCTCTATTGCGTCGTGATCGACCATTTCATCGAGATCAGCATAGTCCCACACTTCGATTTTCTGAATCTCATGCGAGGTGCGGAATCCGTCGAAGAAGTTAAGGAACGGAACGCGTCCCTTAATCGCCGAGCAGTGAGCCACGGCTGTGAGGTCCATGACCTCCTGAACATTGCTCTCAGCCAGCATTGCAAATCCGGTCTGACGGCAAGCCATGACGTCAGAATGATCTCCGAAAATGGAAAGCGCATGAGTTGCAAGTGCACGTGCCGAGCAATCAATTACACAGGGAAGAAGCTCACCGGCAATTTTATACATATTGGGGATCATGAGAAGCAGTCCCTGCGAAGCGGTAAATGTAGTTGTGAGTGCACCCGCCGCGAGCGAACCGTGAACAGCGCCTGCAGCACCGCCCTCGGATTGCATTTCCACTACCTTAACCTCATGCCCGAATATATTTTTCTGACCCTTCGCCGACCTCTCGTCGACTACCTCCGCCATAACCGACGACGGTGTAATCGGGTAGATTGCAGCGACATCAGTGTAAGCATACGATACGTGAGCGGCGGCATTGTTGCCGTCCATTGTTAGCATTTTTCTTGCCATGTGATCCTCCTTATATTAATTCATATTATTGAATGGTATTACCAATTTTAAATTTTAACATCTTTAAGGTCTAAAGTAAAGTTTGATTGTGACTTTTTGTCGAAATTATCGTATTAAAATGGACTTTTTTAAAGTTTTGCTCTATAATGCATGATAAACAGATAGTTGAAAGCCGAAATACCCTGCTTTTCATCAAGCGGCGATTGTGCTGTGCCCGAACATTATCACGAGCGTTCTTCATGCGCGATATCGTTTTGAGCTCAAGTGGCACAAGCCCCCGCTCGATCAACGGATTTTCGCAAAAGCACCGCTCTGTTTCGCTTATGTCTGCTTAAACTAACATTAAAAAGGAGCACCAATTATGGACCCCGACAGTTGGCCCATTATCCAACTACTATTTTCTCTCGCATTGTCCGCTTTATTCTTTCTTGCCTCAGGTGTCAATCTTGAAGAGAGCACGCAAAAAGAAATTTCAGACAGCGGAATCGGCGTTTCGCTCAAATGCGTCGCGTCGTTTATAGTCTGTGTCCCGCCGCTTTTGTGGGCGGCAAGCTGTGTGAGCCGTATATCAAATATGCTCGGCGTTCTGGTGGTAAGCACCTTGTCGAATACCGAATCGGCGCATCAGCCGATTTGGGCGCTCACGCTCTGTTTTTTCGTTTTTTACATAATTATAGCGCTTGCAGTAGCGGTTGTCTGTGTATTTCTGCCCTTGTCGTGGGGGCGCGCTCACAGCGAGCAATACTTGAGCAAGCTCAAGCCGGTAATGCTGTTTGTGGGGCTTTTCTCTCCGCTGGCGCGTTTAGTGACAATGCCCGCGCGCAGGATTCTCAAATCCCGCGGCATATCCGAGGAATTTGGCAGCGTGACCGAAGAGGATGTGCTTGACACGGTTGAGGAGCTTGACCGCATCGATGACAGTCAAAAAGAAATGATTGGAAATATCTTTGAGCTCGACAACGTCAAGGCAGCGGATATCATGACTCACCGCACCGAAATAGAGGCGGTTCCTATCACTGCGTCAATTGACGATATCACAGCTATCGCTATTGAATACGGCTATTCGCGCATACCCGTCTATGACGGTACGCTCGACCATATCATCGGGGTCGCATATGTCAAGGATCTTCTGCCCTATGTCGGCAAAAGCAGCCTGGGTACAGATCTTTCAAAGCTGCTGCGCAAGACCCTGTTCGTTCCCGAAAGCTGCCGTGCACGTGATTTGCTGATTGATTTCAAGCAGAGCAAAATGCAGCTTGCCGTAGTTGTAGACGAATACGGCGGAACAGCCGGAATCGTGTCAATGGAGGATATTCTCGAGAGCATCGTCGGAGATATAGAGGATGAATACGACGAGGATGAAAAGCTCATCGTCAAAAGCAGTGACGGAAGCCTTATCTGCGACGGATATGCAGATATTGATGATGTATATGATGCTTTGGGTATTGAGGACATTCCGGACGAAATCGAGAGCGATACGATAGGCGGACTTTTGACCGACCTGCTGATGCGCATCCCAAAAAGCGGTGAACACCCGAGCGCCGTTTATGACGGAATCGAGCTTGTAGCACTTGACGCCGACGAGCGCAGAATAACCGGTGTCTCGGCAAGGCTTATCAATAAGGAATAGAGCTTTATCCTGTTTGACTCACCTTAGTGGTCAAACAGGATAATTTATTTTTGTGAATCCGACACATCAAGCTAACCCACATATTCGGTTTTGCCCTTCTTCCATGCCGCTCCTTTTACATTGAATGAAACGCCCTCAGCCGATTACAAACACGATATCACGGGTTTTGCGGAATTCCCTCTTCTCTTGTTCGGGGCATCCCGCACACACGACAAATTCGCGGCAGTTATCCTCCTTATCATCGTCATCCTGCTCAAAGGCAGCTGCCGGTATGTTCATATAAATATGATGAATTTTCTTGGCCTCAAGCTCACAGCTTCTCTGCGCACCGATTCTCCAGCCACGTGTGCTCTCACCGGGCTGTATATATATGCTCAAATTCGCACATACTTTCTTTTGAGCATTGTTTTTCACTGTGAACATCACATTAAGCGATGAGCCGCGCTTTATTCTATTCTCGGACAAGTACAGACTGAGATATGTAATTTCATCCGTCATCTTATCATCCATAAACATCGCTCCTTTATTGATACCTCACAATTTTAGCATCGCATAGCCGCAATGACAACAATCTCTTTGCCGTCTTCCTCACATATGCGGTTTATGCGCTTTAAATTCGCATATTTTCGCGTTTAATTTTTTGTAAATATACTAATACTTTGTTCATTATGGCATAAATTACTGTGCTAAATATAGAAGTTGTGCACAATCTATTGCACTTTTCTCACAAATATCATATACTTACATTGTGCAAAAGGCACAAGGCCTTGGTATCGCACAGACAGACATATTAGGAGGCATTTTATTATGGTAAAAGAAATTAAACTTCACGGAGTAAATGACATAAAGGCACTCAACAAGATTGCCACCAGCTACCCTTCAGAGGTTGGCATTCACAACGAGGACACCATTGTCGACGCTAAATCACTTCTCGGTCTTATGACACTTGATTTCAGCAAGCCAATCCTTTGCGTGACGGAAGACGAGTACTTTTATAAGAGAATCAAAAACTTTCTTGCATAATTGATGATTGATTGTGCAGGCATCGCAAAGCGCCAAACGTGGTGCTTTGCCTTTTTTTATACTCAAAACTGTTTTTTAAATGCTCTTGCAATTTGCTTTGAGCTTTGTTAGAATTTTTATATCATATCAAATCTTTTATTTCGAATTACGCAAAGAATTTAAAAGGAGAAAGACCATGACAGATTATATTGTTATGACAGATTCAAATGCCGATCTCACACCTGAGCTCGTAAAGCAGCTCGGTATTAAAATTATTTCCACCGAATATGCCCTTGAAGGTAAAACCTATTTGAATATGCCCGACCACAGCGAGTATGACTTTCACACTTTTTATGAAAAGCTGAAAGTCGGCATACCCTCAAAGACCTCGCTTATAAATGTCGATCGCTATTTGGGTGAATTTGAACCCGAGCTGAAAAAAGGCAACGATGTTTTATACATCTGTTTTTCAAGCGCGCTGTCCGGCTCATTTAACTGCGCTAAGCTTGCCGCGGAAGAACTCAGAGAAAAATATCCGGAGCGCAAAATTTTTGCTGTCGACTCACTTTCGGCGAGCGGGGGCGAGGGACTTTTGGTGTACACTGCTGTTCAGCAGAAGAAAAACGGTCTTTCGATAGATGAGCTTGCAAAGTGGGTTGAGGATAACCGAAATCACCTCTGCCACTGGTTTACCGTGGACGATCTCGATCACCTTAAGCGCGGCGGACGCATTTCATCGGCTGCTGCTTTCTTTGGCGGTATGCTCAGCATAAAGCCTGTTCTGCACGTAGATGATGAGGGCCGCCTAATTCCTATGCAAAAGGTGCGCGGACGCAAGGCTGCGCTTGATGCGCTTGTCTCCGAGATGGAAAAAACCGCTGTCAACCCCGAGGAGCAGCTTATATATGTCTGTCATGCCGACCGCGAGGAGGACTGCGACTATGTCATAGATCTCGTAAAGAAAAGATTCAAGGTCAAGGATATTAAAAAGGGTCACATAGGGCCGGTTATCGGAACTCATTCGGGGCCTGGAACAATTGCGCTGTTCTACTTCGGAACACATAAATAGCGCTTATCAAAATAAAGCCGTTTACATATGGCATTGTTTTTCAAGAGCGAGCACCACCGATTTAAAACCCGCAGAAGCTCAAGCTGTCAGTGTACCGGACGACTATTCTGTCAATTGTATTTTATGCTGTGATGAGACAGACATTAATCAGAACATCCGACTTTGTTAAACATCAATAAAAACGACTTCCGCAAAAAATACGGGAGTCGTTTTTTGTTTGCATATTTTACTATACGTTATAATTTCCCCAACGCAAAAGCCCGTGGGCTTTTTATCCGCGTTCAATCCGGAGACGTTCCGTCAATTAATAATTTTCTGCCTGAAGCTCAAAATACGCCTGCGGATGTGAACATACGGGGCATACCTCGGGAGCTTTTTCTCCGACATGAATATGGCCGCAGTTGCTGCATTTCCAAATTACAACGCCGTCTTTTTCGAACACCTTGCCGTTGTTTAGGTTGTCAAGAAGGGTGAGATAACGCTTCTCATGTCCTTTTTCGACCACTGCTACACCGTCAAACAGCTTTGCCACTGCCTCAAATCCCTCTTCGCGAGCCTCCTTGGCAAACTGTGCATACATATCTGTCCACTCATAATGCTCTCCGTCAGCTGCCGCGCGAAGATTCTCCGCAGTTGTGCCAACGCCGTTGTGAAGGAGCTTAAACCAGAGTTTTGCATGTTCTTTTTCGTTGCCTGATGTCTCTGTGAAAATGTTCGAAATCTGAATATAGCCGTCCTTTTTTGCCTGACTTGCAAAGTACTGATACTTTGTGTGTGCCTGCGATTCACCTGCAAAAGCCGTCTGCAAATTAGTCTCTGTCTTTGTACCCTTGATATCCATAATCTTCATCTCCTTAAAAATTTGGCGTATTTCGTTTTTTATATGAAGTGTTTCCACACTGTCATCAATCTGTTCATTGCGGCTGATTTATCTCATCCGTCAGGATCACCTTAGTCCCCTTGGGCAAAATTTGTGCAATTATAACCGCCGCAAACACCAGCACACAGCCAATTCCCTGCTTTAGTGTCAAAACCTGCCCGAGAATCAAAAAGCCGAAAATCACCGCAAATACCGATTCAAGGCTCATGATAAGCGAAGCAACTGTCGGGTCGGTGTACTTGAGGCACACTGTCTGCGCGGTAAAACCTACGCCCACCGACAAAAGTCCCGAATACAAAAGCGGAATTGCCGCCGCCGATATTGCCTCCCATGTCGGTTTTTCAATGACGAACATAAATACCGCATTGATAACCGCACAGAATAAAAATTCAAAAATTGTAAATTTAAATCCGTCCAGATGCGCGGCAAAACGCTCAATACACAAAATCTGCACCGCCCAGAATATTGAGCCGATAAAGATGTACACGTCACCCAAGTTAACCGTGAAATTCTCATTTACACAGAGCAGAAAAATTCCTGCAAGAGCGAGAAAAATAGAAATGTATATTCTCGCTGTAATTTTTCGTCCGTATAAAAAATAGCAGAACACGGGAACCAGAACAACATATAAAACAGTCACAAATCCCGCTTTGCCGACCGTTGTGCGTTCGACTCCCAATTGTTGAAACAGAGAGCCCAGAAAAAGGGCAATTCCACACAGCGCACCCGCACCAAGATAGCTTTGCAGCGGCGCGTCTTTTCTGTTTCCCGATTTTTTTTGCTTTGCTCTTGTGAAGAAATAAAACGGGAGCACTACAAGTGTGCCCAGAAAAAAACGTATCGCCCCAAAAGTATATGCGCCGACAAACTCAGCGCCTACGCTCTGTGCAACAAACGCCGCACCCCAAATCATCGTTCCGACAACCATCAAAATATTGGCGGCGTTTTTCTTTGTCATAGGAAATAACCTCTTCTGTTTAGAATGCAAATGAATAGCCTGTAAGCCCATAAATCGCCAGTGAAAGCCCCGCAAGATAGAGCAGTGTCACGGGCAGACCTCTGAACGCGATAGGCGTATTTGATGTTTGAATCTTTCGCTGTCCCTCGGTTGCAAGCATCACCGCAAACAGATACCCTATGCCGGTTCCGATTGAATAGCATATTGTGTCAAACAATCCGAACTGCGATGAGGTTGTCAGCATCAATGTGCCGATAACCGTACAGTTGAATGTCGCAAGCGGAAGCGTGTCCACGGTTTTTGCCATTTTTTCAAGCGGTGCCATCTTGACGATTATCACAAATACAAGCAGATATGCTGCCGACATACACAGTATAATGACAAGCGGTCGGAAGAGCGAAGGATTTGAAACAAATTTTATCAGCGCCCTATTGGCGTAATAGTTGAGTGTTCCTCCTATTACAGAGACGAGAATTAACTGAAATCCGAAGGTAGCGGTGCTTGTTGTGTCATCGACAAGCGAGATTAGACGGCTGATGCTCAAGGCTCTGGCAAAAACCGAATTTTGAATTGTAATTGCAATAAGGCAGATAATGAAGAATTTCACTATTCCTTCAATCAATATATCGCTCATTTTTCTCCGCCTCCGAGCCTTGCACGCTTATATCTGTTTGCAATTGCCTGCACAGCAGCAGACAACAGCGCAACGATAATAAATCCGCCCGCAACGGTTGCCGCGATTTTAAGCGGTGCATTTGCAAAAATCTGATTTTCCCAAAGCTTCCCCTCGCCCAGCAGCTCACGAAGAGCACCGACGATTATCAGCACAAGCGACACGCCCACCGAGGTCATCAGACCGTTTCGGACGGCATAACCGACACCCTCACGGGACGGAATCTCTGCTCGTGACAGCATTACACCGTCTACGACGAGCAGGGGAAGAAACATGCCCGGTCTATGCG
The DNA here is from genome assembly GCA_036644375.1 of Oscillospiraceae bacterium. Taxonomy (GTDB): domain Bacteria; phylum Bacillota; class Clostridia; order Oscillospirales; family Ruminococcaceae; genus CALWZE01. The sequence continues at coordinate 28,667 of JAVXQD010000015.1, forward strand.
CGTCGGGCCCGAAAATCATTGAGATTACGAGAGCCGCCGGTATATATAAAGCCGCCGCAATTATCGCATAGGTCATCATCCGCAACCTGCTCGGAACCGAGTGATAGAGCAAATCCCCAATCACTCGCACCGGCGTTATCAAAATCAAGACCGCAAGGCTGAGCACGACCGCATTCTTCAATGTCGTAGAAGCCGCAATTGCCGGTGTGAGCGCAAGTCCCTGCATCAGCACCGGATTGTTGAAAAATATCAAGTCTCTGCGCATGGCGGCATCGAGAGGGAGCGCAAGACTGCTTGTTTTTTTAAATTTCATAGTTGCGTTTTTTTACCCCCTTTTAATTTTAGTACCTTTGGGGCGAAAATACGGTCAAAATACGGAATGAGCGGATTCACAAGCAGTGCCGCGAAGCAAACACCCATTTCATAAACTCCGACCGAGCGATAAAACATCGAAAATATTCCTACTGCAACACCGTAGGCTATCTTTGCACGTCTTCCTGTCGGTGCAAGACTCGGGGCGGAAATGATAAACGCCGCGCAAAAAATTATCGCGCCCGAAAACATCTCGTACATTACCGATTCGAGCCTGCCTGCCTGAATTCTCGGAAATGCAAACGCCCATAGCCCGCATGTGAACAGATAAGAAATCGGTATGTGCCACGTAATAGTTCTTCGGGCGATAAGAAGAACAATACAGGACAGAATTATAAGACAGAATGTCGTGCCCATAGGGCCCTGGTACTGCCCGAGTAAAAGATTTGTCGTATCCACATTCGGCACCCCGCCGAGCTTGAGCGCACCCGCTATGCCGGGATAAAGCACGGTGTCACATGCAACGCCTATACCTATTTGCGAAAACGGCTTGGGGTACATGAACATACCGTCACCGATGCACAGTGTCATAAATGCAAATCCGAATGCAGATGGGTGAAACGGATAACAGCCATACCCTCCGAACGCGTGCTTTCCGAGAAGGACAACCACAACGGTTCCTAACACAATGACATTGTAATTGATTGTCGCCGGAAGCATTATAGTAAATATTACAGCGAACATATAGCTTGATATGTCGGAAATATCAAATTTCACACGTCGCAGCAGCGATGCGGCAAAATCACACACAAAGGCTGTGGCAAGCGAAATCACCACCATTATTGGTACTCGCAAGCCATACAGATAGGTTGCCATTCCGATAAGAGGCAGCATTGCAAAAATATAATCGCGGCACGGAGCAAAGCTTGGATGCAGCTGTTTTGCTGTTTTGATTTTCGCCATTAGGTTATTCCTTTTTTATTATAGTGCCGCATCAAGCAGCTCGGAAATTGCTCTTTTGCGGCATGATTGACCGAACACTGACGAGCCCGCAACAAGTACATTTGCGCCTGCCTCAATCACAAGCGGAGCCGTTTCTTTCGTTATTCCGCCGTCAACCTCAATGAGCATGTCGCCCTTGCCGAGCTCCGTCGCTTTTTTCTTTATTTTCTCGATTTTGGAACACATATCCGGCATAAAGCTCTGACCGCCGAATCCCGGTTCCACTGTCATAATCAAAACAAAATCCACAAGCGGCAGCAGTTCAAATACCGACTCTGCCGGGGTTATCGGTCTTAGCACTATGCCTGCAAGCACCCCGTCATGAGAGTGAATCTTTTCTATTGTATCGACGGCATTTGATTTGGACTCAACATGAAAGCTTATCGCATTTGCCCCCGCTTTCACAAACCCGTCTATATATTTTATCGGGTCAATTATCATGAGATGAACATCATAAAACGCCTTTATTGATTTTGATACGCTTGTCAGCTCTCCTATTCCGAGATTTATATTCGGAACAAAAACCCCGTCCATTACGTCAAAATGAACCCATTCGGCGCCTGAGCTCAGCACATCGCGAATCTCGTCGCCCAAAACTGTAAAATCCGCCGATAATATTGATGGTGCTATTTTTATCATAGTGTTAACCTTCATCTGTAAATTGATTTTTTCACAATGCGCAATACAGTACAATAAGGCGCACGGCTTCCTGCCTTTAAATAGCAAAACGCCGTACGCCTAATTATACTAAATATATCGCCGTAAATCAATCGGGTGTGAATTTATTAAGCCGAAGCTGTCCATCCGACGAGCAGCGCCCTCTGTTCGATTATCCGATTAATTGCAGACAAAACCACTGTCTCTTTGGAAAAATCACGATAACAGGCACTCTGTATTTTCGAATTTCGCCCGCATCACGATTTTTTCCGCGCTCAGCGCTCTTTTCTGAAAAAACTGCTTATTGTGTTCTTGCTGCTCTTCGAAGGCACCTCGGAAAAATTTCTTCGGCTTTTTATGCCGGAGGAGTTGAAGCGAACCTTTTGCTGCTTTGCTTTTCCGTCAATGCCGGTTTTCAGCGAAATTGTGAACTCGCAATACTCGCCGACCATGCTTTTCGCATCTATTTCTCCGCCCATGCGTTGAACAAGAGTTTTTACAATGTACAGACCGAGACCTGTGCCCGTTTTGTCCAGTCCGCGCGATTTGTCAGTCTTGTAAAAGCGGTCGAATATTTTCTCAAGCTCATCCGGTGCAATCCCATCGCCGGAGTTGCGGACTCTAATCTCGGTTCTTGTCGCATCAGCTTCAATTCCGACAGTGATTGTGCCCCCGTCGGGCGTGAACTTTATCGCGTTATCAACGAGATTGTACAGCGCCTGATACAGCATATCGCTGTCGCACATAACGAATCGTGCACACACATCAAGATCGGGTATCTTGATGCTTCTTTCGGCAAACCTGCGCTCGGCACTGCACATGACCGAGAGAAGAACGTCCCACGCATTGACATTCTCTATATTTATATTCATTTTGCCCTCTTCAAGGCGGGAGATATCAAGCAGTGACGAGGTCAGCCTCGAGAGTCTCTTAACCTCGTCGGAGACAATTTCAAGATAGTGCTTTTGGCGCGCAGGCGGAATAGTCCCGTCAAGTATTCCGTCGATATATCCGCCTATTGTGGTCATCGGAGTGCGCAGGTCGTGGGATACGCTCGCGACAAAGTTTCTTCGCTGATTTTCAAATTTTGACAGCGACTCGGCCATATTGTTGAACGCAGTGCCGACATTTGCAATCTCGTCATCACCGTCCACCGCGACACGTGCGGTGAAATCCCCCGAACCGAACTGCTCCGCTGCCACGGATATTTCACGCAGAGGTGAGGTCAGCCGCTTTGTGGCAAAAAATATTATTGCGGACGAACACACAAGCATTGCCCCGCACGAGACAAGAAATGTTATAAGTAAATCCAGGAGAAATGACACGAGCGGAGTTATCGGGCTGGAGGTAAACACAAACGCCTGCGGGACACCGTCGGCGTATACCGGCAATCCGTAAATGTAGCTGCCTCTGTTGTGCAAAAATCCATCGACATAATCCGCGCTTGAATATGAGCCGCGTTTTACGGCAATCATCAAAATTCGCTCGTCGACCCTCTGCTTATTGTGAATACATTTTTCGCCCTCGGTGCACACAAGAACATTTCCCTTTGCATCGGTCAAAAAAACAGTCACTCCCGTGCTCTCATTGATGAGCGAAAACTCATCAAACAGTTTCACATCGGCAATATATCCCTTATCTGTGACTATCATGCACTCGCTCGCACTGACTAACGCCCGTCCTGCCGCATTTTTGAGAATATTCTCCTTGTCGTCGGTGAAATTCTGCGCCGAGAAATACAGGAGAGCAATTCCGAGCAAAACAGTACACATGATGAGCGTCAAGGCAAATGTCACAATATATCTTTTGAACAATCCGTCTTTCATAAATCAGCCTCAGGATTTTACTTCGAATTTATAGCCTACACCCCAAACGGTTTTCAGCTCCCATTGATTCGAAACTCCCTCAAGCTTTTCTCTCAAGCGCTTTACATGAACATCTACCGTTCGGCTGTCACCGAAATATTCAAAGCCCCAGACTTCGTCCAAAAGCTGGTCGCGCGTATAAACGCGGTTTGGATTTTTAGCGAGATGATACAGAAGCTCAAGCTCCTTTGGGGGTGTATCGACCTTTATTCCATCGACAACCAATTCGTATTTTACGATATTCACCGTGAGCTTGTCATATTTTACCTCACCCTCACTCGAAGCACCTGTGGTTCGGCGCAAAACCGCCTTCACACGCGCAACAACCTCCTTGGTATCAAACGGTTTGACTATATAATCATCGGCTCCGAGCTCAAGACCCATGACCTTGTCAAACGTCTCACCCTTTGCCGTCAGCATTATAATAGGAACCTTGCTGAATTCCCGAATCTGCCTGCAGGCCTCCCAGCCATCTATTTTCGGCATCATTATATCGAGCATAACAAGCGCCGGATTGCTCTTTTTCACAACGTCCACCGCCTGCTCGCCGTCGTGCGCCATCAGCACTACAAAACCCTCTTTTTCAAAGTAAAGCCGCAATAGTTCGCAGATGTTTTTTTCATCATCCACTATCAAAATTTTTGTATCATTCATAGGTCTCGTGCTCCTTTCAAAGCGCATGTCGGCATTATATATATTCTTATTGTACCACCGAATTTTAAATAAAGTATGAATTAATTTGCGCGCGCTGTCTGTTGCTTTCTTTGCGGTGTCGAAAAGATGTGTATTCATCTTCACTTTGCCTTGCCCTATGGCTGATTATAATATATAATTGTCAATATAAACAAGAATAATCAACGCTTTAAAGAGGAAACATTATGAAACTGGGTATCGTTGGCTTGCCCAACGTCGGAAAAAGCACATTGTTTAACGCAATCACAAATGCCGGAGCACAATCGGCCAACTATCCCTTCTGCACAATTGAGCCGAACGTCGGCATGGTGGCTGTGCCGGACGGACGACTTGACAAGCTCGCAGAGATGTATCACCCCAAAAAATTCACGCCCGCAACAATGGAATTCGTCGACATTGCCGGTCTTGTAAAGGGTGCGAGCAAGGGCGAGGGACTGGGCAACAAATTTCTCTCCCATATACGCGAAGTGGATGCGGTCATTCACGTGGTTCGCTGCTTTGAGAGCTCTGAAATTATCCATGTTGACGGCTCGGTCGACCCGATTCGCGACATTGATGTAATAGATATCGAGCTGATTCTATCAGACCTTGAGCTTGTGGACAGGCGCATCGACCGAACGGCAAAGGCAATGAAGGGCGACAAAAAGCTTCAGCATGAAATGGAATTTCTAAAACGTCTTTCCGACCATCTCGGCGCGGGCAAAAGTGCCCGATATGTCGAAATACGCGACGAGACCGAGCAGGAAATTCTCTCAAGTATACCGCTCCTGTCCGCTAAACCGATAATCTATGCCGCAAACCTGAGCGATGACGACCTTTTTAACGGTGCGGAAACCAATCCTCACTATCTCAAGGTTCTCGAGCGCGCAAATGCCGAGGGCGCGGGGGTAATCGCCGTCTGTGCACAGGCGGAGCAGGAGATTGCATCTCTCGACGGCGAGGAGCGCAAGGCGTTTTTGCACGATCTCGGCATTGAGGAGAGCGGGCTTGACAAGCTCATCAAAGAGGGATACCGACTTCTCGGTCTTATCTCGTTCCTTACCGCCGGAGAACCCGAGGTTCGCGCATGGACAATCAAAAAAGGCACAAAAGCCCCGCAGGCAGCGGGCAAAATCCACAGCGACTTTGAGCGCGGCTTTATACGCGCCGAAATTGTCGCCTACAGTGACCTCATGACATGCGGTACAATGGCCGCCGCTCGCGACAAGGGACTTGTGCGCAGCGAGGGCAAGGATTATATCATGCAGGACGGAGACATAACACTGTTCAGATTCAACGTGTAAACACTCTGTCTCTGAAAAATGTCTGTACAAAAATTTCGGTTCGCCGACTTCCGAAAAAGCGGCTTTGGAGTCACGCGCGGCATATCGCCGTATGCAGCCTTTTGTGGTCTGTGCGGAGACTCCGGAAAAGAGGTTTCAGTGAAAATAGCAGTAATATGCGCAATGGATGCGGAAATCCGCCTTTTGCGTGAAAAAATGGAAAAAATCGAAAATGTTGAAAAGTGCGGAATAAATATAACCACCGGTGTTCTTTGCGGACACAGTGTCGCCCTTTATCTCGGAGGTATAGGAAAATCAAACACCGCCGCAACAGTTCAATATTCAATATGCACGTTCAAGCCTGACATTTTTATAAATATCGGGCTCGCGGGCAACTGCACCGATTGTCTGCCGCTCGGCGGAGCAGTTATTGCAACAAAGCTTGTATATCACGATTTTGATATGTCAATCGCCGCTCAAGATGCACCGCATACCGAATTTTACACACCGACTACGGAGCTTGTAAGCCTTGCTGAACGAGTCTGCGGGAGCGTTGGTGTGAAATATATCTGCGGGACAGTCGCAACAGGCGATCAATTTATTCAGGATGCCTCCATCAAGGATGATATTGTCGCACGAACAGGCGCGTGCGCGGTTGAGATGGAGGGCGCGGCGTTTGCACACATCGCACAAAAGAACGGCGCAAAATATGTCAGTATCAAAATCATGTCCGACAATGCGGACAACGATGCCGTCGATGACTTCAATGCATCTCTGCCTCTCGGCGCCTATTGTGAAACCTCAGTCGCGATAATTTCGGGCATTGCGGGGCTTATCTGACACCATTTGCAAAAACTTTTTCTGTGTGTAATCGCTCGAAAATTTCTAAAATCGGAATATTATTATAAGGCCTCAAATCGCAGTAATATCTTGCGATTTGAGGCCTTTTTTATCCGCTTGTCCGGTCGGTGCTTTTATTGTGAGCCTGCCCCGTAAACCTGTGGGTTGAGTATCCTATTCGGGCGGCAGGCTCCGCATCTGCTTTTTGAGCACGGCGGCAACCCACCCGTGAAGCTCCTTTTGCTTTTCAATCACAAAGCCTGCACCCTCAAGCTCGGACACAACCTCTGCGGAGCGCGTGTCAATTATGCCGCTTACAATCAGTGTGCCGCTCTCTTTCAGTTTGTCAAAAAACATGTCCTTCATGGATATTATGACGTCGGCAACAATATTGGCTGATATCAGGTCATAACCGTTTCCGATTTTTTCACTGAGTTCTTTATCCTCAATTATATCTCCGAAAAAAGTCGTATAACCCTCAGTGTCGAAGTTTGCTGCCGCATTTTGTGCGGCTGTCGCCGCTGCATTTTTGTCAATGTCAACTGCGGCCGCACTTTGAGCACCGAGCTTGATTGCGGCAATTGAAAGAATACCGCTTCCGCAACCCACATCCAAAACCCTGTCGCCGCTTTTAACTTCTCCTTCAATCAGCTCAAGACAGAGTCGTGTTGTCTCATGCTTACCCGAGCCGAATGACGAACCGGGGTCAAGCGTCAAAACCAAATCCTGCGGCTTCGGGTCATAGCTCTCCCACGAAGGACAGATAACAAGTCTTTTTCCTATTCTCTCGGGATGGTAATATTTTTTCCAATTGTTTGCCCAATCATCCTCGCTGACATTCAGAGTAGACAGCTCAAAGTCTATTTTGTTCGCCTTCAACCGCTCGGATATAAAGGATATCGCCTCTTTGGGCGCTGAATTATTCGTTATATAAATATGGATAATCGAGTGACTGCGATCCTTTGAGATGAGCTCACTCTCGATATAATCCTCACCTCCGACATCGGAGAGCAATTCTTCCATGTCGGAATAATCCTCGATATAAATGCCATAGGGCACTGTCATGACCGCTATTGCAGCTGCCGTTTCGGTGAATTCCGTTTTAACTTTAATGCAGATTTCTTCCCAAATCATCTATGTCACCCTTCCTTACTTATGCATTTTGCGGCAATTGCAAATTGAATCACTGCCGCTGAAATTATACATGCCACAATCACAAGCGCACAGTGCAGAAAAAATTGTTCCGGCAGAATGTTGATTATCGGATCCGTTACGGGGTCGAGATACCATGTGCTTCCCTCAAAAAATATCGAGTGAAAAAAGATGAAGCTCGCATCAAAATCCATCGATACTCCGACAATCAGCGCTATGGGCAGCAAAAGCACACCGCATCCCGAGATGCGCAGCGTTTTTTTGTTTATCTGCTTTGTCAGCCAAAGCACAATAACTGCCGCAAGACCGCAGGCACCCATAATATAAAAGAGCCCGAATACATTTTTAACATCGGCGAAATGCCGAATGCTGCCCTCGCCATACGCAAGTGTAGGCAGCTCAAAGTCACCCTTTTCAAACGGCGACAAATAATTCATTACGGCGTGGTAATTGCTCAGTATCTCCTCCTTGGGCAACCCCGAAATCTGCTCAATATTGAGAGCTGATATATCGATCCTATACAGCGTATCTGCAGTATGCAAAATTCCGAGCCCGATTGATATTGACAATAAAAGCACCGACACGCTCAATATCGCGCCGATTAAAATTTTTTTCATATCGAACCATCTCTCTTTATTCCTTTTTGCACGGCATTTACACCTGCAAACAAATAGTATTTTACCATGAACAGCTCTCAATATCTATAACTTTTTCGGCATAACTCAATACAGTTCCGACGAACTGTCTCCACATGCAGTCGAAATGCCGCGTTCGAAACAGCTCACGCCCGCCCTCGTGGATTTTTCAAATATCCGACATCATTCGCACAGCCTACTTAACAAAAAAGCCGAGCCGAAGTCCCTATAGGAGGGGATCTTCAACTCGGATTCTATTGCTTTAACGGCTGTACTCAAAACGAAAGACACCGCAAGCTGTGACCCGTCGCATTAAACGGCGATTGCACATTGCACATGATAAAAATCAGTCGTCTTTTCCAAATGCCTTTTTGATTCGATCCGCAAAGCCCTTGCGCTTATCGTAATTTTTCTCGACCGTGAGAGTCTCGTCAAAGGCTTTCAACGACGCCTTTTGCTCCCTCGACAGTTTTTTCGGAACCTCAATCTGAACTTCAACATACTGATCGCCGCGCCCGCTGTTGTTGAGAGCTTGAATGCCCTTTCCGCGAAGGCGAAACACCGTGTCGGGCTGAGTTCCGTCGGGAACCGTGAATTTTATTTTGCCGTCGATTGTAGGCACCGTTATATCGTCGCCGAGCGCCGCCTGCGTAAAGCTTATGGGCACACTGACGTACACATCATAGCGCTTGCGCTCAAAAAGCGGATCCGGTCTGACCGACACTACGATTATTACATTGCCGTTCGGTCCGCCGTTTATTCCGGCATCTCCGCGCCCGCTGAGCTGCAAGCTCTGATCATCATCAATTCCTGCGGGGACTGTGACGTCAAGCTTGCGCTTAACACTCACTCTGCCGCTGCCCTGACACTTTGAGCAAACATGCTCGATTTTCTTGCCCTTTCCGTTACACTGCGGACAGGGGCGGGTGCTTCTCATCACGGTGCCGAACATGCTCTGCTGCTGAACCGTGACATATCCCGTGCCGTGGCAGTGCTCGCACGTGACGGGCTGTGTGCCCTTGGCTGCGCCGTTTCCGTGGCATTCGGAGCAATTGTCCATCACGTTGATTTGGAGCTGCTTTGTGCAGCCGTGAGCCGCCTCCATGAAAGTGAGCGGCAGGCTTATGTGCACGTCGCCTCCGCGCTTGGGCGCATTCGCATCATTTGTCCGCCCGCTTCTTCCGCCGCCGCCTCCAAAGCCGCCGCCTCCGAAGAACTGGCTGAATATATCTCCGAGATCCACATCAAAGCCGCCTCCGAAGCCTCCCGCTCCATAGTTGGGGTCTACGCCCGCCTGACCAAACTGATCGTACCGCGCGCGCTTTTCCTTGTCTGACAGAACCTCATACGCCTCGCTCAGTTCCTTAAACTTAGCTTCGCAATTCGGATCGTCAGGGTGGAGATCAGGGTGATATTTCTTTGCTTTTTTGCGGTATTCCGATTTGAGTTGGTCATCGGTCGCATTACGGTCGACGCCAAGAACCTCGTAATAATCTTTTTTTTCCGCCATACGTGTTATTCCCTCTAAGATAGATTCGGGCGCAAAATGCCCGTTGTATTTGTCGGTCTGACCGCTGTACACGATGTGCACAGCAAAAACAAGGCAATGCCGCGCACTGCACAAAAATATACTGCATTGCCGAACATCTGACGTGCCTACGCGTCCCGCAGGAGAGCTTGCTCTTAAGGCAAAGGTGATGCGCGACGCTTCGGTTGCATTGTAAAACACCTGTCGCAGACATGCAAAAGTGTGTTTATATGATAAAATCAGTATAAGCCTTTTGTCAAGCCGAGTTTTTCGGGCTTTGCTTCTAACCTGTTTTGTGCCCTAAGGGCGGAGCAATGGTCACCGTTTTCGGTGACCATTGAAGTCCGCCCTCTTAATGGTTTATTTTGTTATTCCACTTCGGTATAGTCCGCGTCAACGACTCCGTCGTCGGGCTTGCCCGGGTTAGCTTCCGCACCGCCCATATCGGGCGCCGCGCCCTGCTGGGCTCCTGTGGCCTCATAAATCTTGGAGCTTACCTCATAGAGCTTTTTCTCGAGAACCTCGCGCTTTGATTTCATTTCATCGTGATTGTTCGCGGTAATAGCCGCGCGCAAATCTGCGATTTTAGTCTCGATTTCGCTCTTATCATTTGCGTCGAGCTTGTCGCCCATGTCCTTAATCAGCTTTTCAGCTTGATAGGCCGCCGAGTCCGCCGTATTTTTATTCTCGATTTCCTCGCGCTGTTTCTTGTCTGCCTCCGCAAATTTTTCCGCATCCTGAACAGCCTTTTCGATATCATCCTTGCTCATATTCGTCGAGCTTGAAATTGTGATATCCTGAGCCTTCCCTGTGCCGAGATCCTTCGCGCTGACATGAACAATGCCGTTTGCATCTATGTCAAAGGTCACCTCAATCTGAGGAATTCCGCGCGGTGCCGGTGGAATTCCGTCAAGGCGGAACATGCCGAGAGTCTTGTTGTCGCGGGCAAAGTCGCGCTCGCCTTGCAGCACATGAACCTCAACCGAGGTTTGGCTGTCGGCGGCAGTGGAGAATACCTGACTTTTCTTTGAGGGTATAGTCGTATTGCGCTCGATAATTTTTGTGCTTATTCCACCCTCCGTCTCGATTCCGAGGGAGAGCGGTGTGACATCAAGAAGCAACAGTCCCTTCACGTCACCGCCGAGAACGCCGCCCTGAATAGCCGCACCGATTGCGACACACTCGTCCGGATTGATGCCCTTAAACGCATCCTTCCCGATAAGCTTTTTGACAGCTTCCTGAACTGCGATGATACGGCTCGAACCGCCGACCAACAACACCTTGTCAAGCTCGGAAGCCTTGAGACCTGCATCCGAAAGTGCCTGACGTGTCGGGCCCATTGTTTTCTCTACGAGATTCGCGGTGAGCTCGTCGAATTTCGCACGCGTAAGAGTCATGTCAAGATGCTTAGGACCCGACGCATCCGCTGTGATATACGGGAGATTTATCTGCGTAGAGGTTACTCCTGAAAGCTCTATTTTAGCCTTCTCAGCTGCTTCCTTCAATCTCTGCAGCGCCATTTTGTCATTGCGAAGATCAACGCCGTTTTCCTTTTTGAACTCATCCGCAAAATAATCCATAACTATCTTGTCGAAATCATCTCCGCCCAAACGGTTGTTGCCCGCTGTTGCGAGAACCTCCTGAACGCCATCGCCCATCTCGATAATCGAAACGTCGAAGGTGCCGCCGCCAAGGTCATAGACCATGATCTTTTGCTCCTGCTCCTTGTCTGCGCCATAGGCGAGAGCAGCAGCCGTCGGCTCGTTGATTATGCGCTTAACATCAAGACCCGCAATAGTGCCCGCGTCTTTTGTCGCCTGACGCTGTGCGTCATTGAAGTAAGCGGGAACCGTAATAACCGCCTCACTTACCTTTTCACCGAGATACGCCTCTGCGTCCGCCTTTAGCTTTTGCAGAATCATTGCTGAAATTTCCTGAGGGGTATAGCCCTTGCCGTCTATATTGACCTTAAGGTCTGAACCCATCTCACGTTTAATAGAGCTTATTGTTCTGTCCGGATTTGTAATTGCCTGTCTTTTCGCAGTTGTTCCGACCAGTCTCTCCCCTGATTTTGAAAATGCAACAACCGACGGAGTCGTGCGCGCACCCTCCGGATTGGTGATAACGACCGGTTCGCCGCCTTCAAGAACCGCCACACAGGAATTGGTAGTGCCGAGGTCAATGCCGATAATCTTTGACATAATATATATCTCCTTTAACTTAATTCCTTTTTTAATAGATTCGATGCCGGGATAAGTGTTTTCGCTTATTCGACTACCGCGACCATGGAGGGCCTTATAACACGCTCTCCAAGCCTGTAGCCTTTTCTCATCACACTTGCGACTGTGCCGCTGTCAAATTCCTCGCTTGGCACGCGCGCAACCGCACAATGATAAGTCGGGTTAAATTCGGCGCCGATACCCTCAATTTCCTCAACACCCAAATCCGACAGGGCATCACGGAACATTGTCAGTGTCATTTCCACGCCTTTTTTGTACTGCTCGTCAGCCGTCTCCGCATCCGCCGCAAGCTCAAGCGTATCGAGCACGGGCAGCATTTTTTCTACGGCTCCGACTGTGCCGAGTCTGACACTCGAGCTTTTTTCGCGGTCGGTGCGTTTGCGATAGTTGTCATATTCCGCCGCGATTCTGAGAAGTCTTTCCTTTGAGTCCTCAATCTCTTTTTTGAGCTTTTGAGTCTCCTCTTTTATTTTATCGGATTCCCTCTCGTGCTTCTTTTTCTTTTTCTCTTCCTGCATGGGCTGAGCACTGTCCTGCTTCTCGCATGATTCACTGTTCTGCTGCTCGTCGCATTCGGCGCTGCCGCACTGCTCGCTTGCACATTCGCAGGTATCTTCCTTCTCGTTTATAATGTCTTTGTTTTCCTCACTCATGGGTAAGCCTCACTTTAATCATATTCCGGGATTGGTAAGCGCCGCACTCAATCTATCGCGAAAATATGCGACACGCGGTATAATAAAACCATAATTCATACGAATCGGTCCCGCCACTGCAAGCGCACCGTATCTTCCGCCTGCCGCGCGATAGCGGCCGGTCACCACTCCGAGAGAATCCATTCCGAACGCCCCCGGCTCATCGCCGACATATACCTTAAGCGATTCATCCGGCTCAAGTCTGTTTCGCATGTTTTCGGTATCGGAAAACAGCTCGAGCAGCTCCTTGATATGTGAATCGAATTCATGATAGTTCAGCAGCTTTTCCTGTCCCTCGGTATACACACGCACATCGGATGCGCTCTTTATTATCGCCACGACCGCCGCAATAATGGGTACACACAGCTTGGCATTTTTACCGAGCTCAGCATATACATTTTCAATCAGCGATTCCGATAAATCCTCCGGCGACACGAACACAAATACCTTGTTTAAAAGATTTTCCGCCATTGCCAGCATATCATTGTCAAACTCGTTTACAACACGGCAAACTCTCGTTTTTACACCGCCGACACTTGAAACCCCAACAATTGCAATATTATATTTGCCTGTTTTAAAGATTTCATAGTGTGTGAGCTGAACATTGCCGCCCTTTGGCGTGGTGGTTATTGCCGCAAGACCCGTTAACATTGCAAGGGTTCTTGCCGCCTCGTCCGCCGCCCTGTCCGGGTCCGAATCCATTCCGTCCACGGACTCATCAATGTACTTCTGCTCAACAGCGGTAAGCGGGTGACTTTGCAGCAGATGTTCGACATAATATCGCAAGCCCTCCACCGTGGGAACTCTGCCTGCCGAGGTATGGGGCTGTTCAAGATATCCCAGCGACGTAAGCTCGGCCATTTCGTTTCGTATTGTGGCGGATGAGACCGAAATATCCTCCAAAAACCGATTTAATATTTTAGATCCGACAGGGTCACCCGAGTCTGTATAAAGCGCAACTATCTTTTCAAGTATCAGACTTTTTCTTCTGCTTATATCCAACTCCGGACATCCCCTCTCTTTCGAACTTATTTTTTAGCACTCTTGGTGTTCGAGTGCTAACTAATATTATAATACTCTTTTTTCGGTGTTTGTCAACACTCTTTTTGAAAAAATTTTTATTTGCTCCCGTTATTTGACTTATCGCTTTAACTGTTCGATAATTATAGAACAGTTATTTAAAGTAATTTCACAAATCACTCGGCCGGGGAGGCACTGCCAATGGCAAAGTCAGGACTTTATATACACATTCCTTTTTGTGCGCGCAAATGCCCGTACTGCGATTTTTACTCCGTTCCCTTGGAGTGGGGGACAGCCCGTCAATATGTGTCGGCTGTCATCAACCAGATTCAAACCGCGGACAAATCCGAGGTGGACACAGTATATTTCGGAGGCGGTACGCCCTCTCTTTTGAATGCAAAAGATATATACCTGATCATTGATGCGGCAAACGAACATTTTTCACTTGACCGCAGCAGTGAAATAACTCTTGAGATGAATCCCGCAACCTGCTCCGAGGCAAAGCTTCGCGATCTGCGATCCGCCGGAATAAACAGGTTATCCGTCGGCGTTCAGAGCACCGATGACACTGTTTTGAAAAAAATCGGGCGGCTGCACAACCGCGCTGAAGCACTTTACACGCTTGAGCTTGCACACCGCTGCGGCTTTGACAATATCAGCGCAGACGTAATGCTCGCGCTGCCCGACGAGAGCGAAAAATCGCTGCTCGGCACAATAAACGACCTGTGTTTTCTGCCAATAACCCATATATCGGCATATCTTCTGAAAATCATGGAGGGCACGCCGTTTTCGCACTCGCTTCCCGGATATGTTCCGGATGATGATCGGCAGGCGGATTTGTATCTCATGAGCTGTGAGCTTTTGGACAGGCTCGGCTTTGCACAGTATGAAATTTCAAATTTTGCAAAGGAGCCTCAATTTAAGAGCCGCCACAATCTTAAATACTGGAACTGCGAGCCGTATTTCGGGATTGGTGCAGCGGCGCACAGCAGTGTAGGAGAAAAGCTTTTCAGCTTTTCAAGAAACATAGACAAATATCTCAGCGTGTTCTGCGATAGCTTAAAGCCCGAACACGGCTTTTGTGATTATCTGGATTACGAGACCTCACTCGAGGCTCGCGACTATATAATGCTTCGTCTTCGCACAGTGGACGGTCTTGATCTGTGTGAATTGGACCGCCGCTTCAATTTTTCCTTTGACAGGCGAAAGCACGAGCTGATTGACAGCTTTGTGCGTGAGGGGTTTGTTTTGAGGAGCGGATCCGTAATATCGCTCACGCGACGCGGAATGCTTGTGTCCAACTCCGTTATCTCCGAATTGATTTAAGTGTGGATACAGTTTCGGTGTACTGACAAGGATACTTTGAAAGTCTGCCGATTCAATAATAAAAAAACAGAGTCTGTCACCGTTTTAAATCGGAGACGACCCTGTTTTTATTATATCCGAAAGCTCAGTTCTCATATCTGCGTTTGCTTCGTTTTTTCGGCACTGCTTTTCCGCTTATGTAGTCTGCGTCACAGCGGGCTGCTTTTGATCAAGCTCAAGCTTGTCGATATCAATATCCATTCCGAGGTAGGTCTTAAGCCACACCTTCAAAAACTGTTTCAAAATCGCGGTGAGCGCTTTGCGCGTATCCTCGTCAATGTTTTTCAGCGCATCCAGCACACGGCTCGCTTCCTTAATTGCGGAAATCGGAAACTCACCGATTTTTTCGACATCCGTGGATTCAATCACATCAAATAAAGTATCGGCAAACAGCCTGAGTTTGGCTTCGCTCAGCGAAGATATAAGCTCGTTAACTGTTTGGTTCATATAAGTGGCACTTGTCGTAATTTTTTCGGTATACTCAAAGCCGTCTCCATCAATCTGCCATGAAAAGGGATCATGCTGCATAATGCCCATACGGCTGCTCTTCACAACAAAGTAATCGTCGCTGTTTTCAAGCATCATTCCGACAAATGAGGATTTAGGCAGCGTTTTATTTAAGATTTTGCTGATTTTGGTATAGCCCTCCGACTTCAGCACCTCTGACTTAAATCCCGGACCATCATGGCTGAATACCTGCTTTATGCGTGTTTGCACTCTCGGCTTTGCATATACCGACGCATATATCGCAAGGTTGCCTCCTTTTGAATGGCCGCCGACCAAAATGTCGCCTCTGCATTTTTTCGCAATCGTGTCAAGGTACGCAACCGCCGAGGTCTGTGACGGCACGGGACTGATAAAGGTCATATTCAAGTCCTCTTTCCACCCGACAACCGTCGCATCGGTTCCGCGGAATGCAACATATATACTGCCGTCCGACAGCATACAGGTCACTGCACAGAATTGTTTTTCCTGCTCGGCATCGACAGTATCCGTGAATAAATTAAGCCTGATATCCCTAAAACGCGGGCTTGCGCACAGCGCATTAAGCAGCTTTCGGTTGCTTTCCGGATCTCTTATTTCGTCGAGCATGGCGTGAAAAAGCTCTGCCCTGTAAAGCTCTGCAATCCTAACATTTCTTTTCCCCTCACCGAGGAATCCGACTGCACATCCGAGATGCATATAGGACATCTGGGACAGGACAAGGCTGTCCACCGGCGAAAACGGCTTTTTGTCAAAGGTCGAAAGCTCATTTTCAACATAGTCGATTATTGTGTACGTCTGCAGAATACCGCTCTGCTTTTTTTCGGGAATATTATCCATTTTGCATCTCTCCCTTTTTAATTGTATTGCTGTATCAGTATATTCAGATAATTCAAAACATTGAGCGGAGCTGCTGCGAAAAGACTCAGTCCAGCTTAAGCACCGCTGTAAAAGCATCACTCGGAACCTCAACAGAGCCGAGCTGCCGCATGCGCTTTTTACCTTCTTTTTGCTTTTCGAGCAGCTTCTTTTTGCGCGTTATGTCACCGCCGTAACATTTTGCCAAAACGTCCTTGCGAAGCGCCCTGACCGTTTCACGCGCAATTATTTTTCCGCCTATTGCTGCCTGAATGGGCACCTCGAACAGTTGTCTCGGGATATGCTCAAGCAGCTTTTCGCATATTTTCCTGCCGCGAGAGTATGCCCTGTCGGCGTGAACAATAAGCGACAGAGCATCCACGACCTCGCCGTTAAGCAATATATCAAGTCTCACCAGCTTGCTCGGAACAAATCCCTTTATTTCGTAATCATAGCTTGCATATCCCTTTGTGCGGCTTTTGAGCGCGTCAAAAAAGTCGTATACCGTTTCGCCCAAAGGAAGCTCATAGTGCATGTCGACCCTCTCGGTGTCGATATATTTCATATCAACAAACACACCTCTCCTCTCCTGACACAGCTCCATTATTGATCCCACATATTCGGACGGCGTGTAGATATGTGCAGTGATGAACGGCTCCTCCGCACCGGCAATCGTGCTGGGGTCAGGATAGTTCGTTGGGTTGTCGATTAACAGCTCCTCGCCGTTGGTCTTTTTGATTTTATATATAACGCTCGGCGCGGTGGTTATTAAATCAAGATCAAATTCGCGCTCAATGCGCTCTATGATTATTTCAAGGTGCAGCAGCCCAAGGAATCCGCACCTGAATCCGAACCCGAGCGCAGCAGAGGTCTCGGGCTCAAAGCTCAGTGAAGCGTCGTTGAGCATAAGCTTGTCCAGCGCATCCCGCAGGTCGCCGTAGCGCGCACCGTCTGCGGGATATATGCCGCAGAACACCATCGGAACAGCCTTGCGATAGCCCGGAAGCGGAGCTTGTGCCGGATTTTCTGCGTTTGTCACGGTATCTCCCACACGCGTCTCACGCACATTTTTGATGCTCGCCGTAAAATAACCTACCTCGCCCGCACGGAGCACCCCGCAGGGCTCAAGACTGCTCGCGCGCATGTGCCCGACTTCGACGGTCAGATATTCAGCGCCAGTTTGCATCATTTTAACTGTGTCGCCTGCCCTCAGCATACCATCCATAACGCGCACATTAATCACAACGCCCTTGTAGCTGTCATATACACTGTCGAAAATCAGCGCCTTTAGCCGCGCGTCAGGGTCACCCTCAGGCGCAGGTATTACCTCGATTACCTTTTCAAGCACATCTTCGATTCCGATTCCCATTTTAGCCGAAATACGCGGCGCGTCCAGAGCCGGAATACCTATGACATCCTCTATTTCCTGCGCGACTCGCTCGGGGTCGGCAGACGCAAGGTCTATCTTGTTCAGCACAGGGACAATTTCAAGTCCGTGCTCAACCGCGAGATATGCGTTGGCCAAGGTCTGAGCCTCGACACCCTGTGTTGCGTCAATAATCAGTATTGCGCCCTCGCATGCCGCCAACGAACGCGATACCTCATACCCGAAATCGACATGTCCCGGAGTGTCAATGAGGTTCAGCTCATAGATTTTACCGTCCTTAGCAGTATAGTTCAGCGAAACGGCACGTGCCTTTATGGTTATGCCCCGCTCCTTCTCCAACTCCATATTGTCGAGAAACTGACTGCTCATGTCGCGCCTGTCAACTGCGCTTGTGACCTCAAGGATGCGGTCCGCTAATGTCGACTTGCCGTGATCTATGTGGGCGATTATACAAAAATTGCGGATATTGTCCATTAATTGATTACCTCAAGAATTCTTTTGTCTTCTTTTTATTTATATACAGTACATTATAATTTTTATTGTACACGTTTGTAAAGGTCTTTTACGCTTTGAACGATTATTGTTTGTATTTTTCTTCGTTTATAACTTTTATATCGTCTTCACCTTCGATTATTATTCCCTCTGCTTCAGTCTGTGCCTTAAACATAAGATAATATGCCATTTCCGCATTGCCTCCCGAAATCTCATCCATCGCCGCTGATATTACATTAAACAGCTTAAAGTACAGCCTTCGATAATCTGCCATTTAATCATCCCCTCTCAAAAAATCATAAGGGAATATACCTTGAAAATCAATAAGGCATATTCCCTTAACACATACTGTTGTCGAGGTGATAAACATGTATTCAAGGATACGCGATTTGCGTGAGGACAGGGATATGAGCCAGATTGAAGTTGCCCGCATTTTGAGCGTTCATCAGACCACCTATTCCGATTATGAACTCGGGAATCTCAATCTGCCGGTTCCTGTTCTGATAGCACTCGCCGAGCTGTATTCAACAAGCATTGACTATCTTGTCAATCTGACCGACTGCAAAAAGCCTTATCCGCGCTCGGCCGAGTGCCGCACTGTTTAAAAAGCACCGTCAAGCGCGTAAGCGAGCAGCTTTGCGGCGTTTTTCTGTTCCGTGAGAGTATTGCTTTCGGAGCCTATCTCCACGACGAGTGATCCGGTTGTCAGGTCATGATTGTAAAATCTGTACGCGAACAGCGCCGGGCGGGTAAACCCGGGAAACAGTGTTTGGGCGCTGTTCTGAAGCCGAGCCGCAAATTTGAGATTTTCCCGAAAATTCGGCACAGCACTGTCACTGTCTCCCGCGCCGCACACAATCATAATCTGAGCTGTTTTTTGACCTCCCGAAATAAATGTCGGCTTTACCCGTGTGCCGTCCTCCCTCTGTATCCCGTCGCGGTGAATATCCAGCACTATCTTTATGCTCGGAAATCTTGTCAGATAGTCCTGCACTGTCACGCGGCTTCGCGAGTAGCTGTTGTTGTATGACGGATAGTCGTGGTATTCGGTGGCGTGCACGGAGTTTATTCCGATTTTATTCAATGTGTCACAAAGCACTTTTCCAACCGCTACAATATTTTTTTCGCTGTCGGTTGAGCGGGTCGGATATTCACTGTCATAAAATCCCGCGTCAAAGCGGTCAAAGCTCTCTGTCGAATGCGTGTGAACAATAAGCACCTGGGGTTCTGTGGAGTTTTTATCAATATGCATTCCAAACTCCCCTTCTACGACTGCTTGCATCTCCGAGGTCGCAAAATCGGTTGCATTTCTGAGACTTCCGTTTCCCGAATGAAAATAGTTGGCGCCGTCGCCTGTCGAAGAAAACTGTATCTGTTCAATAACCCCTCTTCTCTCGGGCGGTATGGTGCTTTCTGCCGCGGCAATGTCCTTTTCGTCATACGTAATTTCCGGAATCTCCGGTTCAGACTCTCTTTTCTCCGGCTCTGCCGTAAATTCGGACGGGTCCTGATTTATCGTCGGCTCTGTGTCACCCTCATGCTCACTGATAACCGAGCACATATATTCGCGCATAACCAAAACACCTGCGTCGGGAGCCGAGAGCGAGGCGGTCATTATCCCGAGCTTGCGCATATATGTCTTGGTAATTTCTCCCGCCGAATCGCTGAGAAACATCGCTGTAAAAACCACTCCGAGAGAAATCAGTATAAGACCTGTGTCCAGTCCTGCCTTTCGAGCTTGTCTTTTCATAAACCCGCTCCTTTTTTATACTACATAAGGGTATGAAAAACGGCGGATAACTATTCGTATCGATTGGTCTGAAATACGCAAAAACTGTTTTTATGACACAAATTGAAAATATCTATTGATTTTCCGGAACAAAAATGATATCATATCAGGTACTGCACGGCAATAAAAGGAGGTGGTACCATGCCGAATATTAAGTCACAGAAAAAGCGCGTCCTCACTAATGCAAAGGACACCGAACGCAACAAGGCGGTCAAATCAAATCTCAAAACTGTCCTGAAAAAGGCAGGGGCTGCCATTGCTACAGGCACAGAGAACAAGGCTGAAATTGTCAGCAATACGTCAAGTGTTATTGATAAAGCTCTCAGCACCGGCGTAATGCACAAGAATGCTGCCAACCGCAAAAAGTCTCATATTGCAAAGCTTGCAAACTGAGAACCGTTCTCAAGCCTAAATAGAAAAAGAGCCGCATCTCAATCGAGGTGCGGTTTTTTGATGTATGTAAATTTGGCTCTATACATATGGAGTTTTTTGTACGAAGTGACAGACGGACGGCGCACCGCTTGCTATGCCCTTTTGTACTCTCTGCAAATATCGAGAGCATCGCCGTATTTTATAACCTTGCCCTTGTTCAGCCAAAGCACCTTTGTGCACAGCTCCTCAATTTGGTCGATTGAATGTGACACGATGATAACTGTGGTGTTATTGCTCATTAATTTGCGAATTCTGTCCTCGCATTTTTGTTGAAATTTAAAATCCCCGACTGCCAGTACCTCATCGACAATCAAAATGTCGGGCTGTACAACCGTCGCAATGGCAAACCCGAGCCTTGCCTGCATTCCGGATGAAAAGTTTTTTATCGGAACGTCAAGAAAGTTTTGAAGCTCGCTGAATTCTACAATTTCGTCAAATACGCTCTCCATGAATTTTTTTGAATAACCCAGAATCGAGCCGTTAAGGTAGATATTTTCACGGGCGGTCAAATCAACATCAAAGCCCGCGCCAAGCTCAATAAGCGGAGATATAGACCCGTACGCGGTGGCGTTTCCCTTGGTGGGCTTCATTATTCCCGATATTATTTTGAGCATCGTGCTCTTGCCGCTTCCGTTAAGGCCCACTATTCCGAGAACCTCGCCTTTCTCAACCTGAAACGAGACGTCGTCAAGTGCGAGAAAGGACTTAAAAAAAAGCTCATGCTTGACAAGGCGCACAAAATACTCCTTAAGGCTGTCAACCTTGAGGCTGCTCATATTGAATTCCATCGTGACATTTTGTACATCGACCATAATTTCAGCCATATCTCCTGCCCCTTTTAAATATAAAGTATGAACTTGTCCTGAAGCTTTTTAAACATCAGCAAGCCCACTATGATGAAAAGCGCGCCGTAGCCGAAGCACATGCAGTTCATGACGGCGGTTGGCATCGTCGCGTAAATCAGAGTCTGTCTGAAATATTCAACGTACCAGGTGAGCGGGTTCAGCAGCGCAATATAATAAATCCAGCTTCCCTCAAGCTCGGAAAGCGGGTAAATAATCGGGGTGAGATACATCCATGCGGTTATGAGCACCGAATACAGATGCTTCAGGTCTCGAAAGAAAACGCACAGCGCCGAGATAACAAGGCTGAACCCCAATGTGAACATAAGCATTGAAATGAGCGGAAACACACACATGAACATCACGGGGCTGAACGGGACACGGAACATAAGCATCATGACTGCGATTGCGGGAATTGAAAACACAAGATTTACAAATCCAAACAACACCTTTTCAATCGGAAACATATATTTGGGTATGTATACTTTTTTTATCAGGGACGAAGCATCCACTATCGAAAATATCGCGGCACTTGTCGCCTCGTTGAAAAATCCGAACAAAATCTGACCCGTGATAAGGTATAGCGGAAAGTTCGGTATTTGAAAGCGGAATATCCGTGAAAACACCGCATTCAGAATAAACATCATCAAAAGCGGATTCAAAAGACTCCATGCAACGCCCAAAATAGAGCGGCGATACTTCACCTTGATATCTCGCACAATCAGGTTTTGCAGAAGATACTTATATTTATGAAAGGTTTCGATATATGGCTGAAGCATAACTTTCCCCTTTAAATATATCATTATAAAGCAATAAATCGCGGCCTTGGCAATTGAGTTACATTATATCTCAATACTGCTTTTATGTAAAGAAAAAGCCGAGAGCGCAGGCTCTCGGCTACAGCCTGTCGAAAAAGTCCGCCCATGAGGCGGATTTTTTCAATTTTTGTTCCCCATTAGTCCTCAATATGGTAAAATAGAGTAGGGTGAAGAAGATGATTGAAAGACAGCAAAACAACCGCCGCGCGCCTGCCCTAACGGACATCGACAGCTTGGTACCGAGATTTCATCTGCTGCGAAAAATAGAGCGCAGCATGGATTGGGATACGGTATATGCACTGGTGGAGCACCTGTACAGCAAGAATGTGGGAAGACCGAGCGTCGACCCTGTTGTGCTGATCAAAATTGTGCTGCTGCAGCATCTGTACGGCCACCGCTCTTTGCGGGAAACAGTGCGAGTGTGCGAGGATAGCGTATCGTATCGCTGGTTTTTAGGCTATGGGCTGTTGGATACCATCCCGCACTTTTCCACCGTGAGCTACAACTTTTTACACCGCTTCGGCAGCGATGTATTTGAACAAATTTTCAATATGGTTCTT